>JACRKB010000136.1 GCA_016235545.1 Verrucomicrobiota bacterium | reverse complement strand
TGATCGGCGTCGTGGCCGCAGGCCTTGGGTTGATCGTGCTGGGGCAAACCATCACCAGCTTTCTCTTCCTCTGGCTCTGCGCGGCAGTGCTCGCCTCGCTCGCTTCATTGCTCATTGTTCGTCGGCAGTCTATCACGGCCAAGGAGCCGTTCTCGACGCCCGCATCGCGCCGTGTCATCGGGGCCTTGTATGCGCCGCTTTGCGCGGGAGCCATGCTGACCGTGCCGGTGGCCTTGTTGCTTGCTACTGGCCGGTCCGCACTCGCTGGAGAAGCGTTACCTCCTTTGATGTGCGTATGGATGGGTTTTTACGGCTGCGGCCTCAATGCTGCCGGCCAGTATTCGTCGCGCGGTGTTCGCTTGCTGGGCTGGGGCTTCATCGGTGCAGGAGCTTTGCTTGCGACCCTGTTTGTGGGGGGGTATTGGCTGCCAGAACTGGCCAGCCATCAGCTTTTCACGAATTTTCACGCCGTCATGGGTGCGACCTTCGGCGGATTCCATCTCGTCGCCGCCGGTTACCTGTATCTCACCGAATCTCGCCCTCCGACGCCGTGAACGCTGAACCATTTCTCCAACTCGACCGAGTCATCCACGAGAAGGGGCGGCTCGGCATCATGTCCGCCCTGATGGCGCGTCCACAGATGGCCTTCACCGAGTTGCGCGACTTGCTCCAGATGACCGACGGCAACCTCACCTCGCACGTGCGGACGCTCCAGGAGGCCGGCTACGTCGCGGTGGCGAAGTCGTTTCAAAACAACCGTCCGCTCACCACGCTCGCGCTCACGGCGGATGGCGAGAAGGCTTTCCGCAACTACGTCGCACTGCTGGCGGAGATTGTGGAAATCACCAAGCAGTTCGGCATTGAGCCGGCCAAGGTTCCCTCCACGAAATGAACTCCGCGTTTGAACGAACCTCCTTGCTGCTGGTCATTAACTTTGCAGTGCAAACAACAAGTCAATGCAGAGCTTGACGCTCCACCCCAAACGCCAGACCCCAGACCCCATTCCCCATTCCCTATTTCCTATCCCCAAATGAAGTTATGAAACTCCTCCGCGCCTCCCATCTCGGCATGTGCTTCGGCGTGCGCGACGCCATCGCGCTCGCGCAAGCCGAAGCCGCCCGTCAGCCGCTGACCATTCTCGGCGAACTGGTCCACAACGAAACCGTCCTCGCCGACCTCCGTGCGCGAGGCATCCGCTTCGCCAGCCAGCCCGCAACGGCAGAAACCGACACCGTGATGGTCACCGCCCACGGTGCATCGGAAGCGGCAAAGACTCGCGCCCGCGAACGTGGCCTGCACGTGCTGGAAGCGACTTGTCCGCTCGTCCATGTCGCTCACCGCGCAGTGCAGATGCTCGCCCGCGAAGGCTTCCACCCCGTCATCATCGGCAAGCGCGACCATGTGGAAGTGCGCGGCCTCACCGAAGACCTCGCCGAGTGCGACATCGTGCTGACCGAGTCCGACGTGACCGCGCTGCGCGAGCGCCCGCGCTTCGGCATCGCCGCGCAGACCACCCAGCCCATCGAGCGCGTCCGCCAGCTCGTCGCCTTCATTCGCGCGCGATTCCCGCTGTCAGAAGTCCGCTTCGTGGACACCGTCTGCCAGCCCACCAAGCAACGCCAGACCGCCGCCGAGGAACTCGCGCGCCAGTGCGACGTGGTCGTCGTCATCGGCGGCGCGCACAGCAACAACACGCGCGAACTCGTCGCGACCTGCGCCCGCCACTGCCCGCGCGTGCATCACGTGCAAGGGCCTGACGACTTGCGCTCCGAGTGGTTCACCGATGCGGAAACCGTCGGCCTCACCGCCGGCACGAGCACCACGGACGCGACGATTGATGCGGTGGAGCAAGGACTGTGGCGTATCGCGGCGTTCGCTGATGGCGCTGTGGAGTGCGGCGAGTTCTCGCCGCTTTCCGCAGGCGACTTGTCGCCGTCGGAGTCCCGAGGCGTTCCAGTCGGGCGTGGTCCCAACGGCTCGCGCCAGCGGGGTGGTGCGAGTGAATCCCAGCTCCAGGACCTGTTCGACGGCGACAAGTCGCCTCCTGAAAGCGGTGACGAGTCACCGCACTCCAATAGCCCGCCGCCCCTCGAACGGCTTACGTCCCCAACCCCAGCGGCGTTGGCCGCGTGAACCAAATGAACCTCACCAGCATGAAAACCCTCGCCCGCACTGGTGCCGTCCTCTCCTTCGGCTTCTTCTCCGTCCCCGGCTTGGCGCTGATGGCGCACGCCGGCGGCGACGCTGAAACGGGGCAAATCATCTTCGGCTCCCTCTTCATCGGCGTCGGCTGCTTCGCCGGCACATTGCTCTGGTTGATGGGCGAAAAGCTCGGGACCAAATCCAACGGACAATGACCCAGGCGAATCGCCTGCCAAGCGCATGAACTCCGCCGCGCTCCAGCTCCGCCAAGTCCCCGCCCTCCTGCGCGGCGAGACGGAGGCCGTCGCCCCGTGGACAGACACCGTTTCACCCGCGCGCGTCGCGACGTGGCTGGCTGTGACCATCGGTGGCTCGGCGGCGTTTGGCGCGGCGATGGGCTGGTGGCGCGCGCCGGAGCAGGCGTTGTTCACGGCGCTTAAACTCCCGCTTGTCCTCCTGTTCACCGCGCTTGGCAACGCGCTCCTCAACGCCATGCTCGCGCCGTTGCTCGGCGTGAACATCGGCCTGCGGCAGTCGCTGCTTGCGGTGCTGATGAGCTTCACCATCGCGGGGGCCATCCTCGGCGGAGTCGCGCCGCTGCTGGCGTTCGTCATCTGGAACGCGCCGCCGCTGGCGCGCAGCGCGAGCGCGGGCACGACGCACGCGTTCATCCTCCTCACCATCGTCGCCGCCATCGCGTTCGCTGGCATTGCGGCGAACCTGCGCCTGCTCCGCCTGCTGGAACGGCTCGGCGGCGGGGCGTCGGTGGCGCGACGTGTCCTCTTTGCGTGGCTGTCGGTCAACCTGTTCTTCGGCAGCCAGCTTGCGTGGATACTGCGCCCGTTCGTCGGCTCGCCGGGTTTGCCCGTGCAATTCCTCCGCGACGAACCGCTCAAGGGCAGCTTCTACGAAGCGGTCTTCTACTCGCTGGGGCGGCTGTTCGGCTCGTGAAGAAACTTTTGCCCGCGAAACACGCGAATGAACGCGAAAGCAGACAAAGCCCATTTCCCACGGATAACGCGGAACACGCGGATGGGGGCAGGCACAGCCAGCAAGTGCGGTTGCATTCCGCCGACATTCTCCGCCTCACGATTTGAATCCGCGTCATCCGCGTTATCCGTGGGCAATACTTCTTTCCAGAAACCACAAACCTAAAACACACCTATGCTAAACACCCCGCCCATCCCACCGGAACAGCCGTCTCCCGGCTCCACCACCGCTCCACCTCAACCGGCCTCCGCCAGCGCGCCGCCACCACCCCTCCCCGGCGCGCCGGGCACCGACCCCGCCGAGCGCGTGCCCATCGCGGGCATGTTCGGCGCGAGCGAGGCCATCCTGCGGCAGCCGCGACGCGTCTGGTTCCAGCTTACGCAGGCCGGACAAATTCAGCTCACCCTCGTGCTGCTGGGCATCGCCATCCTGGGAGCGGTGGCCTACGGGCTGGTCGTCGGGACGTTCACGGGCGGCGACCAGCTTTGGGCCGCGCCGGTGAAGATTGCGGGCGGGCTGCTCCTCTCCGGCCTCATCTGCCTGCCGAGCCTCTACATCTTCGCGTGCCTGAGCGGCGCGCACACGCGGCTGGCGGAAGTGTGCGGCCTTGTGGCGGGCCTGCTCGCGCTCACCACCGTGCTGCTCATCGGCTTCGCGCCGGTGGCGTGGGTTTTCTCGCAAAGCACCGAGTCCGTGGCGGCGATGGGCGCGCTGCACCTGGCGTTCGCGGCCATCGCGGTGGGCTTCGGCCTGAAGTTCCTCGCGCGCGGCTTCGAGCAGCTCAACGCGCGGTTCGGTGACGGCCTGCGCGTGTGGACCCTCATCTTCGTGCTCGTGCTGCTGCAAATGACGGCAGCCCTCCGGCCCATCCTCGGCACCAGCGACGCCTTCCTGCCGACGGAGAAAAAGTTCTTCGTCAGCCACTGGACGGACAGCCTGAAGGCGTCGGATAATGTGCAGGACAAGCGATGACTTCAGTTGTGGCTGATGTGGGCTGCTACTCCGGGAGGGCGCGGTAAAACACGCTTCGTGAGACAGTGTCCATCGGCAGGAAGTAGGTCAGCGGAAATCCTGTATTGGTGACAACGGCGGAGTTGGTCCAACTCCTTAGGTCAGCCGAATGCTGCAAGTAGAACCGCGCACCTGTGGGGCCGTAGAGATTCCAACTCGTCTCGCGGGCGATGTTCCCGAGTGTGAAGTTGAGCCGAAGTTTCGTCGGTGAGCCGTCAGGGGATGGCCGGGGGAAAGCCACCAGAATATTCTCGGAGTCGAATCTCGCCCACGACTGGCCGCGTGACGCACTGCGCTCATCAAGGAACCGTATTCCCGGCGTCGTATAGTTATAGTAGTAAAAGCCTACTGTGCTGAAGGCGATGGTCATCGGTGGGCGAATGATGCCTGGACCCGCTCCGTCGGGTTGGCCATTCAACGCGGCGTTGTTGAGCCAGTTGGACACGCCCCCGGCTGCGAAGAGGATTGGATTGCTGTATGCCAGCCCGAGGTCGCGCCCAGTGAAAAGAATATCCGGCTGGGTAGTAATGCGTTCGAGTTCCTGTCGTTTGAGCTGGTCGCCGTCGAAGTAGGCATCGGTGTAGCGATTCGTCATCGGCAGGAAAGCCCCGCTAGCTGCCGAGAAGGACTGGCGCACGAATGTAACTTTCTCAACTCCGGGACGGAGGGCGATGTTGACCCAGTTCGTCAGGGCGGGAGCAGCCCCACGCACGTCGGGCAAGAGTCCTTCGCGCGTAATGTTTCCGTAGCGGAGAAGATACTTGATCCCGCCCACATCGTCCGCGCTCGGGCTGCCAATGACAGTCCCGGATGTCACCGAGATGCCAGCGATGCCTGACGCACTGGAGTTCCCCGACACTCGGGATTCTTCTGCGTCATTGTAAAATTGAGTTTCGCTGCTGCGGAGTCCAGTCCTGACCGAGTAGCTGAACAGGACACCATTTATCAGGTTCGTTGTAGTGAGGGTGACAGGGTCAAAATTACGCTGAGCCACGATGAAATTGGTGGATGTGCCGGTTACTCGCATCGACCGCAAGGTGTAGACATTTTCCTGAGCGACTGTAAGACCGAGGCATTGCAACAAGGTGGCCAGTGCTCTGGAGCGGAGGTCCAAGTAATTAAGCGTGGCGGCGGTGGTGTTGGGGGGAAGGAGCGGAATCGAGGGATAACTCGTGGAGGTCAGATCGCTGGCCGGTGGCAGAGCGTTCAATTGCGCGACGGCTTCCTCGACCGCTGCGACGCCGTTCGTGCCGAAGTAGTTGAGGAACGCAGAATCGAAGCCGTAGGTTACGCATGGCACATTCCAGCGGTAACCCTCGCCGATGTTCATAGGCCCGCCCAATTGCCACGGCAACTGGTAGCCAAGCTCCTGAGTCATCCACGGGGCGAATGGACCAAGCAGCGAGAAAGCGCGACTTGAAGTGGGGACTGTCAACAAGGCACACGCCACCAATATCGCGAGGAAGACGGAATGAATCTGGAACCGAAGAAAGCTGCCAGTCTCCCGAAACATGTGCGCAGACTAGGCGCGGACACGCTTATGAAGCAAACCAACAAATCCACTCTCTTCCGCCTCCGCGCGTGGACGGCGTTCTTCATCTTCGGCCTCGTGGTCAGCGGGCTGACGGCGATTCCGCTGGAGACGGAGCTGGCGGTGCTGGAGCGGATGGCAGGGCAGGGGACCGATGGGCTCGCGGGCTGGATTCATCGCGTCGGCGACGCGCTGCGCGAGACGAATGCGAAGTTCCCCTTCCTCGCCTACGGCACGGACTGGCTGGCGTTCGGGCACGTCGTCATCGCCATCGCGTTCATCGGCGCGTGGCGCGACCCGGTGCGGAACAAATGGCTGTTTCAGTTTGGGATGCTTGCGTGCGTGGCGGTGGTGCCGTGGGCGCTGGTGTTCGGCGCGGTGCGCGGGATTCCGCTGGGCTGGCGGCTGATTGACTGCGCGTTCGGCGTCGTGGGCTTCTTCCCGATGTGGTGGTGCTGGCGGATGGCCGACGAGGTGGAATTAGTAGCGCGCGGACCGGGCCCCAGCGGGGCAGCAGACTTCGGCAGCGATGGCATCGGCGACTGATGATCTGCCGCCGCGCTGCGGCTAGCCAATCTTTCCCGCTGCAGGCAGGAAATCCTCGCAGAACGACAGCGGACAGGCGCGTCCACTTCATCGCGCTGGCCTATTTGGCGGCGTGGATGACGAGGTTCAGCCTGCCGATTTCCAGACGGCTTCCGTCCTTGAGCGGCGTGCGTTTGCCGGTGGCCGTCTCGACGTATTCGATGACGCCGTTCGCGAACGCGATGCTGGCGAAGCGCGGCGGCAGCCCGCGCACGAAGACGTGATCCTCTCCGCCGCCGATGGTCACGGCTTGCGCGCCGAGGTTGAAGTTCGTCGTCTCGTTCGGCGCCCAGATGACTTCAAGGCTGGCCTCACGAAAAAGTTTCTCGACCACAATCATCGCGAGTCCCAGCGCAAGGCCGAGCGTGCCGATGCCCACGAGGCGGCCCATTGCATCTGGCAGCACCGCGCCGACCAGCAGAAAGCCGATGCCGCCCAGGCCGCCACCCATCGCACCCGCAACCAATCCGCGCAGCAGTCCCAAGTTCGGCACCGGCCGCGACAGCAGCGCGCCCAGCAATGCACCCATCAACGCCCAGCATGCCGTGCGCACGACGATGGCATGAAAAGCCGCCGGGCCGATGCTCACCGAGAATGCCGCTTGTGCCACCGCTCCGGAGCCAAACCCTGCAAGCGCTCCGAACAAGAGGATATTCTGGACGCTGCGGGGCCGGATGTCGCGCCGTTGGTGCCATTCGCCAGCGACGAACAGCGCGGTGGAGAGCACGCTCGCCGCGATGGCGGACCAGATGCCGGTGGCGATGACGAGCGCCAGAGGCTGGGCGTCGCGTCCCCCGCCCGGTGCGAACTCCGCGAGCACCGAACCCGCCGCGCCGCCGAGCGCGCCCGCGAGCAGGAAAAGGAGCGGCTTGTTCGAGCGCAGCGCGGCCAGCGCGGGTGGCAGGCCGGCGGGTTGTGCTGTGGAGGACATTCCAGTTGCGGAGGTGTTGCGGAAAGTTTTGAACCGCTGACCTGCGATGGCCTGCACTGACGGGAAATCGGATTGGTGCCAGTCAGCGCAGGTGTGTGGTGCTTCAGTCCTTGACCGCCCGGACGCGTTCCTTCTTCTCCTCCATCTCGGCATTCAAGGTCTTGCGGTCGCTGACGAGCTGTTTCTCCAGTTGCACGTAAGCCTCGGCATCACCCTTCTCCGCGGCCTTCTGGAGCTGGCCTTTGACGAGTATTTCGCGGTCGGCGATTTTGGATTTGTAGAGCGAGTCGAGGTCGGCGAGCTGGGCCTTTTGCGCGGAGGTGAGCTTGGCGGAGGGGGCCTGCTTGTTCAGCCGTTCCATCGCGAGTTCGTAGGAAGATTTCATGGGGCAAGTGTTCAGTAATCAGTTTTCAGTTTCCAGTGCCGAGACACTACCTCGCTGCCGGTGAGGCGCAATCTCGCCGACAACTGAATACTGAACACTGATTACTGAACACTGACCTCAACCTTTCCCTCCATCACGCGCACAGGATACGAGCGCACGGGGCGCGCGGGCACGGTGATGCCCGCGCCAGATTTCAGATCGAAGGCCCAGCCGTGGAGCGGACACGTGACCCGGCACGCGTCGGTGTCCACCCACCCGTAGCCGAGCGGGCCACCACGATGCGGGCACTCGTCGTCCAGTGCGTAGAACTGCCCGCCCACGTTGAAGACTGCGATGCGCTGGCCGCCAAGCTCGATTGTCTCGCCCTTGCCGGGCGGCAGGGCGGAGGCTTCGAGGGCGGGGAGGAAGTCAGGCATGAGGATTCAAAGGCTGAAGAGCTACGCGAAGAACACCGGCGGCTCGGCGCGGGCGCTCACTGAGCGATGGCAGAGTTGACATTGGAGGTTGTCGGCCATTTCACGGAACACGCAACACGGAACACGTCACCCTAACTTCTTGTTCTTCTTCCACGGCTGGTCGGGGAATTTCTCGGGGAGCTTGAAAGACTGCGGGGCGGGCTTGGCGAGTTCGAGGTCGGGGTCGCTCGCAGCAGTGGGGGGCGCGCCAGGCGCAGCCATGTTGCCTTTCCACGAGGCGATGCGGGCCTGGAGGCCGTGGTGCTCAGCGGTCACTTTGTTGCCGGCCCTCATGTAGAAGAGCGAGAGGTTGGTGTGGACGAGTTGCTCGTGTGGGCGCATCTGCTCGGCCTTGTGGCCCTCGGCGATGGCGGTGGCGAAGTCGCTCTTGCGGCAATACGCCATGCCGAGCGAGAGCTGGGCGTCGAAGCGTGCGGGGTCGGCGGCCAGCACGGCGCGCAGGCCGGCGATGGCTGTGTCGTAGTCGCCCTGGCTGAAGGCGAACATGGCGTCGTCGTATCGGGCTTGGAGGTCGTCGGGCATCGGCGTGAGGGAGAGTATGGGGAAGGGGAGCGGTCAGCAATCAGACTCCTGCCACGTCTTCGCCTTCGACTGCGCCGCCGCCTTTGACCAGCTCTGCCGCGACGTGTGGTCACTGTGCGGCGCGCTGCCGGGCCGCAAGTTCCTCGTCGTGGACGAGCCTCAGGAGCATGTGGACCCGAACACGATGCCGCCGGGCTTCTGGCAAATCATCGACACGGGCCGGTGGCACTGGCTGGACCTCGCATTCACCTGCCAGAGCTTGAACCGGATCCACAACGGCGTGCGGGTGCAGCTCACGCCCGTCTCCGCGTTCAACCACGCGGACGAGCGGGCGCGGCGTTCGCGGCGCAGCAGGGCGGGGAGGCAAAATGCATTCGGCTGCCTGTTGGTCTCGGCATGTCTCTGCGGCCTGAACAGGTTGTGTGAAAATTCCACCAACGCGCGGGAAAGGGCGGTCGCAGCAACGGAGTTGCGACAGAGAGTAGCCCACGGCGCAAGCCGCGGGTTCATCGGCAGAGCGTCGCAAGCCCCGGAGGGGCGGCAGAATGCGTCGCCAGCCATCGTGAGCGGACACCATTCCTGTCGCCGCGCTGCAGCTCAGCCCGCAAACCACTCCTTGACCGTGCAAACCGAGATGGATGAAACCGGCCAGTCCTCGCGCCTCCGGGCGAATGCGCGGAGTTAAATGCGGCGCGAGTCCAAACGGCTTTGCGGGGATTGACCGCAGTCTTGGCGGCGAGCACCGAAGCGATGCCGTCACCCGGAGGCTTGGAAGGAAAAAGGAGTTGCGGCGAGAGCTGCGCGAGCGGAACCAGACTGTAAATCCGACAGGCCGCGCAAAGTTGCATCCCTTGAGAAACCGCACTGATGGTGGAGCCGACAGGAATCGAACCTGCGACACCCACAATGCCATTGTGGTGCTCTACCAACTGAGCTACGACCCCGACCAGTCCAGTGCGGCGCGCACGTTATGGAATGGGTTACGCCTTTGTCAAAAGTTTTTCTGGGCAGGCAGTTGGCAGCGAGCGTCTCAGTTTCTTGCAACCCGGGTCGGCAGGGCTGAAAGCCCGTCATTCGTCAGCCTGGGGTGGAGTGAACGTAGTGAACGCAGCCTCAGGTGGCCCCGCCAGGCCGTGCCGAGGGCTGTAAGCCCGCCACGCCGCCGCCCGGTTTCCAAGGTGACGCGCTTACAGCGCTCGGCTTCCTCGTGGCCTCGTTGACCTGGGGCTTCACCCCAGGCTAGCGAATGCCGGGCTTTCAGCCCGAAGCACCGACTCGCGTCCGGTCTGCAAGAAACTGAGTTGCACCCCGCTTCAGGGCCGGCGGATTTTCCGTGTGCATTTCCGTCGGCTCCCGGCTTACGCTGCGCACTCCATATGGGTCTGCCAGCACAGCTACAGCAAGAGTTCGTCGGGGAGTTCAAGCGCGAGCCGCACATCGTCCTGCGTGCGACCTGCGACATCACTGGCGAGGACGGACTGACGTGGGTGGCTTGCGATGGCACGGTGCTCTCCTGTTTCTCCAGGCCCGCCGGCGGCGAGTTCATGCGGCACGACTATCGGATATCCGAGGCCACTTCGCTGATTGCCGGTTCGGATGGCGACAAGCTGCTTTTTCAAGCCCGCTTTCCCGAGGCGGAGTTTGTCCTGCGGCTGCCGACGTCGGAGGACATGGCTCTTCAAAAGCTCGTCGCACTGCAGCCGTCCATGGACTCGGTCAACACGCTACGCCCACCAGCCGCGCTCACGCCGCATCTGGTTTGCGCGGCGGCGGCCTATGCGCTTGCACAGGCAGACGGCGAGCTCGCCAAGGAGGAATTGGACTGGGTTGTCGCAAATTTCGGCAACCAACACTCCTTTCATCGCGGCGGCGCGTGGGTGGTGAAGCATGGTTTTGCCAAGTTGCTGGTCGAGGCGGCCCGCTTGCTCACGCCCTTGCAGCAGGAGTGCGTCATCGCGAGCCTCATTGAGATGGGCTTTAGCGACAACAAGCTCGCCCACGAGGAAATCACCATGCTGGAGGAATGGCGGCTGTCGGCGGGCATGAGCGAGGAGCGGTATCAACGTTGCTACGACACAATTCTCGCCACCGCCTCGGTCGGGGTGCTCGTCAACGAGACTCCTTCCGGGCCTGACTGGACGCCGGTCAACCTGCTCTGCGCCGCGTTGCTCGGCGTCATCCAGAATCATCCTGAAACAGCCGAGCGTCGCGTCAAGGCGCTGGAGCGGCGCATCCAGTCCACCGATGCCATCAACTCCGGCCAGACTTATCTGGAGCAGCTTGGCCCGGAGGGCCTCGTCACCGTGCTGAACGGGATGCTCCAGCCCGCTCAGCGCCGGTGTGTGCTCGCCAACGTCCTCAGCGAAGCCCATCTGGACGGCGAGCCTTCCCCGGAGGTGGCAGGTTACATGCGCTTGCTGCACGATGGCCTGGGCGTTTCTCCTGCCGACTACGCAGCGGACGCGCAGGTTTTCCGTGGGCTGCGGGAGCGTTCTCTCTTCCGCGATAATCCCAGTCAGAAGTAGCGATGGGAATCTAGGATCAACCCGAATGTCGAAGTCGGACGCGAGCCATGGGTGGGAAGCGCGGACTTCAGGACGCAGAAACCTGCCCGGGCGAACCGGGTGTTTCATGCACTCATCCCCCAGCCTGCTGCTGCGTGAACGTCCTCCATCCGCCTGTCTCGCGTCCCCTGCGGTTCCGGCTTCGAAACCCGGGATTACCCCGACTTCAGCTACTCGAACACTGATGTGACTATTTTGTGGAGGGTTCCTCGCTGCTTTGAGTGGAATAGAAGTGGGTGTGGGTTGCAGCCAGGTCAACCCGGAGGGTTGCCAGCGATTGGCCGGGGGTTGAGGGCGCGCAGCGCGACGACGCCCCCGGAACCGGGCCACAATGGCTCCCGCATCCCGAAGGGATGCGAGCAGCGGTGCTCTGGGATGTGGGTTGGGCACCCTTTCAGAGTGCTTGGCTTCGCGGCGTTGGCACCGGGGGGATCACTTGACGCTTTACCCTCGGCAAATGGCTGGCATCCCGTCGGGATGTCCTGCTTGCCGCTCCGGCCATTCATTCCACTCGGAACAGCGGGGAAGCAGGAGGCCTCAAGACCCGTCAACCGGATGGCAAGCGAGTTATTCCTATGGAAACTCATTCGGGCGCATCTTAGTTTCTTGCAACTCGGGTCGGCAGGGCTGAAAGCCTGTCATTCGTCAGCCTGGGGTGGAGTGAACGTAGTGAACGCAGCCCCAGGTGGCCCCGCCAGGCCGTGCCGAGGGCTGTAAGCCCGCCACGCCGCCGCCCGGTCGCCAAGGTGACGCGCTTACAGCGCTCGGCTTCCTCGTGGCCCCGTTGACCTGGGGCTTCACCCCAGGCTAGCGAATGCCGGGCTTTCAGCCCGAAGCACCGACTCGCGTCCGTTCTGCAGGAAAGTGGGATGCGCCCAACTCATTCTTTTGCCCCCATTCGATTGCCAACTCCCGGAGTTTTCTTCCGCGCCTTGAGGGGAGAGCAGGGACGAGCTCCGGCCACGGTCAACGGCTTGTCTGTGCCCCGGTCTTCAGGCGCGTTCCGCGAAGATTGAACTTTGCCCATCCCCGCCCACTCCCTATAAGAAACCCATGCTGCCGACGTTACTTTCTGCGGGCGGACCGATTGTGTGGCTGCTGTTGCTCCTGAGCGCGGTGGCCATCGCCGTGTTTGTCGAGCGGGTGCTGCACTTTCATCGCGCGCAAATCAACTCCGCCGAATTCCTCTCCGGCGTGCGCACCGTGCTCAAGCGCGACAACGTCGTCGAGGCTCTCTCCATTTGCGACGCCACGCCCGGCCCGGTCGCGCGGCTGGTGAAGAACGCCATCCTCAGCCGCGAGCGAGGGCGCGAGGGCGTGCGCGAGGCGCTGGAGGACACGGGTCTTCAGGAAGTCCCACGGCTGGAGGAAAAGCTCAACCTCATCGCCACCATCGCGCAGATTGCCCCGCTGCTCGGATTGCTCGGCACGGCGCTGGGCTTCATCAAGATGTTCGGCGTGATGGAGAAGGAAGGGCAGTTTGCTCATGCGGCGCTGCTCACCGGCGGCGTCTGGCAGGCGCTGGTCTGCACGGCGATGGGCCTGGCCGTCGCGATTCCCTGCTATGTCGGCTACAATTATCTCATCAGCCGCGTGAACCAAATCGTCCTCGACATGGAAAAATCCTCGAACGAAATCCTGAACCTCGTGACGGTGGAGAATGGGAGGAAGGGATGAGGACAGGGAGGAGCAGGAATCTGGCTCCGAGCGCGCGGCTCCTTCCCGCTCCTAATCTTCATCTTGATCCTGCTCCGCTTCCTTTCCCTCGATGAGATTCCCCCGACACGCCCGAATCTTCCGCGGACAGCTCGATGCTGCGCCGTTCGCGGGCGTGTTCTTCCTCGTCCTCATTTTCATCACGTTTAACTCGCAGCTTGTCTTCACGCCCGGCGTGCGCATCGAACTTCCGCAGGCCGGCGGGCTGCCCGGCACCGCCAACCCCACTCTCGCCGTGCTCGTGGACCCCAGCGGGCAGTTCTACCTCGACAACCAGGCGATCGCGGAAGCCGAGCTGAAGCAACGTCTCGTTGCCGCGGCTGATAAGGCCCGGAGCCGTGGCGCGCAGCTCACGCTCGTCGTCCTCGCGGACACGCGCACGCCCAACAAGGTGCTCTTCCACCTCGGCGAGCTGGCCCGCGAGGCCGGCATCAAGGAGCTGCTTCAGGCCGCCCGCCCCCGCGCCACCCCCGCGCCACCCAACGCTTCTCCTCCGTGAGTGATGTCGCTCCAGAAACTTCGTCGTGGTCCCGGCGCCGGTGGGTCGCGGTGGTGTTCTCCATCTTCGTCCTCCATCTCGGCGCGCTGTCCCTGGTTTCGTCTCGACGGGAAAAAGTTCAACACCTCGCAGACTCGCGCGCCTCAGTCCACTGGCTGACCGATCCTGCCTCTGCGCGGAAGATCGTCGATTCCCTCCTGCTCACAGACCCGACCCAGTTTGCGATGGTTCACCCGCGCGGCTTCTCTGGCACGGCGTGGCTGCGGACTTCCTTGCCGGAATACCGTCCCGCCGAGTGGGCCGACGAGGGGCGTTCACTCGCGCAGCCCGCCAATCTTTTGGGAGGCGCGTTCCGGCAGGCCGCCCCCGCTGGCGAACAGCCCGTCTTCGACCCCGCGCGCAAACCCATCATCGCCCCTCCCGCCCTCGTCGTCTCCCAGCCGGCGTTGCGCCTGCGTTCGCAGATGCTGGTGGAGGGCGCTGTCCGCCTGCGTCCGCTCGCGCAACCCCCGCTGCTCAAGTCATGGCCGCACGCCGACGTGCTTGCGGACTCGCGCGTGCAAGTGCTGGTCACTGCTGAGGGCCTTGTGTTCTCGCCGCGCCTGATCGGAATCGCGAATGCGAAGGACCCGGTCCAACAAGCCGCAGACCGCCACGCGGTGGACCTGGCCCGCCAGCTCCGTTTCGAGCCGGCGGCGAAGAACAGCCGCGCCTCGGCCGAGGGGGTGCTCATCTTCCAATGGCACACGACCGAGCCAGCCGCCCCCGCGAAGCCGTGACATGACGCCCGACGCCGTCATCTTCACTTACGTTGTCGTGTTGATCGGTGCTGTGGCCGCCATCGGAGTCCTCCACGAGCGCAGGCGTCGGCGCTTCGAGCCGGAGCCGACCGAGGACCACATCTTCCGCTGTCGCAAGTGCACCTACGTCTATACCGACGACGAAGACGTGGAGCTTTCGCGCTGCCCGCAATGTGGCGCATCGAACGAGGTGGTGGAGTTTTGAGCCGGACTCCGGAATGGAATGGCCGCAAAAAACGCAAGGAGACGCAAAGAGAAGAGATTGCGGCCAGGAGTGCGCGCAGTGAAAAAGTTCCGGGCAATGCGATGAAAGCCCCTGTCTTCTTTGCGTCTTCTTGCGCTCTTTGCGGGCCAACTTCGGAAAATCGGATTAACCGAATCCACTCAGTTGAGGCGCGACCTTCAGGCCGCGCTCCTCGCGTCCCAATTGCATCGGTCCGGTTCAGCGGTTGAACAAGAACGCCGGATTGTTGATGAGCGCCCAGGCGAGGTCTTGCGCGCCGATGAGCCGGGCCTGGTCGAGCTGCTTGGTGCTCAGCTCGGCGGCGCGCTTGAGCGTGGCCAGCTTCGCGTCGGTGGGGAGCGGCTCACCGAGGCGCTTCACGCTGTCCTGACGTTCCTTGAGCAGCGGATCAATCGGGCGCGGGGCCTTCGCGTCGGCCAGCTCCTTCGTGCGCTTCGCCAGCTCGGTGTCGGTGGCGCGGACGACTTTCTCCAGCGCGGCGGTGTCTTCCTTAGAGCGCTGGGCGGCGGGCCTGGCCAGCAGTGCGCGCAGCTCACCGGACTGGCTCAGTCCCGGTGATTTCGAGTCGGTAGTCGCGAGGCGGAAGCGGCCGAGCGTATAGGCGGAGTCGTTCCCGCTGTTGAACTGCTGCGTGATGGTGAAGGTAAGCGTCGAGCCTGGCGTGTTCGTGTAGGGCGTCTTGAACTCGAAGGTCGCCCAGTGGGTCGCGCCGCCGTTTGGCGACACGGCCCAGCCCTGCTGCCGGTTGTTGCCGCCATCAATCGCCTTGGCCACCTCGAAGTTGACCTGGCTGAAGTCTGCGAGCGGCTTGGCCAGCTCCAGCTTCCTCGCGTCGGCAGGCTTCACGCCCTTGGGCGTGGAGGTGACGGTGAATTCGTTCACAACGAAATTGCCGTCCTTCGCCCTGCCAGGGCCGTTCCTCGGGAAGGCTTTGTCCACGATGGCCTCGAGGCGCAGCGCCGTCAGGACTCTCTCGGTCGGCTCGACGGTGATGGTGAAGATGCTGCGCGCGTCCTTGCCTTCCGCGACGACGATGGATTTGTCCTCGTCCTGTTTGAGCTTCAAGTCGCCGGTGGCCCTGAGGGACTTTGCCACGACGGGCTTCCAGTCCACTTTCAAGTCCTGCGCCTTCTCGAACTCGACGAGGCGTTTCGGAAACTCCTGCTCGTTGAAACGCTTCAACTCCACCTCGGCCTTGGTGGTGCGCTCCTTCTGATCAATGTCGAGCCTGGCCTCGCGAGGGGCGATTTCCTTCTCGTAGGCGGCGAGGTCCGCCTTCGCGTCGGCCAGGTCGGTGGCCAGTTGCTTCTCCCGCTTTGCGCGCAGGCCGGGATAAACCTTTTCATACCTGGCCAGTTCGCCGCCGACAGTGACGTGGTCGGCCTTGAGCGTGGCCCAGCTCTTCAAGGTGGCACCAATCTCCGCGCTCTTTGCGGGCCGGTTCATGATGCGCAAAAACAGTTCGTTGATGAGCTGGCGGTCGTCGGTGATTTCCTTCGCCAGCCGGGTGATCGCGTTGTCCGGCGCGCTGACTGCATCTCCGACGGTCGCTCCGGAGATGAGAGCCATGATGGGGCCGAGCTGGATGTCGCTGCTGCGCTCGCACTCGCAGGCGGACTCGCGAGCGGGCTTGCCCATCGTGGCGAAGAAGCCGTCGGGCAGCTTGAAGCCGCTGTCGGCAAGCTGCGCGGCACGCGTGCCGGCGGGGACGCCGGGGATGTTCGACTTCGAGCCCGTCACCTTTATGAGGGAGTCGTAGAGCACCTCGGCCGGCAGGCGGCGCGCGGTGGCGTGGGAGAAATTGATTTTGTCGTCCTCATTCCATTTGTGCGAAACGACCGAGAGCTGGTAGGTGCGGGACTTGGCGATGAGTTTCATCAAGTGCCGCGTGTTGAAGCCGCTGTCCACAAACTCCTTCGCCAGGTAGTCGAGCAGCTCGGGGTTGCTCGGCGGGTTGCCCGCGCGGATGTCGTCGAGCGGCTCGATGATGCCGACGCCGGTGAGATAGCCCCAGATGCGGTTGGCGAAGCTGCTGGCGAAGTAGCGGTTGTCCTTCGCGGTGATCCATCCGGCAAGCTCCTCGCGGCGGGTGGGCTTTTTCTTCTCCGCGCCAGCCTTGGCGGTCTCGTCGCACGTCGCGGGATACGGGAACTGCGGCAAGGTCTCCTTGCCGGTCCGCTCGTGCTTCACCTCGCCAGTGGCAAGCTCCTCGATGATTTCATACATTGGCTTGCCGCCTTCGACCGCCGTTCCGCCCAGCAGCTTGTCGCCGCTGGCAGGATCCTTCTTCAGGCCGACGCGCGCAAACCAGGCCGAGGTCTGGTAATACTGGTCCTGCGTCCAGCGCTCGAAGGGATGGTCATGGCACTTGTTGCAGTTGAAACGCACCGCGAGGAACAGGTGCGTCGTGTTCTCCATCGTGTCCTCGGGCTTGCGCAGAATCTTGTAATAGCTCGCGGGCGGGTTGTCCTTGTTTGAGCCGGAGGCGGTGATGATTTTCCGCGCGAACTTGTCGTGCGGCGTGTTGTCGGCGATCTCCTTGCGAATCCAGTCGCGGAACGCCTTCGCGCCCTCCGCGCCGATGAACTTGCTGTTGACCTGGAGCAAATCGGCCCACTTGTTCGACCAGTGATCCACGTAGTCCTCGCTGCCCACGAGCTTGTCCACGAGCGCGTCGCGCTTCTCGCGTGTCGGGCGCTTGTCGGCGAGGAACGCCTTCACCTCGTCCGCGCCGGGCGGCACGCCGGTCAGGTCGAGATGCACGCGGCGGATGAACTCGTCGTCGGTGCTGAGGCCGCTGGGCAGAATCTTCATGCGCTGCCACTTCGCCGCGGAGAACTCGTCAATCTTGTTCCACTTCTCCGGCTCGGCCCAAGCGAAGCCGCTGCGGTCGCCCATCACAGTGACAGTCGTCGCCGCGTAGGCGCCCTCGAAGCGCGCGAGCATCGGCGCTTCGCCACGGCGCAGCGTCGTGACCACGTTTGCCCCGTCGGTCTTGGCCACGTCCTGGTTGCCAGTGTCCACGAACGCGAGCGTCGTCACGTCGCGCGTGGAGCCATCGGAGTATGTCGCGATGACGCGCATCTGCTGGCGCGCGCCGACCTTTTGGACGACGGGGTTTTGCGGGGACAACTCAATCTTGGTCACGCGCGCCGCCTTCACGTTGAGCTTCGCGCCCGCGCCGATCCACTCGCGGATGATGCGGTAGTTGAGCTCGCCGGGATCGAAGACCTTCTGGCCCTGATGCGGCACGGCCCCTGTGGGCTTGAGCAGCATGAGCGAATCGTCCGGCGAGGCGACGTTCGCTCGGCGGCTGGCCAGCTCGTCGGTGAACGCGCGCACGTCATACTCCGCGTCGTAGCCGCGCAGCGAGAGCTTGAAGCCATTCTTTCCGTCCTTCGCGCCGTGGCAGGTGCCCTGGTTGCAGCCGGCCTTGGTCAGCACCGGGTTCACGTCGCGGATGAAGTCCGTGTCCACGGCCTTGCTGATTCCGGAAACTTTCACGGGAATGGAAACCGACTTGCCGCCAAGGGTCGCTTTCACCGTCACCGAACCGTTGGCCTTCGGAAGCACGACGCCGGACGCGGACACGCTCGCGGCGCTCTTGCTGAAGCCGGAGAGTTCGAGCCTCGCGAGGCGCGTCACGTCGAGCGCCTCGCCGTTCGCGAGCCGGGCGGTGACGAGGATTTGCGCGCTGTCGGTCCACCGGCTGAGGGCGATGGCCTTCGGCTCGACTTCGAGCGCGACGACCTTTGCGTCCTTGGGCAGTGATTCCGGCTCGCCGTCAGTCTTCGGAGCGGCAGCAGCGGGGGCTTCAAATTTCTTGGCCGCGAGCGCCTTGCTGGCGGCGGTCACGTTCACGCTGGGGAACTCCTTGAGGATGGAGCCGTTCTCCGCGTTGAAGAGGCGGATGAGGCCATCGGAGCCGGCGGCGGCGACCGTCTTGTTGTCCGGCGCGATGGCGACGGCGAAGACCCCGGCCTGCGGGACCGCGACCTTGAACAACGTCTTGGAGCCGCTGGCTTTGTAATTCGCGATGATTTCCTTGTCCTTGTCGGTGCGGCTGGTGGGGATTTTCTTCATCACATCGGTCATCTCCTTCGTGATGGCGTTCGTGCCGAAGCTGAACGTGGCGGCCAGAACCTCGCCTTTCCCGTCGAGCGCGCTGGCGGCGGCGAGCAGCTTGCCGTCGGGGCTGAAGGATGCGCTCGTGACGCGGCCCACCATCGGTTCGAGCGTGAAGATGCCGTTGTTGTCGTCGCCAATCTGGCGCACGGCGGTGCGGAAGATTTGATAAACCTTCGGCACGCCGTCGGAGCCGCCCACGAGAAGCTCCTCGCGCAACGGGTGGCGCACGACGGTGGCCATGCCGCCCTTGAGCGCGTTGGGCGTGATGCTCGTGACGTTGTCCACGAAGCGCTGCGTGGCCAGCTCGGTGAGCTTGGCCGTCATGTCGCGCGAGACGGAGATGACGTGGTCGCCTTTGAGAGACCATGCGGTGTCGCGCACCCAATCGCTGTGCGAGCCCATGAAGAGGACTTGCTTGGCGGTGTCCGCCTCGATGGCGCGCACAGTGTTGTCGCCGCAGCCGAAGGAGATGAGCTTGCCGTCCGGCGACCACGTCGCGCCATAGACCGTGTCGAACGTGACGGAGTGCGAGAGCGTGAGCTTCCGTTTCTCGACATCCCAGATTTGGATTTCGCCCATGCGCCCGGGCAGGCCGCCGGCAACGGCGAGGCGCTTGCCGTCGGGAGAAAACTTCACGGACTCAATGCGCTCGCTGAGGCCGACGAGTCGCGCGACGAGGCCGGAGCCGTCGGCCTTGTGCAGGAGAACTTCATGGAAGCCCGCGACCGCGAGCAGCGACCCATCCGGCGAATAGTCGAGCGAAGTGATGACCGGCGGCAGGGAATACACCGGCGGGTGGTTCATGTCGTAACGCTCGCGGGCGTTGGCCGGCGTGTCGTCGAGCGCGCCTTGGGTAATCCAGTTGCGGATGGTTTCAATCTCCGTCGCGTGCAGCGGCTTCCTGCCCTCGGGCATCTCGGCCTTGCCGTCCTTGGGCGTGATGAGCTGGACGAGGTGCGACTTGTCCGGCGACTTGGGGATGACGGCGGCTTCCTTGCTCTCGCCCGCGCCGAGCATCAGCTTGAAGTCGGTCATCACGTAGCCGCCCTTGGACTTCGCGGGCTGGTGACAGCCCTGGCAGTTCGCCTGGAAGACAGGGCGCACATCCTTGTAGTAACTGACTTTCTTCGGGGGCGCGGATTTCTTGTCGGCGGGTGCGGCGAAGAGGCTGGCGGCGGCGAGCGTGAGGACGCCGAAGCCGGTCAGGAGTTGCTTGTTGTTCATGTTTTGAAAATGCGCGAAACCCGCCGACGCTGCAACACTGCAGCTCAAGCCGGAGACAATGAAAGCCGACGGCTCGCTGGAGGTGAAATTCACCAGCAAGGCGGAGTGCCGGCGACTTGCAGCAGCCGCTCCGCGCGCATGTCCGCCGGGGGACTGGGGAGACGGAAGCGTCGCGCTTACGAAACAGCCCGCGTTCCTTGCGGAGCGCGGGCTGGTGAGAGGCTGACTTGCGCGGACGGCTCAGGCGGCTTTGCGGGCGCGGAGCACGTCGGTCTTGCCGGGGATGGCGAGCTGATACATCCCGTCGGAGCCGGGGACGCTGGGCGGGGTGAGCTTGATGGCCTCAGCCCACGGGAGTTTTTCAATGCCCTTGACCATGGTGTCGCTGACCTCGGATTTCATGGCGTCGTCCCAGGTGATTTCCTTGCCGGAGTAGGTGGCCATGCGGCCCAGCACGGAGGTCATGGAGCTGTTCGCGCCGTATTCGGCCTCGTTGTAGGGCTTGTCGTTGCGGATGGCGTCGAAGAGGTCGTCGTGCTCCTGCTGGTAGGGGTCTTTGCCGGCGCCTTGGTAGCGCCACTGGTTGGGGCCGGTGATGGTGTAGCGGTTCAGGTCGGACTTGCCCTTGGTGCCGATGACCTGCTCGGAGACGTCGTTCCAGCAGCCGAGCTGGTGGCGGCACTGGCTGAAGCAGACGGAGCCGTCCTCGTAGGTGAACTCGACGACGTGGTGGTCGAAGATTTCGCCGTAGTCGGGGCCTTTGCGGGTTTCGCAGCCGCCGTTGCCGCGGGCCTTGACGGGGTGGCCGCGCTTGACCCAGTTGATGACGTCGAGGTTGTGGATGTGCTGCTCGCAGATGTGGTCGCCGCAGAGCCAGACGAAGTAATACCAGTTGCGCATCTGGTATTCGAGCTCGGTGAGCTTGCCGTATTTGGCTTCGAGGTCGGCGCGCTTGTGGACCCACGGTGTGTTGCCGTTCCAGTAGGCGCGCATCGCGACGACGTCGCCGATGCCTCCGTCGTGGATGCGTTTCATGGTCTCGAGGTAGCCGGCCTGGTGATGGCGCTGGAGGCCGACGCCGACCTTGAGGTTCTTCTTCTTCGCCTCGGCGGCGGCGGCGATGACCTTCTTGTAGCCCGCGACGTCCACGCAAACGGGCTTCTCCATGAAGACGTGCTTGCCTTGGCGGACGGCTTCCTCGAACTGCATCGGGCGGAAGCCGGGCGGGGTCGCGAGGATGACGAGGTCGGCCTGCGCGATGGCCTTCTTGTAGGCGTCGAAGCCCATGAACTTGTTCTCGTCCTTCACCTGC
>JACRKB010000018.1 GCA_016235545.1 Verrucomicrobiota bacterium | reverse complement strand
TGAACTACGTGGAGGAGGGACTCAAAAAGTATGAAACGCGAGTGGCGCACACCGAGCAATGGCTGCTGCAAAAGCTGGCCCGCAAACATGGACTCGTCCTCATGCCAAAAACCACCTGACAACCGCAGGTTCATGGAGAGGAGACGAGGTGACGAGTCTCTCACTGCCTTCGAGGTTGATTTGAAGTGAGACTCCTCACGCCGTCTCCTACGGGGCGATGGAACTCCCCGGCATTCGAGGCGTGAATTGCCTTACGCTGTCCCCGGCCGTTACACTTCGACCATGACTCATACCAAGATCCGGGGCGGACGAAGATTTCGCCTTGGTCATCTTTGTCCGTCCCAAATCTTTGGGCTCATCTTCGCGCTGCTCTGCATTTTTTGCGGCCAATCCCCCGCCGCTTTGCGCCCGCCGAACATCCTCCTCATCCTTGCCGATGACCTCGGCTACGCGGAACTCGGCTGCCAGGGTGCGAAGGACATTCCCACGCCGCACATTGACTCGCTCGCGCGCAACGGCGTGCGCTGCACGGCGGGCTATGTCACCGCCTCGTTTTGCACGCCGTCGCGGGCGGGCTTGCTCACGGGGCGGAACCAGACGCGCTTCGGGCACGAGCAGAACGTCGTCGGGAAGCAAAACCTCGACCCCGCCATCGGCCTGCCGCTCGGGGAGAAAACCCTCGCCGACCATCTCAAGGCGCGCGGCTACGCCACCGGCTGCATCGGCAAGTGGCACCTCGGAGCGACAGAGGCATTTCACCCGCAGCGGCGCGGCTTCGACGAGTTCTTTGGCTTCCTGCACGAGGGGCATTACTTCGTGCCCGGCCCGCCGTGGACGGGTGCGACGACGTGGCTGCGGACCAACGCTCTTCCGCCCGGCTCCGGCCCACGGCTCACGCAGGGCGACGTGATTTTCTCCACACACTTGAAGAACAACGAGCCGCGCTACGACGACAAGAACCCCATCCTGCTCGGCGCACAGCCCGTGACTGAACGCGGCTATCTCACCGACGCGCTCGCCCGCGAGTCCGTCGCGTTCATCGGGCGGCACCGGGCGGAGCCGTTTTTCCTGTATCTGTCCTTCAACGCGCCGCACAGCCCGATGCAGGCGACACCGAAATATCTCGCCCGTTTCGCGCACATCCCAGACATCCACCGGCGTCTCTTCGCCGCGATGGTGTCGGCGATGGATGATGCCGTCGGGGCCGTGCTCCAAAAGCTGCGCGAGGAAAGGCTGGAGGATCAAACGCTCATCGTCTTCCTCAGCGACAATGGCGGGCCGACGGCGGAACTCACCTCCAGCAACGTGCCCTTCAGCGGCGGCAAAGGCAGCTTCCTCGAAGGCGGCTTGCGCGTGCCGTTCCTCGTGCAGTGGCGCGGCCAACTCCCAGCGGGCAAAACCTTCTCCCACCCCGTCTCCGCACTGGACCTCGCGCCCACGTTTCTCGCCGCTTCGCTTGGAGTCCCGCCTTTAGGCGGTCCCGGGCCGGCTAAAGCCGGGACACCGAACTTGGAAGGACTCAACCTCCTCCCACTCCTGCGCGCAGAAAGCCCTTCACCGCCCGCCCGCCCGCTCTTCTGGCGCATGGGCCGCCAAGCCGCCGCGCGCGATGGCGACTGGAAACTCCTCCGCACCGGTGACCAGCCTTGGCAGCTCTTCAACCTCGCCACCGACCCCGCCGAGCAAACCAACCTCGCTGCGGAGAAGTCCGTCGTGGTCGAGCAAATCGCCGCCGCATGGACCAAGTGGAACCGGCAGAACGTCCCGCCGCTTTGGGGCTTGCCGCCCGGCGTGAGAAAGTAGTCCCTCCACGACCGCCCGGGAAACGCGCCCCGCGTTGGGGCGCATCTTGACACTGCCCCCGATAGTGGCGCAGGCGTCCCGCCTGCGTCGGTCTAGCAGGCGTCTCGCTCGCCGCAGCCTGCGGCAACCGGGACGGTTGCCAGACTAGGACAGCCGGGACGGCTGCCCCACTACGCGGGGGCGTGTCAAGCTGCGCCCCCCGCGTTCATCAGCAAAGCAGCAGAGCGATTGACGCGGAGCCTCGGAGCCATTATCTGTGGGCGACCAAACCAACAGCACAACAGCACGCCCAGCGCATCATGACCACGAAACCTCTCCACGGCCGCCGCAGTAGCGGCTTCACCCTCATCGAACTCCTCGTCGTGATCGCCATCATCGCGATATTGGCGGGGATGCTCCTGCCGGCGCTGGCCAAGGCGAAGGAGAAGACCACTGGGATCAAGTGCTTGAACAACATGAAGCAACTGATGGTGGCGTGGACACTCTACCATAGTGAGAATGACGGGAAGCTTTCCAACAACCGGGATAGCAACGTGCAAAGCTGGGTCATGGGAAATATGGACATGACCGGCACAAGCGCGGAACAGAGGATCGCGAACACCAATTCACTGACATTTCTCGACGACATTTACGTCCAGCCAGGTGGCTCGCCGTCAGCGAACGTGCATATCAACAACGTGACCCTTGGTCGCTATGCCGGCAAGAATCCGGGGATTTTCAAGTGTCCCGCCGACAAGAGCTACAATCGGGCGGATCGCATTCCTCGCGTTCGGAGTGTGTCTATAAACCAAGCCGTGGGCTTTAACGTGGGCGCCCAGTGGCTCGACGCCGGAATGAATGGCGGCGCTCGGGGTCCCGCAGCAGGACCACCCGCCAATTGGCTGATCTACAAGCGAGAGAGTGACATGACCGTTCCAGGTCCGGCGAGCACATGGGTGTTTTTGGATGAACACCCGCAAAGCATGAATGATGGCGGTTTTGCGGTTGCTGCAATCACCAGTGCCAACCCCGCTCTATTCGGAGCAACACTCGTGGATTTTCCCGCGACTTATCACAATTTTGCCAGCTCCTTCTCCTTCGCCGATGGTCACGCGGAAGTGCACAAGTGGACTGATTCAGCTACCTATGCCAAGATTAATTTCGACGGCAATCAGGGTCCCACTCGCCCTCCGGGCACTTCGCCGAACGATGCCTTGTGGCTGTCGCAGCGGACTTCGGCACTCAAGTAGTAGATTTTAACTCGTGCGTATGGATTACCGAAGCATGGCTTTGCCTCTTGGTTTGTCTCTTGTCCTGGCGTTAGCCGCAAGTTGTCGGCGGAAGACAACAGGTGCGGTCGCACAACGCGAACATCCCGTTTCGGAAGAAGCCAAGGTGCAAGCACAGCCATCGGAGACGGCACCTCCGGCGGTGCCGCAGGGTCAGGCCAGTGCTGCTCCAGTAACCGTTGAAAGTTTCAAGGCCACAACTGAGTTCGCCGATCTCACGAAGCAGTTCCAAATGTATTGCAACTTCAAGAAACGCGTGCCGACGGACATCAATGAATTTTTCCGGGATCAAAAAATCAAGCCTCCCGTGATCCCCCCGGGCACGCGCTTGGCGATTGAACCCACCGAGCGGAAGATCATCCTTGTGAATTAGTGGCCCAGCTACCGCTTTATCTCGTGCGAGTCTAATCACAAAAAGGCCCGGCATCGCTGCCGGGCCTTCGGAGTTCTGCGGCGTGTAACTTAGCGCTGGATGCGCGCGGAGCCGCCCTTGGAGAGGGACTTCACCTGCTCCACTGTCGCCATCGTCGTGTCGCCGGGGAACGTGGTGAGCAGCGCGCCGTGCGCCCAGCCGAGGTTCACGGCTTCCTGTTCGGACGCGCCGGAGAGCAGGCCGTAAAAGAAGCCCGCTGCGTAGCCGTCACCGCCGCCGACGCGGTCCACGACATCGAGTTCGCACATGGGGGACTGGTAAGTCTTGCCGTTGACCCACGCCACCGCGCCCCAGGTGTGGCGGTTGGTGGAGTGGACTTCCCGCAGCGTGGTGGCGACGGCCTTCACGTTCGGGAACTTCTTCGTGGCCTTCTCGATGACCGCGTAGAACGCCGACGGGTCGAGCTTCGACGCGCTTTCCACGTCCTGCCCCTCTATGCCGAGGCCCTTCTGCAAGTCCTCCTCGTTGCCCACGAGCACGTCCACGTGCTTCACGATGCGGGCGAGCACGCCCACGGCCTTGTCCTGTCCGCCCCAGATGTCCCAGAGCTTCTGGCGGTAGTTCAGGTCGAAGGAGGTAATTGCGCCGCTCTTCTTCGCGGCCTTCATCGCCTCGATGATGAGCTCGCCGGTCGTCTCCGAGAGCGCTGCGAATATGCCGCCGCTGTGGAACCAGCGCACGCCGTTGCCGAAAATTTCCTTCCAGTTGAAGTCCCCCGGCTTGAGCTGGCCGGCGGCTTCGTTGCTGCGGTTGTAGAACACCACGGGCGCACGCACGCCTTGGCCGCGATCAGAATAGACCGTCGCCATGTTCGGGCCGCGCACGCCGTCGTGCTTGAAGCGCCTGTAGTAGGGCTTCACGCCCATCGCGCGCACGCGCTCGGCGATGAGGTCGCCGATGGGATAATCCACCATCGCGCTCGCCACGCCGGTGTTCAGGCGGAAGCAGTCGGAGAGATTCGCCGACACGTTGAACTCGCCGCCGCTCACATGGATGTCGCAGTGCGACGCCTTGCGGAACGGGATGATGCCGGGGTCGAGGCGGTGGACCAGCGCGCCGAGGGACAGAAAGTCCAGCGCGCCACTCTTGGGGATGTTCAAACCAGTGCTCATGTTCGTATGGATGGGAAAGCTGCTTCGCGGGCGTTGTGCCGTGCGTGGGCAGCCAATCAAGGACGGCAGTGTTGGCGAAACACTGTCGGCTTGGCAACTGGCTTTGCGGGGGAGTATCTCGGCCAAGGGCGTATTCACCAAGCCGAGGCAAACGGCAGCCGGGGCAAACGAATGGGGCAAGCGAATGTGGGTGCATCTGAAACTCATTCGGTTGCTCGCAGCGCTCCGCAGTAACCTAGCCGACGCGCTGGGCCTCTGTCTGCGGAAGACATGAACTCCTCCTCGCTCCCGCTTCGGCGCTCCTTCGCCCGCTTGTTGGTCCTTGTCGCGTTGGTCACCAGCCACTTCCTCCCCGCCGCCGATGCGCCGAGGTGGAACCTGCTATTCATCACCGCCGATGACATGAACGCGGACTCGGTCGGCTGGATGGGCTGCAAGCTGGGCACGACGCCGAACCTCGACGCCTTCGCCGCGACCGCGCACAAGTTCGTCAACAACCACGTCACCGTGCCCATCTGCCAGCCGGGCCGCTCGGCGTTCATGACCGGGCGCGTGCCGCATCGCAACGGCGCGCTCGGTTTCCAGCCCATCACGCCGGGCACGCCCACGCTCACCAGCGTGCTCAAGGCGGCGGGTTATTTCACCGGCGTCATTGACAAGCACGTCCACATGAAGCCGGACGCGGAGTTCAACTGGGACTTGAAGCTCGGCGGCTCGGGCAAGAACCCGCTGCTCTTCGGCGAGCACGTCGCGCAGTGCCTCAAGGCGGCGGCGGACGTGGGCAAGCCCTTTTTCCTCAACGCCAACATCACCGACCCGCACCGGCCCTTCTACGCGAGCCAGCAGCTTGAGGCGCAGAAGGCGAAGAAGAACCAGAAGGCCGGACTGCGCGCGGGCGAAGGGAAGATTACGCCTTTCAAGCAGGAGGACATCACCGTGCCGTCGTTTCTCGAAGACCTGCCCGATGTGCGCCGCGAGGTCGCGCAATACTACAGCAGCGTGCGGCGCTTCGATGCGAGTTTCGGCGAAGTGATGAAGTCCCTGCGCGCGGCCGGCCGCGAGGCGGACACGGCCATCGTCTTCCTCTCCGACCACGGCATGAGTTTCCCGTTCTCAAAGGCCACGGTGTATCGCAACGGCACCTGGGTGCCGGTGCTCGTGCGCTGGCCTGGCATGGGCCAGCCGCAGCGGCGCGAGGAGCTCGTCAGCAGCGTGGACATCGTGCCGACTCTGCTCGAAGTGCTGAAGCAGCCGCCGCTCGCGGGCGTGGATGGCCGCTCGTGGCTGCCGCTGTTGCGCGGCGAAACGCAGCCGGGCCGGGACTTCGTCATCACGCACGTCAACACGGTGAGCAGCGGCAAGAGCTTTCCGCAGCGCTGCGTGCGGACGAAGGATTTCAGCTACCAGTTCCACGCCTGGCCCAACGGCGCGTCGCACTTCCGCGTCGAGGCGATGAACGGCATCACCTTCGGCGCGCTGGCGAAGGCGGGCGAGACTGATGCGCGCATCAAGTCGCGCGTGGAGCAGCTCACCATCGGAAAGCCGGAGCAGTTCTTCGACCTCCGCACCGACCCGGACGAGCGCGTGAACCTCATCGCGGACGCGAAGCACACGGCGGAGATTGCGCGGCTGAAAAAGCTGCTGCTCGCCCATATGGAGAAGACGGCGGACCCGCAGTTGGAGACCTTCCGCAAGGTGGTGAAGTGAACTACGCGTGCCGGCGACTTGCAGTCGCCGTCCGTAATGTGTGGCAAGCCATCGCGGCTTCATCTCCAAGGGCCAGGCGGCGACTGCAAGCCGCCGACATAGTCACTTCCGCAAATCCACGCTTCCTCGTTCCTTGTCCCTGCACGCGGAGTGTGGCCGTTCGCGAGCGCTGGTTGCGACCGTCCGGCCCGTGTGTTCAGTAGAGTAGGCAGGTGCGGGAGGCCGAACTGAAGACCGTAGTTGTCATCGCCCACCTTCACGCACCTGCCTACTCTACTCAAAACCTTTTGACTTCGACCTCCGCCTCAAACTCAATCCTCTCATGCGCATCATCCTTTCAGCCCTCGCGTTGTCGTGTTCGTTGCTCGCGTCCAGCCTCCGTGCAGCGGATGACTACGTCCCCGGCCCGGACTCGAAGAAACAGCCGGGCGTGCCGGAGGGCGAGGTGCTCAAGTTCAGCTTCGACAAGTCAAAAATCTTCCCCGGCACCACGCGCGACTACTGGATTTACGTGCCGAGGCAATACGACCCCGCCAAGCCCGCGTGCGTGTATGTGAACCAGGATGGCGTCGGCTATCAGGCGCCCGTCGTCTTCGACAACCTCATCCACAAGAAGGAAATCCCCGTGCTCATCGGCGTCTTCATCATGCACGGACGCGTGAAGGCTGCGGGCACGAACGCGCTGGACCGCTTCAACCGCAGCTACGAATACGATGGGCTTGGGGACGCCTATGCGCGCTTCGTCCTCGATGAGCTGCTGCCCGAGGCGGAGAAGCAGCAGGCGAAGGACGGGCGCCCTATCCGCTTGAGCAGGAATGGCAACGACCGCGCCATCGGCGGCAGCAGCAGCGGGGGGATAGCCGCGTTCACGGCGGCGTGGGAGCGGCCCGACGCCTTCAGCCGCGTGTTCACGACGGTGGGAACCTACGTCGGCCTGCGCGGCGGGGACCGTTACCACACGCTCGTCCGCAAGCATGAGCCGAAGCCTTTCCGCATTTTTTTGCAGGACGGCAGCAACGACAACAACATCTACGGCGGCGACTGGTGGATGGCGAACCAGACGCTCCAGCGCTCGCTGGAATGGGCCGGCTACGAGGTGAGGCACGCGTGGGGTGATGGCGGCCACAACGGCAAGCACGGCACCGCGCTCTTCCCCGACGCGCAGCGCTGGCTGTGGCGCGACTGGCCGCAGCCGGTCTTGCCCGGCAAGTCGAAGAACTCCACGTTGAACGAAATACTCGTGCCCGGCGAAGGCTGGAAGCTCGTGGGCGAGGGCTACAAGTTCACCGAAGGCCCGACGGCCAACGCGCAGGGCGAAGTCTTCTACAACGACGGCGCGAACCGGAAAACCTACCGCATCGGAGCCGACGGCCAGCCCGCCGTCTTCCTCGCCGACTCGAAGAAGGGCGACGGCCAGCGCTTCGGCCCCGACGGACGGCTTTACGCGGCAGCAAGTGCGGAGAACCAAATCCTTGCGTGGGACAGGAGCGGCAAGGCCACGGTCATCGCCGAGGGCATTCGCGGCAACGACCTCGTCGTCGCGCACAACGGCAACATCTACGTGACCGAGCCGAACTGGACCGGTGCCAACACGAACACGAGCAAGGTCTGGCTCATCAAGCCCAATGGCGACAAGAAGGTCGTGGACACGGGGCTGAAGTTCTCGAATGGCATCACGCTCTCGCCGGACCAGTCGCTGCTCTACGTCGCGGACAGCCGTTCGCACTGGGTTTACAGCCATCAAATCAAGGCGGACGGCACGCTCCAGCACAAGCAGCGATACTTCCATTTGCACGAGCCGGACACCGCTGATGACAGCGGCGCTGACGGACTGCGCACGGACCGAGAGGGCCGGCTGTGGGTGGCCACGCGCCTCGGCCTGCAAGTCTGTGATCAGGCTGGCCGCGTCCACTGCATCCTCCCCACGCCTAACGGCAAGTGCAGCAACCTGACCTTCGGCGGCCCGAACGGCGATATGCTCTACGTCACCGCCGGGGACAAGGTCTTCCGCCGTCAGCTCAAGGTGAAGGGCGCGGACCACGCGGCGGAGCCAGTCAAGCCGGTTGCGCCGAGGCTGTAATTTACCGGAACCATTCAGTTGAGCCACGGTTGGAACACGGATGGAACACGGAACAGCAGGCGACTGTCTTGCCGATGCCTGTCGTGTTTGCCTCCACCGTTTGGTGTGCGCGTGCCGCTCCTTGGGAAGATGCGTTTTCCTCGTCCCCATCCGTGTTTCTGCTGTGTTCCATCCGTGGCTAAAGAATCGTTGGCTTAACCCGTGCCGGCGACTTGCAGTCGCCGTCTGTCTTCCGCGAACGCAACGAACGGCGGCCGCAAGCCGCCGGCACGTGCCACTCCGCAGATTGCCACGCGAGGCGCGACAGGTTAAGAACCTTGCCGATGCACCAACCGATGGTCCTCATCGTGGATGACGAGAAGCCGACGCGCGACGGGTTGCGCGCGGCGCTCGAGGATCGTTACGACGTGTATGTGGCGGAGGATGCGGCCACCGCGATGAATCTGCTGGAGCAGGAGCACTTCGCCGTGCTGCTCACGGACCTGCGTTTGCCCAAGGAGGACGGCCTCAAGCTCATCGCCCGCGCCAAGTCGCTTCCCAAGCCGCCGGTGTGCATCCTGATGACTGCCTATGGCTCGGAGGATGTCGCGGTCGAGGCGATGAAGCGCGGGGCGGACGATTACATCGCGAAGGGCAAGATGCAGATTGATGAGTTGGAAATGCGCATCGCCCGAGCGCTCAAGGGGCAGAAGATCGAGGAGGAAAACCAGCAGCTGCACCAACGGCTCGAACGCAAGTTCGGCGTCGAGCACCTCATCGGCGAATCAACGGTGATGCTGGAGATTCAGGAGACGATTCAAACCGTCGCGCCGAGCCGTGCCACCGTGCTGATCACGGGCGAGAGCGGCACGGGCAAGGAAATCGTCGCGAAGACCATCCATCAGCTCAGCCCGCGTGCGAAGGCCCCGCTCATCACCGTGCATGCGGCGGGCCTGCCGGCGACGCTGCTGGAGAGCGAGCTGTTCGGCCACGAGAAGGGCGCGTTCACCGGCGCGCACGAGCGGCGGCTCGGACGCATCGAGCAGGCGCAGGGCGGCTCGCTGTTCTTCGACGAGGTCGGCGAGATCGATGCGACGGTGCAGGTGAAGCTGCTGCGCTTCCTTGGCGAGCGCACCTTCGAGCGCGTCGGCTCCAGCAAGACGATGACCTCCGACGTGCGCCTCATCGCGGCGACGAACAAGAATCTTGTGAAGCTTGTGCAGGCCGGCGCGTTTCGTGAAGACCTCTTCTTCCGGCTGAAGGTGGTTGAGATTCACCTGCCGCCGTTGCGCGAGCGCGCGAGTGACATTCCGCTGCTCGCCCAGCATTTCCTCCGCGAGTGCGCCGCCGAGAACGGCAAGGACGTCACCGCGATAGAGCCCGACGCGCTCGATCTGCTCATGGCCTACAAGTGGCCCGGCAACGTTCGCGAGCTGCGCACGGCCATCGAGCACGCGGTTGTCTTCGCCCGCGGCAAGGGCATCGCCCCTCGCGACCTGCCGCAGAATATCCGCCTTGGCCAGAGCAGCCTGCCGACGCCTGTCTCCCAGATGTCCACGGGCGACTTGAACGTGCATGAGGTCGAGAAGGAACTCGTCGTGCGCGCGCTCAAGGAAGTGGGCGGCAGTCGCACTGCGGCGGCGAAGAAGCTCGGCATCAGCCGGCGCACCCTGCACCGCAAGCTGCATGAATATAAGCTGGAGGGTTTTTAGTGAGCCGAGCGAGCCGCTGTGGGCCAGCACATTGTGCGCGTTCCGTGTTCCGTGAACAGGACGTGCCGCGACTTTCTGCCCGCACCGGGGTTTTCACACGCAGCACGTAACACGGAACAATCCAGCCATGCCCACGCTTCAGGAAATGATTCACTCCCTCGAGGAGGGCGCTGGCGCGCGGGCGCTGAAGTGGGTGGGTTTTCTCGCCGCATTCGTTGTGCTGGCGGTGGCCTACGATTTGCGCGCGTTCAAGAACCTCTCCAATCCTGACGCGATGGACGCGGCGCAGGTCGCGCGAAACATTGCTGATGGCAGGGGCTTCACCACGCAGTTCATCCGCCCGGTGAGCCTCTATCTCGTCGGGCAGAAGACCGGCGCGGCCTCGCTCACCAACGCGCATCCCGATCTCGCGAACGCGCCCGCCTTTCCCGCCGTGCTCGCCGGGGCGATGCGGGTGCTGCCCTTCGACTTCAAGTTCCCTGTGGAGGAGCAGTTCCGCACCTGGCAGCCGGAGCACCTCATCGCGTGGACGAACCAAGCCCTTTTCCTCCTCACCGTCCTGCTCGCGTGGCGGCTCGCGCGAAACCTCTTCGACCCAGCCGTCGCGTGGCTCTCCGCCGCCGTCCTGCTCGGCGCTGACATGCTGTGGCGGTTCAGCATGTCAGGCCTCTCCACGATGCTCGCGCTCGCGCTTCTCATGCTCGTGGCCAACCTGCTCGCCGCCGCCGAGCGCGGCTCGCGCGAAGGCGGTTGGGGCGCTGCGCGGCTCTGCTTCGTGGCGCTGCTCGCTGGCGCGCTGATGGGCGTGCTTGGCCTCACGCGTTATGCGCTGGGCTGCCTCATCCTGCCGGTGATGCTCTTCTTCAATCTCTTCTTCGCACCGCGCAGCCTGAGCCTGGGCTTCGCCGCGTTGATCGGCTTCGCGGCGGTGATGGCTCCGTGGCTGATGCGCAACCACGAGTTGAGCGGACGGTTCTTCGGCGTCGCCAGCCTTGCTTTGCACCAGACGACGGATCGCTTCCCCGGCGACCGCATCGAACGGCTGCTGGACCCGGAGAACAAGTTCACGCATGAAGACCTGCGGCAGGTAAGCCTCGATGAACACTGGGGCAAGCTCGGCGAAAACCTGCCCGGCATCCTGCAGAACGATCTGCCGCGCCTCGGTGGAAGCTGGGCCGCCGCGTTCTTCCTCGCGGGCCTGCTTGTGCCGTTCCGAAACCCCGCGCTCGGGCGGTTGCGCGTCTTTGTCCTGCTTTCCCTCGGCGTGCTTGTCGTCATGCAAGCCGTCGCGAAGACGCACGTCGCCGCGCTCGCGCCGGACGTGAACTCGGAGAACCTTCTCGTCGTGCTCGCGCCGCTGGTGTTCATCTTTGGCACCGGTCTGTTCGTGCTGCTGATGGACCAGCTCGAGCTCCCCCCATTCGGCGCGCGCGGCACCGTCATCGGCCTGTTCCTGCTGGTCGCGTGCGCGCCGATGCTCTTCGCGCTGGGCGGCACCCCACGCCCGCCGATGGCCTATCCACCGTATCATCCGCAGGTCATCCACGAGCGCGCGGGCTGGCTGGGCGAGCGCGAGCTGATGATGAGCGACATGCCGTGGGCGGTGGCGTGGTATGGCCGGCGCGACTGTGTGTGGCTGCCGAGCAACGTGGGTGAGGGTTTCGCCACGGTGCACCGCGTGCGCCCTGTCGCCGCCATTTACCTGACGGCGCTGACGCTCGACCAAAAGCTGATCTCCGAGTTGTTGCAAGGCGACGATCCTGCGTGGGGAGACTTCGCCGCGAACGCAGTTGTGAAGCGTGAAATCCCGGATGGCTTCCCGCTGAAGCACGCCTTCGCCGAGGGTTTTCCCTACCAGCTCTTCCTCTCGGACCGCGAGCGTTGGAAGCCGGCGGCGCGGTGAAATCACCGGCATCGCCGGGCACCCTCCGCTCTTGCTCGTAATCCTGATCCGACTCCTGCTCCTCCCTTTCCCCGCAGCGGAGCAGGAACAGGATTTCGAACCGGAGCGGGAAAACCACTGGCCTGCAAGAAAGTGATTTGCGCCCGGCTTCGGCTGGCTTCCTTGACTCGCTCCGGTGCGCTACCTAGAGTCCGCACCATGATTCGACGGACCTTTCGAGCGGTGCTGCTACTGGCTGCTGTGATTGCGTTGCCGCAGCTCTGCCCCGCGCCTCTGATTTACAAGCCTGGCGAGGGCTGGACCTACGAGCCGTTTGGGAGCACTGGCACATGGCAGAAGACGCGCGCAAAGGACCAGTTGGAAGTGGCGGAGCAGGCGTTCGAGAAGAAAGATTTCCCCCTAGCTCTCAAGGCCGCGCGCCACACGGTGAAGAAGTGGCCGCTCTCCGACTACGCGCCCAAGGCGCAGTTCCTCGTGGGCCGCAGTCTGGAGGAGCAGAAGAAGGACGAGGAGGCGTTCAAGGCTTACCAGTCCCTCATCGAGACCTATCCGAAGGTGGAGAACTACCAGGAGGTGCTGAAGCGCCAGTTCGAGATCAGCAACCGCTACCTCGGCGGCCAGTGGTTCAAGCTCTGGGGCGTCGTGCCCTTCTTCCCCAACATGGAGAGGACCTCGCAGATGTATGAGAAGGTCATCAAGAACGGGCCTTACAGCGAGGTCGCGCCGCTGGCGCAGATGAACATCGGCACCGCTCAGGAGAAGCGCGGCGAGTTCACCGACGCCGTGAAGGCCTATGAGAAGGCCGCGGACAAATACCACGACCAGAAAAACCTCGCCGCCGACGCCCTGTTCAAGGCCGGCCAGACGCACCTCAAACAGGCCAAAAACGCCGAATACGATCAGGGCATCGCCGGGCGGGCCATCGCCGCGTTCACTGACTTCATCGCGCTCTACCCGGAGGACCAGCGCGTGGCCGAGGCGCGCAAGAGCATTGACGGCCTGCGGGCCGAGCAGGCGCGAGGCGCGATCGAGGTCGCCAAGTTTTACGAGAAGAAGCGGCAGTGGAGCGGCGCGCTGGTCTATTACAACGAGGTGCTCATCAAGGACCCCGACTCCGCGCTCGCCGCCGAGGCCAAGCGGCGCATCGAGTTTCTCAAGTCGCTCCCCGGTGCCGCGCCTGCGCCTGCAGCGACGACGAACGCGGCGCCCGTCGCGCCCGCCAAGCCAGAATGATTATGCGCGCCCTGCTTTCCCTCGGCCTGGCCATCGTCACCGTTTCCCTCACGGGTTGCGCTGGCTACAAGGTCGGTTCCACAGCGGCGTTCCCCTCCGGCCAGCACAGCATCCAGATCGGCCTCATCCAGAACAAGACACTCGAACCGCGGCTCATCGAATCGCTGAACAACGCGCTGCGCAAACGCCTCCAGCAGGATGGCACCTACAAGCTGGACTCACGCGGAGAGTCCGATGTCGTCCTCACCGGAGTGATCACGCGCTTCGACCGCTCGCCGTTGAGCGTGCAGCCCGGCGACGTGCTGACGGTGCGCGACTACTCGTTGGGCATGACGGCCAAGCTGACGGTGAAGGATCGGGCCACAGGAAAGATTCTCTTCGACCGCGAGGTCAGCGGGCGCACCACGATCCGTTCCGGGACCGACCTCGCCAGTGCGGAGCGTCAGGCTGTGCCGCTGCTCGCGGAAGACCTCGCGCGCAACGCGACCTCGCTCATCGTGGACGGGAATTGGTAGGGGACGACGTGGGGAATCTCCTACGTGGGCTGGCTCAGAATCCACTCCGCAGCAGCCGGGCAGTCATCGAGCACCACCGCGCGCGCCATTTTCTCTGCGTGCATCCGCTCTGTCTCCGCGCCGTAGCCGGTGCGCACGAGCAGGCTCTGCTGCACCCCCGCGTTCCAGCCGCACTCCAGGTCAATCACCTTGTCGCCGACCATGAAGCTGCGCGCAAGGTCCACGCCCAGATCATCCCGCGCGGCGAAGAGGAAGGCGGGGGAGGGCTTGCGACCGACGCTCGGCTGCTCCGGGGCCTCCGGAGAATAGTAAATCTTGGTCAGCCGCACACCCATCGGAGCGAGCATGTTGATCAGCCGGCGGTTCACCGCGTGCATGTTCTCCTCCGTGTAGTAGCCCCGCCCGATGCCGGATTGGTTTGTGACGATGATGAGCAGGAAGCCCGCGTCCTGAAGGCGTTTCAAGGCCTGGCCGACGCCGGGGATCAGGTCCAGCTGGTCAGGGTCGCTCAGGTAGTGCTTGTCCACGTTGAGCGTCCCGTCGCGGTCGAGAAAGACGGCGCGCTTCATCATTCGCGCCGGAAGTTTTCCGCCAGCTCCGCGGGCGAAACCGTCGCCGTGCCGACTTTGCCGACGACGACGCCCGCCGCGTGGTTCGAGAAGATCGCGGCCTCGATTGGCGAGGCACCAGCGGCGACGGCGAGCGTGAAGGACGCGATGACCGTGTCCCCCGCGCCAGACACGTCGAAGACCTCGCGCGCGACCGTTGGGATGTGAAATGGCTTTTGCCCGCGCTGGCAGAGCAGCATCCCCAAATCGCCGAGAGTGATGAGCAGGAGCGCGGGGCTGATCTCCATCAGCAGCGTGTCGGCGACGCGCATGAGGTTGGGATCTTTCAGCGGGTCTGCGTTGCGCGTGCCATCGGAGACGCCGGCCAGCTCGAATGCCTCGCGGCGGTTGGGCGTGAGCAGCGAGAGGCCGACGAGGCTGAGCTCGTGGACGGGCTTGGGGTCGAGGCTCAACCACACGCCGCGCGCGCGGCAGAGATGCCGGACGCCGTCGAGCAATGCCTGCGTGACGACGCCCTTGCCGTAATCGCAGACGATGACCGCGTCTGCGCCGGGAAGTTTGCGCTCAAGGGCTGCCAGCAGCCGTCCGGAGCCGCTCTCGTCCAGGGCGCCGCGCGTCTCGCGGTCCACGCGCACGATCTGCTGGTGGTGCGCGATGATGCGGGTCTTGACGCTTGTGGTGCGATCCGGGCTGGCGAGCAGGCCAGTGCAGCCGATGCCCTGTTCGCCGAGCAGCGCGTGCAGTTGATCAGCCGAGGAATCGCGGCCCACGTGGCCGAGCAGCTCCGTCTGCGCACCCAGCGTGTGCGTGTTGCGGGCGACGTTGGCCGCGCCGCCGGGCATGAAGCTCTCGCGGTCGAACTCGACGACCGGCACGGGCGCCTCCGGCGAGATGCGCCCGACGTGGCCCCAGATGTATTGGTCGAGCATCACGTCGCCGACGACGAGGACGCGGGCGCCAGCACAGCCTGCGACGAGTTGGTCGAGACGGTCCGGGGTGATGGTCTGCAACTTCATTGGCTTGAGCTTGCGGCGGGTTCGACTGCTTTCAATTCAAAAACGCCGTCAGCGGACTCGTCGCGCTTGCCGTTGCCTGCTGTGCGCCCAGGCCGATTTCAAACGCCGCGCGGCCGGCCTCCACTGCTTGCTTGAACGCGTGCGCCATGCGGTTTGAATCACTCGCGATGGCGATGGCGGTGTTGACCAGCACGGCGTCCGCGCCGAGTTCCATCGCCTCCGCGGCGTGGCTGGGCGCGCCGATGCCCGCGTCCACCACGACGGGCACGATGGCCTGCTCGATGATGATGCGGAGCTGGTCGCGGGTCTGGAGGCCCCGGTTCGAGCCGATGGGCGAGCCCAGTGGCATGACAGTGGCGCAGCCAGCTTCTTGCAGGCGCTTGGCCAGCACGGGGTCGGCGTTGATGTAGGGCAGCACGGTGAAGCCTTCCTTCACGAGCAGCTCGGCGGCTTTGAGCGTCTCGATGGGGTCGGGCAGGAGATAGCGCGGGTCGGGATGGATTTCGAGCTTCACCCATTTCGGCAAGCCGGCCGCGACGGCGAGGCGCGCGAGGCGGACGGCTTCATCCGCGTTCATCGCGCCGCTGGTGTTGGGGAGCAGGAGGTATTTCTTCGCGTCAATAAACTCGAGGATGTTCGCGAAGGGGTCCTTCTGCCCGCTCAAGTCCGCGCGCCGCAGCGCGACCGTGACCATCCCGGTGCCGCTGGCGGCCAGCGCGTCGCGCATCGCGAGGGGCGATGGGAATTTGCCGGTGCCGAGAATGAGCCGCGAGTGGAACTCACGGCCGGCGATGACCAGCGGGCGGGACACCAAATTCATGCGCGGGGAAAGTAGGCGGCGAGCTGCGGCGCGTCCAGCGTGGTCCCTCTTCGCTTCTTCCGGGCTTCGACGGAAGTGTCGCTTCCGCACGGAGCGGTTCTGGCAGCGTCCTGCCGAGCGGGGACAGGCCGCCAATGCGCAGCATTTCCCGGCGGCGGAGGCCGGCGCAGCCGGTTTGGCTCTGTCCCAGGACGCGAATCATGTCACCGCGCGCATGGCTGTGCTGTTGAGGCAGCCGTAGAGACGGGGCTGCGCTCGACAACGCGGGAAATGGGCCGGAAACAGGCGAAAAGAGGACCGAAAATATTTGAAATTCACGGTTGACAACGTGACGCGGAATCCTAGCTTCGCTTCAGTTATTTGAAGCTTTGATTCGGGCGGCAGCACGTTTCTTCAGAGGGATTCCCCATCCCCACCTCCTTGGCGTCTGCTGCCCGAATCTTCTTTTTTAGGGGCTGCTTCAGCTTCCAACCGGGGTTTCGCCGGGTCGTTGGCAATCGGGTGCCCCCGGAAATATGGTTTTCCAGCCCGTGGCTTTTGCCTAGCCTCCCCCCATGTTCAAGCCGACCGACCTCTTCGACCTCACGCAGACGGAGCACACGGCGCTCTTCGATGGCTGTGAGTTTGCGTGGGACGCGCTTAAGAAGCTGAAAGCCTTCATCGAGGCGCGCGCCAAGGACACGCCGACGCACGCCTTCGGTCCGCACGTCTTCATCGGCAAGAACGTCCTCATAGGCGAAGGCACCGTCATCGAAGATGGCGCGATGATCAAAGGCCCGGCCATCATCGGGCGGAACTGCGAGATCCGCCATGGCGCATACATCCGCGACCATGTCATCGTCGGCGATGGCTGCGTCATCGGGAACTCCTCCGAGCTGAAACACTCCTTCCTCTTCAACGGCTGCCAGGTGCCGCACTTCAACTA
>JACRKB010000137.1 GCA_016235545.1 Verrucomicrobiota bacterium | reverse complement strand
GCGCCGCGACGCCGACGGCATCCGCCGCTACGTCCACCTCGCCACCGGCAACTACAACGCCACCACCGCGCGCTTCTACACGGACCTCGGGCTGCTGACGTGCCGCCCTGACTTCGGCGAAGACGCGTCGTCGCTCTTCAACCTGCTCACCGGCATCTGCCAGTTTCAAGGCACGCGGAAATTCCTCGTCGCGCCCTTCGAGCTGCACAGCCGGATGCTCAAGCTCATCGAGCGCGAGGCCGCGAACGCGAAGCGCGGCCTTCCCGCGCGCATCATCGCCAAGATGAACTCCCTCGTGGACCGCGACATCATCGAGGCGCTCTACCGGGCGTCGCAGGCGGGCGTGAAGATTGACCTCATCGTGCGCGGCATCTGCTGCCTGCGCCCCGGCGTGAAGGGCGTGAGTGACAACATCACCGTGCGCAGCATCGTGGACCGCTTCCTCGAGCACAGCCGCATCTTCCACTTCGAGAACGCCTGCCAGCCGGAAGTCTTCGTCGGCAGCGCCGACTGGATGCCGCGAAACTTCTTCCGCCGCGTCGAGGTGGTCTTCCCCATCGAGGACGGAAACCTGCGCGACCGCGTGAAGCGCGAGCTGCTCGACACTGTGCTCGCCGACACCGCGAAGGCGCGCGTGCTGCAACCCGACGGCACTTATCAGCGCGCCGCGCCGAGGCGCGGGGGAAAGGGCGTGCGCAGCCAGACGGAGTTAATGCGGCTGGCAGCGAATGGCACCGCAGCGAAGGGCAGGGCCAACAACGAAAAGAAGCGCGCCACCGTGGTGAAGGTGAGATCGCGTCCGTAGAAGCGCGGGCAGGGCGAGACTCCGTCGAGCCCTGAGGCGGGCGCAGGAAGTTTCTTTGCCGAACGCGCAATACCAGTTGAGATTACGCGCAAGAGGAGGCCGCGCGGCTCAATCTCCTTCTCGTAATCCTAATCCTGCTCCTTTCCACGAACCTCTGAGTTCGTCCCGCCTCTGCGGTGCAAAATCAGGGACTGATACCATTTCGGAATGAGATTCAGTGGAATGGCGAGGGGCCGCGACGCGCTCCGACTCCCTCTCCCTTCCTCGGAGGAGGGGAGAGGGATGGGGTGAGGGGTAATGTGCGTAGGCGTTGGCGACCTCCACCCCTCATCCGGCCTGCGGCCACCTTCTCCCCTCCTCCGAGGAAGGGAGAAGGGGCGAGGCGTGGCGTCCTGTTGGCATTCCACCGACTGGCATTGGGAATTGGTATGACACCGAGGCGGGACGAACTCAGAGGTTCGCGGTTCAGGGGCTGAAATCGCGGATCATGGGGATCGTGGGTTCTCTCCCCTCCTCCGAGGCAGATTGATGAGCCAGAGCGCGCAGCGGCCCTCAGCGATTCCACCGAAATTAATTCCGGATTGGTATGACCCGCCCGAGATGCTCGCTTCGCTCGCGCCTCCCTCGTCGGCAACTGGGGTTCGACGGAGTCTCGCCCTGCCGTTGCGTCTTCAGGCCGGGGCGTCGGCCTGGATGTCGGCGAGTATGTCGGCGATGCGCTCGATGCTCGCGTGGGCTTCGGTGAGGGCCTTGGGCACTTCGCCGGCGAGATAGTCCACGTCTGTCGCGCGGTCGGCGGCTGTGGCCGTGGCGAGCAGTTCGGGGGTGAGCTTCTGCGCGACGGCGGCGGTGAGGAGCTCCTTCTCGGCACGCAGGAGCGGCTGCAACTGCCGCGCCGCGCCCTCGGCGAAACGCACCTTGTCACGCACCGCTTCCAGCAACGGGCCAAGTTCGCTGGCGATGGCGGCGGCCATGGCACCGAGGTTGCCGGACTCGCCGGCGCGCTGGAGCTGGATGGCGAGGCGGAAGTTCTCCTTCTCGGCGCGGTCGCGCTCGGTGATGTCGCGCGATACCAGGACGAGGTTTCCCGCGTTGGAGTCGCTCTCGCGCACGATGCTGGCGTGCGCCTCGAACTTGCGCCAATAGCCCTGCTTGTGCTGGAGGCGGTATTCGAGCACCTGGTCGGTGCTCTGGCGCAGCGCGGACTTGAGGATGTCCACGGTTGCGGCACGGTCCTCCGGGTGGACGAGCGAGAAGAGCGAGCCGCGCAGCAGCTCCTCGGCAGCGTAGCCGAGGGTGTGGACCACGGACGGGCTGAGGTATTGCGGCCGGCCGGCGCCGTCCACGACGATGATGAGGTCGGCGGCGTTCTCGGTGATGAGGCGGAAGCGCTCCTCGCTGCGGCGGAGGCGCTGCTCGGTGCGCTTGTAGTTGGTGACGCTCTGCTGGAGCAGCTCCACGGAGTTGCGCAGCTCGGCAGTGCGGGCGATGACCATGCGCTCGAGCTGATCCATCTTTAGCTTGGCCTCCTGCGCGAGCCGCCATTTCTCGGTCAGTGCGCACGCGAGCTGGAGCACCTCGACATTGTCGAACGGCTTCTTGAGCAGCACCAGCTTGTCCGAGTAGCCGACCTTGCCGACCATCTCGTCCCAGGAGTAGTCCGAGTAGGCGGTGCAGATGACAATCTGGGTGTCCGGCGCGACCTCCCAGATTTTCACCGTGGTCTCGATGCCATCAATGCCCGGGGGCATCCGCACGTCCACGAAGGCCATGGCGAAAGGCACGCCAGCCTCGCGCGCCTGCTGGATTTTCTCCACGCCTTCGAGTCCCTGCGAGGCGTAGTCCAAGTTGAATGTGGCGCGGACGGGCCGGGACGCGGCGGTGTCGCCAAAGAGCGCCTCCTCTGCGGCGTCGAGGCCGCTGGAGCTGCCGCTGTCGGTGAGAACTTTGCGGAAGTCCTCGTGGATGGCCCGGTTGTCGTCGATGACCAGGACGCGTCTGTTTGCGGGGATGCTGCTCAAGATTTTTTATCCTCCTTGGGCTGCGCGGGGAGGTCGAGACTGAACATCGCGCCCTTGCCCACGCCCTCGCTGTGGACGGTGAGCGAGCCGCCCATCTCCTTGGCCGCGAGAGCTGCGCTGTGCAGACCGAAGCCGTGGCCGCCGGGCCGCGTGCTGAAGCTGTGCGCGAAAATCTTCGTGAGGTTCTCGGGCGCGATGCCCATGCCGTTGTCGAGCACCTGCACGCTCACACCGCCGCGACCGTTGGGTGCGAGGCGGACGGTGAGGAGCTTCTGGTCGTCGAGGTTGGCCTCCAACGCCTGCTTGGCGTTGCGGATCAGGTTGTTGAGGATTTGCAGCACCTTGTGCTTCTCGGCCACCACCGTGGGCACGGGGCTGAACTGGCGGTTGACCGTCACGTCATGGCGCGTGAGCGCGGTGAGCTGCATGCGCAACGCCATCTCCACGAGGTCGGCTACGATGACTGGCTCGATGGTGCCGCCGACCTTCGCGTAGCCCTGCTGCGTGGCGACGATGTCGCGGATGTGGTCCACGCTCTTGCGCATCTCGTCTAGCTCGCGGAGCAACGTCTGCTGCTCGTCGGCGAGGTGTTTGCCGAGCTGTTCGAGGTAGCCGGGGATTTGCCTGCCCTTCTCGTCCTGGGTGAGGAAGGCGCTAAGGTCCTGGCCGTGCGACTTGAGCATGGCGGCGAGGCGCGCGAGGTTCACGGCCTTGCTGCGGCGGACCATGTCGCTGACGAGCGTGGCGGCGACGTTGACGCTGTTGAGCACGTTGCCGACGTTGTGCAGCACGCCGGTGGCGACCTCGGCCATGCCGGCGGCGCGTGAGGTCTCGATTAGTTCCCTGCTCTTCTGCTGCAACTCCTGCTCGGCGAGCTTGAGCGCCGTGATGTCGCGGGAGATGCCGATGATGCCCGCGATCTGGCCGATGCGGTCGTAGATGGGCACCTTCGTCACGGAGGCCCAGATCGGCTCGCCCTCAGGGCCGACCTGCTGCTCCACCTTTGCGATGATGGCCTCGCCGGTGGCCATGATGTGCTCCTCGTCATGGACGAACTGCCGGGCCAGCTCCGGCGGGTGAAAATCAAAGTCTGTCTTGCCGATGACCTGATCGGGGGAGGTCATGCCGAGCCGCTTGACGAGCGCCTTCCCGACCTTGGTGAAACGCGACTGTGCGTTTTTGTAGTAGATGCGGTCGGGGATGTTGTCCAGCAGCGCCTGGAGCATGTCGCTGGCGTTCTGGAGATCCTCCTCGGCGCGCTTGAGGGCGGTGATGTCCTTGCTGATGCCGAACGTGCCGATGATGGCGCCCGCCGGGTTGCGCCACGGGAGTTTCGAGGTGAGCACCCACGTCGAGCGCCCGTCGGGCAATGTCTCCTTCTCGATCTTGCCAAGGAGCGGCTGGCCTGTGCGGATGACCTCCTGCTCGTCCGCGAAGGCTTGCAGCCCGTGCTCCTCGCTGAAGAGGTCCAGATCGCTCAAGCCCACGATCTCATTGGGGTCGTCGTGGCCCACTCGGTGCGCGAGGGAGATGCTGGCGCGGACGAACCGTGATTCGAGATCCTTGAAATACACCGCGTCGGGCACACTCAGGAGAAATGTGTCCATCAGCGCGCGCTCGAACTGCGCCTCCTGCTCGAAGCCGGATTTCGCGGCGGTCTGCGCGGCGAACCGGTCGCGGTTCAGCGTCGCGGTCGAGGCCTTCGCCGCGCGCAACTCGCGTTGCAGCTCCGCCTTCGCGGCGAGTGAACGGATCAGTTGGAGAGCCTCATCCGCAGCGAAGGGCTGGCGCAGAAGCACGACCCGGTCCGAACCGCCGAAGCGCGACCACAGGGAGTCCGCGACGGATGGGCCGTCCGCAGCCGGGCACAGCACCAGTTGCAGATCCCCGTCCTCGGCAGCCAACTGGGCGGCAGCTTCCACAGCCGCAAGAGCGGCGAATTGCGGCAGTGCCAGGAAGGCGAGGGAGTAGGGCTGATCCGACGCGCGCTCCAGCCGGGCAATGGCGAGCGCCTCGGCCAGCCGGGCGGGAGTGAGGGACAACGGCGGCACGCCCCCCGACCCTCCGACAGCGGCGCGCAAGACCTCGTGCAAGGCCCCGGAATCGTCCACCGACAGAATGCGCGCCTGTTTGCCGTGGCTCATCTTGCAGAAAGCTGCGCCCGCGTCTGGCGTTGCGCGCCAACCACGCGGGCTGAATTCGCGGAAACTCTAGTCAGAGAGCGCCGCCCCGTGAAAGGTCAAAGTTCGGGCCGGACTGCTGCCGGGCGCAAATCAGCTTCTTGCAAAGGCCCGAGCACTCTCATTAGCACCCGGCTTCAGCCGGGTGTGGACGGGGATGACACTCAGCAAACCGTTTCAACGGGTTGCGTCCGGACGACGAGCGGCTGGCCAGCCGGCAAAAGCCGTTGAAACGGCTCCTGCCTCGCGCATCCACCACACCGGGCTGAAGCCCGGTGCTAATGAGAGGCTGCAGGAAACTGACTTGCGCCCTGCAGCGTTTCGCTCCAGCCGCTTTCTTGCTGCAAGGGGCGCGCCCGGCTGAGTAAGCTCGCCGCACTATGAGCGCCACCCCCGAGCAGCTTTGGCAGCGGTTTCAAACTCATTACACCGAGTTCCCCACCCTCGGCCTTGCGCTGGACTTGAGCCGCATGAATTTCGGCGATGATTTCCTCCCGGCGATGCAGCCGCGCATGGCCAAGGCCTTCTCCGCAATGGCAGAACTGGAGCGCGGTGCCATCGCCAACCCCGACGAGAAGCGAATGGTCGGCCACTACTGGCTGCGCAATCCTGCGCTTGCGCCGGCACCGGAACTTGCCAGGGAAATCGAGGGCACGCTCGCGGCGGTGGAGAAGTTCGCGGCGGAGGTCCATGACGGCTCTCTGGTGCACGGGGCGGGCGGGCCGTTCAAGCGGTTGCTGGTAGTGGGCATCGGCGGCTCGGCGCTCGGGCCGCAGTTCGTCGCGCACGCGCTCGGCCAGCCGGCGGATGACAAGCTCACCGTCCACTTCTTCGACAACACCGACCCCGACGGCATGGACAAGGTGCTCGCGGCCATCGGCGGGGATTTGGACCGCACGCTCGTGGTGGTGATATCCAAGTCCGGCGGCACGAAGGAGACACGAAATGGTTTGCTGGAGGCGAAGGCCGCATACGCGCGCGCAGGGCTGCGCTTCGAGGCGCACGCCGCCGCCGTCACGGGCGTGGGCAGTGAGCTGGACAAATACGCCATGCAGCACGGCTGGCTGCGACGCTTTCCGATGTGGGACTGGATCGGCGGGCGCACGAGCGAGTTGTCCGTGGTGGGCTTGCTCCCCGCCGCGCTGCAGGGTCTGGCCATCCGCGAGATGCTCGCGGGCGCGAGGGCTTGCGATGAAGCAACGCGCCTGCCGGACGTTGCGAAGAACCCCGCCGCACAGCTCGCGTTGATGTGGTTCCACTCCGGCAATGGACGCGGCACGAAGGACATGGTGGTGCTGCCCTACAAGGACAGGCTTGAACTCTTTTCCAAATATCTCCAGCAGCTCCTCATGGAATCTCTCGGCAAGGAACTGGACCTCGACGGAAAAGTGGTCAACCAGGGCCTCGCGGTTTATGGCAACAAAGGCTCGACCGATCAGCACGCCTACGTGCAGCAGCTCCGCGAGGGCGTGCTGAACTTCTTCGTCACCTTCATCGAGGTGCTGGAGGACCGCGCGGGCGACAGCATCGAGGTCGAGCCGCAGACCACCAGCGGCGATTTCCTCTCCGGCTTCCTGCTGGGCACACGCGCGGCGCTGCACGAGAATGGCCGCGAGTCCGTCACCCTCACGGTGAGGGAAGTCTCCCCGTTCACCATCGGAGTGCTCATCGCGCTGTTCGAGCGCGCGGTGGGTTTCTACGCCTCGCTCGTCAACATCAACGCCTACCACCAGCCCGGCGTCGAGGCCGGCAAAAAGGCGGCGGGCACCGTGCTCTCGCTGCAATCCAGGCTCGTCGCACACCTCAACGCCAACGCGGGGAAATCCTTCACGGTCGCGGAAATCGCCGCCGCCATCGGGGCCGGGGGCACGGAGGAGACGCTCTTCAAAATCGGCACGCACCTCGCGGCGAACGTGGGGCGAGGCGTGCAGAAGTCCGGCGGCACCGATCCGGCGGGAGTGAAGTTCGCAGCTACTTGAAGTAGTCGCGCTGCCTCTCGCTGATGGGCAGGCCGAGCCGCTCCATCACCTGAAGCATGTCCTCCCAGACTTGGCGCTTGAGTGCGCGGCCTTGGTCGGCGCCGGCCTCGGCTCGGAGGAGATAGCTGGGGTGGAAGGTGGGCATGACCGGCGTCCCGAGGAAGTCCATCCAGCTTCCGCGCCGCCGTGTGATGCCCGCATCGCTCATGCTGAAGAGACCTTCCACCGCAGTGCCGCCGAGTGCGACGATGACGCGTGGCTGCACGAGTTGAATCTGCTCGCGCAAATACGGAAGGCAGGTGGCCATCTCGTCGTGGTGCGGCTTGCGGTTGCCTGGCTCGCCGGGTGGCTGGTTGGGTCGGCACTTGAGGACGTTGGCGATGAAAACGGCCTGCCGAGTCTGCCCCATCGCAGAGATGATCTTGGTCAGAAGCTGCCCCGCCGCACCGACGAACGGTTCGCCCAGCCGATCTTCGTCCGCGCCAGGAGCCTCGCCCACGAACATGAGCTGCGCGTTGAGATCCCCCGCGCCGAAGACGACGGACTGGCGCGAGGCAACGAGGTGCGGGCATTTCACGCAAGCCATGACGCGCGAGCGGAGTTCCGCAAAGGCAGCGGACTTCTCGGGGGTCGGAACGGTGGCGAGCGGCTGCACCCGCAGACTACTCGGGGCGACTGTCTGGACAGGGCGGGGCGCTGCGGCTGGCAGGCGCGGTTGAGAAACGGCCTCCGCCTGCTCACGCCGCTGGCTGCGGGGAGCGGCGAGAGCGCTCAGCGAGTCGGGAGCGACAACCACGAAGCGCTCGCCGCATTCCTTGCGGCCCTCCAGGTCCCGGATGGCGGCGTCGAGCAACTGAGCGTAGGCGGACATGGGGGAAGGTTTTGAGTTCGGGGTTCAAAGTTCAAGGTGCAAAGTCAGCAGGGGCGGCAACTTTGAACTTTGAACTTTGAACTTTGAACTTACTTTGCGCGCATGACGCGACACTGCTGGAAGTGCGGTTGTGAGTGGACGTTCTCCGTGAACCCGGGCCGAGGCGAGACCTGCCAGCAGTGCCGCGCCGATCTGCGCGCGTGCCTGAACTGCGTGAGCTACGACCGGAGCGCGGCCCATCAGTGCCGCGACCGCCGGGCGGACCCCGAGATGGAAAAGCACCTCGGCAACTTCTGCGAATACTTCGAGCTGGCGAGGCGGAAGTTCACGCCGCCCAAGCAGGACGGGACACGCGAGTCGTCGGCACGCGAACAGATGAAGAATTTGTTCGGAGACTAGTGGCGGGAACGGAGGCTTATCACCGCAAACAGGGCCGGTAATACTTTTTCAAGGACGTTGACACGCGGGCTGGGGGATGTTCTGCTCCACGGCGTAGGCAGCAACGATTTCTGGCAAGAACGCTGCAAGTTCTTTGTAAGCCAAGCAAGTTTCGGTCGGGGTTGGCACGGCTCCGAACGGATTACCACATAAGCCTACTGCGTGCTGTTTCTGAAAACTCCCCGGGGCTAGACGGCCTTCCTCAGGCTGCTAGCCCCGGTTTTATTTTGCCCTGAGAGATTGGGGCAAAGAAAAGCGCCGCCGGACTGTTACGGCGGCGCGTTAGCATTTGGAAGGGGCGTGCCTCGCGGCCGACGCGTGCGGGCGCACTTGCAGTCGCCGGCACGAACACTCAGTCGAAGGCGTGGCCGGAGCAGCAGAGGACGCTGCGCATCTTGTGACGGACGAGTTCCTTCACGGCCTTGCGGGCGGGGCCGAGATATTTGCGTGGATCGAACTCCTTCGGCTTGGTGATGAAGACCTCTCGTATGGCGGCGGTCATGGCCAGGCGCAGATCTGTGTCAATGTTGACCTTCGTGCAGCCTGTGCGGCGCGCGACCTCGATGTCGGCCTCCGAGACGCCAGCGGTTTCCTCGCCGAGATCGCCACCATACTTGTTGATCTTCTGCGCCAGTTCCTTGGGCACGGAGCTGGCTCCGTGGAGCACGAGGGGGTAGTCGCCCATGCCGGCATCCATGAGCGCCTTTTTGATGGCCTTGAGGCGTTCGAGATCGAGGTGCTGCTCGCCCTTGAACTTGTAGGCTCCGTGGCTGTTGCCGATGGCGACGGCCAATGAGTCCACGCCCGATTGCCGGACGAATTCCACCGCCTCTTCGGGATGTGTGTAGCACCCGCCCTTGGAATAATGGCCGCCCTCCTCCCCATCGTCGTGCTGCGCGCCGACGAGCATTCCTAGCTCGCCCTCGACGACGCAGTTGTGCTTGTGGGCGTAGTCCACAACCTTGCGGCAGACCTCGACGTTTTTCTCGAAGGGATCATGCGAGGCATCAATCATTACGCTGGTGAAGCCCTCATCAATGCACTGCTTGCACAGCTCGAAGCTGTCCCCGTGATCCAGATGGACGGCGATGGGGATATTGCTGAGGCTGACAGCCGCCTCGATGAGCTTCTTGAGATAAACCGGGTGGGCGTAATCGCGCGCGCCCTTGGAGATTTGGAGCATCAGAGGAGCCTTCTCCTCTTCGGCGGCCTCCACGATAGCCTGGATAAACTCCATGTTGTTCACATTGAAAGCGCCGAGGGCGTATTTGCCCTTCAGAGCCTTGGCGAAGAGGCTGGTGGTGTGTGTCAGTGGCATAGTTCAGTTCCAATTCAGGTTTAGCGCGCCCGAAGCGCGACGAACGAGCTCGCACAGTAGGTAAGCACGCGTGAAAGGGAAATGATTTTCCAGCGCAAGAAGGACGGAGAGGCGCATCTTGGCGTCTCGCAACGCAGAAACCGCTCCGCTCCTGCTCGCAATCCTCATCCTGACCTTGCGCCTTCCCCACGCGTTTCGATCAGCGGGGCAGGAAAACGGGCAGCGGAGAAGCGGCCCGTTGCCAGCCAATGAATGTCCAACCTCGCCCTTCACCCCCTTTAGGAAACATGGATGCGCGCAGATGTTCTCAACGCCGAAATCAGTTCTTGCGCCACCGGCAACCACATGGCTAACCTCCCGCTCCTTTTTGAGAAGGACCGAGGTGACGCGCGCCAGCACGGGTGCATCACGGCGGCGAAACCAGACATTTTTATGCCAGTCAAAATCCGTTTGAAGCGAGTCGGCGCGCGCAATTCGCCGGCATTTCGCGTGGTTGTGGCCGATGGCCGCAGCCCGCGCGACGGCAAGTTCATCGAGGAAATCGGCACCTACCTGCCCGGCAAGAAGGACGACAACTTCAAGCTGGATCTCGAACGCGCCGATTACTGGGTCAGCAAGGGCGCCCAGCCCAGCGACACAGTGGCAAGCTTCATGAAGAAGCTCCGCCGCAGCGCCGCTGCCGCTGCCGCTGCCAAGTGACTCTGCCATGCAGGCATTCCTCGAATTTGTGTTGAAGGGCCTGGTTGACAGGGCCGACGCGGTGACAGTCACGCCGGTCGAGCAGGGCGGGCAGACGCTTTACGAATTGCGCCTGCACCCAACCGACGTGGGCAAAATCATCGGCAAGCAGGGCGCGACCATTCAGGCCATCCGCTCACTGACGCAGGTGGGCGCTGCAAAGCGGGGCATCCGCTGCGCCGTGGAGATTATCGAAGACTGACCGGCGCGAGCCGGAGCGCGACCGGGACCGCGCGACACCGAGCATGAAGATTGATGTGCTCACGTTGTTTCCGGGGATGTTCGCTGGGCCGCTGGATGAAAGCATCGTCAAGCGCGCCCGCGAAGCAGGCAAGCTGGACCTGCGCATCCTTAACCTGCGGGATTACACGCATGACCGGCATCGCACGGTGGACGATCGTCCATTTGGTGGCGGGCCAGGAATGCTGTTGAAGCCCGAGCCGCTCTTTGAAGCAGTTGAGCAATTGAAGTCAGCGACGACGCGGGTGATTCTGCTCGGCCCGGGTGGCCGGAAGCTCACCCAAGCCATCGCTCGCGAGCTGGCGCAGCAGGAGCATCTGCTCCTCATCTGTGGCAGCTACGAAGGCTATGACGAACGCATCCGCCAGGGTTTGGCGCATGACGAACTTTCCATAGGGGACTACATCCTGACCAACGGCGCGCTGCCGGCGATGATTGTCGTGGACTGCGTCACGCGTCTGTTGCCCGGTGCGCTGGGTGACGACGAGAGCGCGATGGATGAATCCTTCAGCCACGGGCTGCTGGAGCATCCGCAATACACGCGCCCGGCGGAGTTCCGGGGGATGAAGGTTCCCGATGTGCTCCTCTCCGGCAATCACGCGGAGATCGGGAAGTGGCGGCGCGAACAGGCGCTGCAACGCACGCGCGAACGGCGGCCTGACTTGCTCGACGGCCAGAACAACAAGCTGAACCAGTAAAGAACAATCATTTATGAACCAGGCACTACTCGACAAAATCCACGGCGAACAGCTCCGCAAGGAGAAGGCTATCTTCAACGTGGGCGACTCCGTCAAGGTCCACACGAAAGTCGTGGAAGGCGACAAGGAGCGCATCCAGATTTTCAGCGGCGTCGTCATCGGCAAGCGCGGGCGCGGGCTGGAGGAATCCTTCACCGTCCGTCGCATCAGCTACGGCGAGGGTGTGGAGCGCATCTTCCCGGTCAACTCCCCGCGCGTGGACAAGATCGAGGTCGAGCGCGAAGGCTCAGTCCGCCGCGCCAAGCTCACTTACCTGCGCAAGCGCATCGGCAAGGGCGCCACCGCCGTGAAGGAAAAAGGTGCCAAGGGCAGGGCTTCCGCCAAGTAAGCGCGCCCATCAGCATCCCAGCGAAGGCGGAACCCTGGTTCCGTCTTTTTGCTTTTCATGAGGCGGACACTCCTGTCTGCCGCAGCCACCCGGGAAGGATGGCCGCACTGGGGTCATCCTCGCCTCGCATCCCTGCGCCCATCTGCATACGCGCGGAAGACGGCTGCGATTTCCTCCCGCACGCGCCGGAACACCGCAATCTTCTCCTCCTCCGTGCCAGTGGCGTGCGCCGGATCCTCGAATGGCCAGTGGTGCCGGTTTAACTGGCCGGGATACATCGGGCACGCTTGGTCCGCGTTGCCGCAGACGGTGATGACGGTTTCCACCGTGCGGCTGAGAAACTCGTTCATGTGCTTCGAGTGGTGCGCGCTGATGTCCACGCCGGCCTCGTGCATGACTTGGATGGCGAGAGGATGCACGTGGCCGGCTGGTTTTGAGCCGGCACTGGCAACTTCGAGAAAATCACCGGCGAACTGACGCAGCAGTCCCTCCGCGAGATGGCTGCGGCAGGAGTTCCCGGTGCAGAGAATGAGGACAAGGGGTTTTTCGTTCATGGGATTTGTTCTTGCCGCAAAAGAGCGCAGAGACCGCAAAAAGGTTGGGTTCTCATGCCTCGGTTTCTTCTTTCTGCTCTCTGTGCCCCATCGCGGCAAGAATCAAGCCGCATTCACCGCGCCGCAGCAGCCTTCCGCCTGCACGCAGCGGCACGCAGGCACTGCGAGCTGCGCACCGATCACCGGGGCCAGCAGGTAAATCCACAGGTGCTCCAGATGCCCGGACACCACAGCCGGGGCGAGCGATCGCGCCGGGTTCATCGAGGCTCCACAAATCGGCCCGGCGAACAGCGCCTCCAGCGCGATCACCGATCCGACAGCGATGCCCGCCGTGATGCCTTTCTCCTTCGCACCGGTCGAGACGCTGAGGATGACGAACATCAGGATGGCCGTGAGCACTGCTTCCAGCACGAACGACTGCATCGCCGCGCCCGCCGGCAAGGTCGCGCCGAGCGTGGCGTTTTGTGGAAACAGAAAATGGAGCAGTCCGCTCGCGGCGAGCGCTCCGCCGGACTGGCTCGCCAGATAAGGCAACGCCTCGCTCCACGGCATCCGCCCCGCCGCGCAAAAGCCCAGCGTCACCGCCGGGTTCAGGTGCGCGCCGGACACATCGCCGAGGGTGTAAATCATCGCCAGCACCACCAGCCCGAACGTCAGCGCGATCCCGACGTGCGTGATCGCCCCGTTGGACTCTTGGTTGATGACGATGGCTCCCGAGCCCGCGAACACGAGCGCAAACGTGCCGATGGCTTCCGCCGCAAACTTCTTCATAGCGTGGCGATCATGTCGCTGGGCGCGGAAAATCCAAGTGACAATTCCGTGACATCTGGCCGGATACGGGCTGCTGACAAGCCTGACGGACGCTTGATTGCCCACCGCACGGCTGCTAGCGTCGCCGCTCTTTGGGGGGAGGGGATTGGGATTAGGATTAGGATTAGGATTAAGAGCAGGAACCGAAGCGCCCCTCTTACTCGCAATCTTAATCCTAATCATAATCCTGCTCCTCCCGCTCATCGCATGGACTACAAAAACACGCTCAACCTGCCGCGCACGGACTTCGCCATGAAGGCCGACCTCGTCGCGCGCGAACCGCAACGCCTCGCCCGCTGGGAGGCCGACGCCATTTACGCGCAGATTCGCAAGGCCCGCGCCGGCAAGCCCAAGTTCGTCCTCCACGATGGCCCGCCCTTCGCCAACGGCGATGTCCACGTCGGCACCGCGCTGAACAAGGTGCTCAAGGACATCATCATCAAATACAAGTCGCTGCGCGGCTTCGACGCGCCCTACATCCCCGGCTGGGACTGCCACGGCCTGCCCATCGAGTTCAAGGTCACGCAGGACATGCGCAAGGCCGGCGACACCGCGAGCGATGCCGCCTCCATCCGCACCGCTTGCGACGCCTACGCCCGCAAATACATTGACCTCCAGCGCACCCAGTTCAAACGCCTCGGCGTCTTCGGCGATTGGGAAAATCCCTACCTCACGCTCAACAAGGAATACGAGGCGGACGAGCTGCGCCTCTTCGCCAACCTCGTCGCGCAGGGCTTCGTCTATCGCGGCAAGAAGCCAGTGTATTGGAGCATCCCGTGCCGCACCGCGCTCGCCGAGGCCGAGGTGGAATACGCCGACCACGTCAGCCAGTCCGTCTATGTGAAGTTCAAGCTCGCCGGCGAGCCGAACACCTTCCTCCTCATCTGGACCACCACGCCCTGGACGCTCCCTGCGAACCTCGCCGTCGCCTTCAACCCGTCGCTCTTCTACTCGCGCATCATCGCCGACGGGAATGTCTATCTTGTCTGCAACTCGCTGCTCGAAACCGTCGCGCAGAAGTGCGGCTGGGCCGGCGGCTACCAAATCGAGCGCACCGTCTCCGCCGACGAACTCGCCACGCTCACCTACGAG
>JACRKB010000140.1 GCA_016235545.1 Verrucomicrobiota bacterium | reverse complement strand
GGCGACGAGAATCTCCGAATCGTTGTCTTCGGTCTCCCGTTTCCGGTGCCCATCGCGGTCAACTCGCAACTCGACGTGCGCTCGACCACGGAGCACTTCGCGCTGCGCTACTCGGGCGTGCCGCACACGGCGCTCTATGTGGAAGGCCGCTTCCAGCAGGAGACTCGGGGAGTGTTCGAGCAACAGACTGGCGGCGCTGCCTTCCTGCGACGCACGGATGCGGATGCGGACGCGCGCGACCTGCGCGCGGGCTTTCACACGTCGCCGTGGCCGGGCGCGGCGCTCGCCGCCAGCTATCGCCGCAACGAGAAGCGCACGGACTACGCGAACTTGGACTACGTTCCGCCGGGCGGGCCGTATCCAGGCTTCCTCCGACAGCGGGCCAGCTACGGCGATGAAGTGGACGCGCGGCTCTCGTGGCGCGCGGCGAGCTGGTGGAAGATGCAGTTCGGCTACCGGATGGCAGCGACCGACTACGTCACGGCGACAGACGCCTTCGCCGCCGCGCCCGCCGCGACGCCGGGCGGCGCGCTCTACTCCGCGAACCACGATGCGCACACTTTCAGCATGGGCCACACGCTCACCCCGTTCCGCCGCTGGATACTCAACGCCAGCGCGAGCTACACGGACAGCCGGGCGAGCAGCGCGCAGAACGGCGTGGCCTCAATCGTGCCGTGGCGCGGCGGCATCGTGAGCGCGCAGGGCGGCGCGACGTTTGCGTGGACGGCGGCGACGGACTTGCGCGTGAGCCACGCGTGGTCGCGCGCGGACTACGCGCAGAACAATTTCGTGGGTGGCCTGCCGGTGGGGTTGGAATACGACCAGCACAGCTTGCAAGCGGGCCTGACCACGCGACTGAAGCGCGGGGCCACAGTGAACTTGCAATACGGTTTCAACCGCTACACGGAGCCGACCGGCGGCAACGCCTACGACTACACGGCGCACAGCATCCTCGGCACGCTGACACTGAAGTGGCCGGAGTGAGGGACGCGCGTTCGCATCAAAGCGAAAGGCCGCCAGCAAAGGCGGCCCTCGATTCCGGCTCTCCCGGTGAACTACTTGGCAACTGGCTTGGTGGCGACGGCTTTTTGCGCGTCCACGGTGGCTTTGACCGCGACCTTCTCGGTGCCGGTAAGCTTGGCGGTCGCTTCACTGAGGCGTTCGGCGATCATCCCGCTGGTGTCGCAGCCGGCGGAGATTTTCACAATCTGGCCGCCCTTCGCGATGAGGAAGTTGCTCGGCATGGTTTTCGTGTCGAAGATTTTCCAACTGTCGCCCTTGGTGTCCACTGCGTAGAGCATGTTGAGCTTTTTCTCCTTCACGTAGGCTTCAACCTTGGCATCGGGTTCGCGGAAGATGGCAAGGCTCGTGAGGCCCTGCGCCTTGTAGGCGGTGTGAAGCTCCTGAAAGTAAGGCAGCTCCTTGTCGCAGCCGAGGCAGCCGCAGGTCAGGCGGACGAGCACCGGGCCTTTGGCAGTCAGCTCGGCAAGGTTGATCTCCTTGCCGGTGGAATCCTGGATTTTGAACTCAGGCGCGGCTTTGCCGATTGCGACCTTCTTCGGTTCATCCGCACGGGTGAAGTCGATGGTGGCGGCGAGGGCGAGGAGGATTGCGAGTTGTTTCATGTTGGGTAGTGCGTTGGGGAACCAGACCCGGCGACGCCACGAACTATTCAGCATGAATGCCTGCCGGTGGCCTTCCTCTGCGTCCGTCCCGTCTCTGCGGTGCTCTCCCCGAATTAGCACCGCAGAGCCGGGACAGGCGCGGAGGAAAAACTCTTGGCAGCGGGCCGCATGGAAACGCGCTTCCCGCCGCCCGTCCGCTGTGGCTCAATCCGTCTCCAATGTTCGAGTTGCTAAAGACGGATGCCAGTTCCAAAGCGCGGCTGGGCCGCCTCACCACGCCGCATGGCATCATTGACACGCCTGTCTTCATGCCCGTGGGGACGCAGGGCAGCGTGAAGGCTCTTGACCCGCGAGAGCTGGTCGAGATGGGCACCAAAATCATCCTTGGCAACACCTACCATCTTAGCATCCGCCCCGGCATGGACATCATCCGAGCCGCCGGCGGGCTGCACCAGTTCATCAACTGGCCGCTCCCGATTCTGACTGACAGCGGCGGTTTCCAAGTCTTCAGCCTCGCGAAGATCCGCAAGGTGCGGGAGCACGGCGTCGAGTTCCGTTCGCACCTCGATGGCTCGAAGCTCTTTCTCGGGCCCAAGGAGGCAATGGAGATTCAGCGCCACCTTGGCTCCGACATCGCGATGATCTTCGACGAATGCCCACCGCATGACGCCCCAGCGAAAGAGCAGAAGCTTGCCGTCGAGCGGACGATTCGATGGGCGAAGGAATGCCGTGAACAACCGCGCGCGCCGGGCCAGCAGGTATTTGGCATCGTGCAGGGCGGCAGCAATCCGGAGCTGCGTGAGCACTGCGCGAAGGCCATCACGGCGCTGGACTTCGACGGCTACGCCATCGGCGGCGTGAGCGTCGGGGAGCCGGAGCCGGAGATGATGAAGGCCGTGGAGCAGGCCGAGCCGTTCCTGCCCGCGAACAAGGCGCGCTACGCGATGGGACTGGGCACGCCTGCGCAACTCGTCGAACTCGTCGCGCGCGGCGTGGACATGTTTGACTGCGTGCTGCCGACTCGCGTGGCGCGGGGTGGCACGGCTTTCACCCGCAAGGGCACTTACGCCATCAAGGGCGGCGCGGTGAAGGCGGACTTCGGGCCGATCGAGGACGGCTGTGACTGCTTCGCGTGCAAGCGTTTTTCCCGCGCCTACATTCGCCATCTGTTGAACGTGAATGAGATTCTCGGCCTGCGCCTGGTGAGCATACACAACAGCCACCTGTTCCTCGCCGTGATGGCGGACATGAGGCGGCACCTGGCGGCGGGGACGTTTGGCGAGTTCCGACGCGAGTTCATCGCGGGCTACGTGCCGTCGCGCAAGGTGATGGCGGCGCGCGCCGGGGTGTGATTCTGGTGCCGCCGGCAACAGGGTTCAGTCGAGCGCAAACCAATGCCGTGAGAGCAGCAGCAGCGCGAAGAGCCACACCAGCCAGACGCCGCCGCGCAGATACAGCCAGACCGTCACCGAGCTGTGGATCGCACGGAAGAGCACCATGAGGATCGCCACGTCCCACGTCAGTGCCGCCGGGAGGCTCTGAAGCTTCAACGCGAAAACCAGCAGGCCAAACATCACCACGCCTATCGCGGCGGCCCTCACGCTGGGGAGCAGCCGCACAAGGAACGCGAACGGCGCGAAGCAGAGGAACGGCTGTTCCAAGGCGAGGTTGAACAGCGCATGGTGCAGCCACTGATCTGGGTTGCGGGGAAAGTCCGTGGGCGCGAGCTGTCGTAACGTAGGGTCACCGAAGTGAAGCGAGATGGCTGCACCACTCACACCCAGCACCAGTGTGAGGAGCCACAGATTCTGCGGCACACTCTTGGGGAAAACCTCATGCTGTCCGTGCCGCTGGTGCCACGCGAAGACCGCCGCCCACATCACGAACGCCGCCCAGCCGATGACTCCCACATAAAACCAGACTGCATCTGCCCGCTGGCCCCAGTGGGCAAGGCGCGGATAGCAGGCCAGAGCCGTGAGCGCCGCCGCGATGGCCGCACGCAGCAGGACGGCGGGTTCGGCGAGAGAGCGCATTGGGGGAAGTATTCAATGTCCAGTTTTCAATCCGCAGCCGGGCGCACTCGTTCAGCGGACTGAACAGTGACTGCTGAATACTTTCCGTGCCTCTCTACTTCAGCCCGCTCTCAACCATCTTCTCGAAATCGCCACGCGCGCCCTTCGCCAGCGCGGCGGGACCGGTGAGCCGGACGAACACGCTGCCTTCCTCCCCCTCGACAATCGCACCGAGCAGTGCGAAGCCGGCCTTGGGCGTCGGCGGCGCGCCGGGCATCCCGCTCTTGTAGGTGCCCTCGGCGGAGACGTAGGTGACCTTCACCTTGCCGATTGTCTTCTCCTCGGTCTTCGCGTTGATCTTGTCGCGGCCTTCCTCGAACTGGCTGAACCACCGATCCACATTGGCCTTCGTGCCGCCGCTCTGCGGGCCGAAAAAGAAGAACACAACTTCTCCAGGCTCTTTTGCATCCTTGGAAGTCACCTTCAACTGCGCCTTGCGCATCTGCGAGGCGACTTCGACCCATTCCCACGTGCCAGGGCGCTTGAATGTGAACTCACTGACTTTGAAAGTCTCGGGGCCGGCGGCGCGGACGGTGGTGACGAGCCAGAGGGCGGACAGGCAGAGCAGGGCAGGGCGCAGTAGTTTCATGCGCGCTCTGGTAGCGAAGCGCGCACGTCATGGCAAGCCTCAAGGCCGGCGTGCGAACGATCCCGAGCAACGCTGTTGAACTTTGCAGTGCATGACAACGGACGGATTCCCTCTGCGCAGTGAGCGCTCTCACCCAACTAATTCTTCCCCGCTTCTCCCGGCCAACAATCTGTGCTCCGAGCCGTCAGCCGCTCGCCGTTGCGCAGGATGAACAGCGCGCCGAGCTGCTCGCGCTGCGCCAGCGCCCACGCACGCTCGAAGCCCAGCACCGTCAAGCCGGTGCCCAGCGCGTCGGCGCGCATGGTGGAGGCGTGGATCACAATCACGGACGCGATGGTGGATTCCGTCGGCCAGCCCGTGCGCGGGTCGATGTGGTGCGAGTAGGGGCGGCCCGCAACGGTGAAGAAGTTCCGGTAGTCGCCGGAGGTGGCGAGGGATTGGTTCACGAGCGACAACGTGGTCGCAAGCGCCTGTGCCGGCGGCTTCCAGCCGCCGTCCCTTGTGCTGCTGGATGCTTCTGTCGGCGGCTGGAAGTCGCCAGCACCAGCACTGGGCCGCTCCACGCCCACGCGCCAGCCGGGGCCGAGTGTGCCGTTGCCGCGCGCGAGAAACTCGCCGCCGACTTCCACGAGGTAATCGCGCACGCCCCGGGCTTCCAGCACTTCACCAAGGCAGTCACTCGCGTAGCCGGGGCACAGCGCGGACAAGTCCACCGCCACGTCTGGCTGCGACTTGCGGAGCGCGGGCGGGTCAAGGCGGGCCTCCAGTTTCTGCCAGCGGACGCGGGCCAGAGCAGCGGTCACTTCATTCGTGGTGGGAAGTCCCTTCCTCCGGCCAGCCGGTCCGAAGCCCCAGAGCTGCACCAGCGGAAACACCGTCACGTCGAACGCGCCTTCCGTAAGCCGGCTGACTTCCAGCGCCTCACTCACGACCACCGCCGTGTCGCGCGGGACGGGGAACCAGTTCGTGTCGCGGCTCGTGTTAAAGCGGGAGAGCGCTGAATCCGCGCGCCAGGTGGACATCTGCTGTTCCAAGTCATCAAGGCGGGCCTGCAACGCGCGTTCGACTGCACGTGTCGGCGGCGTGTTGGCGGCGGGGCGATACTTGGCGGACCAGGTCGAACCCATCGTGAAACCGCGCAGGGTGATATGCGCAGGTTCGGCAGCGTGCGCGGAAAGCCAGAAGAGTGGGAGGCAGACCAGAAGTGAGCACCCAAAGATTCGGGACGGACAAAGATGGAGGCGAAGCCAAGTTCCCAATCTTTGCCTTCCCCGAATCTTTGGGCGCTCCGTCTTCACCGGAAGCGTCTTGGACTGGGGTGGCAGAGCGCAGCGGCGACACCGCTTTTCCCTCCTGCGGAGCGGACCACGCCGTGAGGGGGACACTCTTGTCCCCAACGCCAAATCCCCACGTCGGCAGGCCATCGGGGACAAGAGTGTCCCCGTTACGACCACTTCGCGGGACGCCAAAGCGGCGTGGCACTGCGCTTCCCGCCGCAGTCCAAGACGGTGCGGACTGTCGGACGACTCTGGAAGAAATGACCCAAAGATTTGGGACGGACAAAGATGAAGGCGAAGCCAAGTTTCCAATCCTTGTCTTTCCTGAATCTTTGGGTTCCCCGGATTCGCCGCGAGCATTGTGGAGTGCGGCGAGTTCTCGCCGCTTTCGGCAGGCCACTTGTCGCCGTCGAAGTCAACGACGCATTCGGATTCACGCAGCGGCAAGGGCTTGCGCCAGTGGAGACCGAGACCATGCACACTTCCGCCATGAGCCCACGACGGCGACAAGTCGCCTGCGGAAAGCGGTGACGAGTCACCGCACTCCATAATGCGTCCGCCTGTCTTCACTGCCCTTTGAGGAACGCCATCAGGTCCGCCAGCTCTTGCCGGGTCATCGTCTTCTCCAGTTCGTTCGGCATGAGCGAGGTGCTGCTGCTGGTGAGCTTGGCGATGTTCGCGCGGAGGAGGGTTTCCTCGACGCCTTGCGCGGCGCGGAGGGTGACGCTGGTGGGCGTGTCGGAGGCGAGCAGGCCGGTGAGCGAACGGCCGTCCTTGGTCTCGGCTTCGTAGGCGGTGAAGCCGGGGTAAATCTCGGCGTCGGGCACGATGATGTGGAGGAGGATGGCCTCGGCGGGCTGGAGGCGCACGCCGGTCAGCTCCGGGCCGACGCGCGCGCCCTCGCCGGCGAACTGGTGGCACGCGGCGCAGGTTTTTACGAAGACGGCCTTACCGTTCTGCGCGTTGGCGGGGAGCGCGAGGACGGCCTTGTGGTCCTCATAGACCTTCATGCGGTCGGCGGCGCCTTGGGGCTGGAAGGCTTTGGTGGCGCGGGCGGCCACGGCGGCGTCGCGATGCTTGAGCAGCGGGTTGCGGCGGTTCGCGGGCACGGCCCAGGGCTGGATCACGCCCTTCTCGACGGCTTCGAGCAGCACGAGTTGCAGCGCGGGCTGGGAGAGCATCGCGGTGAGGACGGCGTCGCGGACGGGCGGGGTGTAGCTGCGCCAGCGCTCGCGCTCGACGAACCACTCGCCGGCCTTCGCGCCGGGCAACTGGCTCAACGCGCGCACGGCGGTGGCCTGCAGCTCGTTCGGCGTCTGCGGGGCGATGAGGGACTGGAGGGCCGCGCCGGCGGTGGCGGCGTCGCTGTGGGCGAGCAGGTCAACGGCGGCGAGTCGTTCCGGCGTGGGCGCGGAGGCGGTCGCGACGGTCTTGCTGGCGGCGGCGAACAACTCGCCGAGGCGGCGCGCGGTGTCAGGGTTCGCCGAGGCGAGCGTGACGAGGGCGGAACGGCCATCCTTGCCGAGGCCCTTGGCGCGCGCGCCGTTGCCGAGTCCGGTGGCGAAGGCGGTGGCCAGCTCAGGCCGTGCGTTCTTGCCGCTGTGCGTGACAAGGATACTCGCTAACTCTCGCTCAACGGTTGCACGTCCAGTGGAAACAGCAGCCGCACTCGTTGTCGGCGACTCGGCGAGCAGCAGTTGGCCCAACTCGTAGTAAAGCGGCTCCAACCCCTTTGGCCCGTCGTCAACCTCGCGTTCGACTTCGCGAAGCAGCAAGGAGGCGAAGCCGCTCGATGAGGACAGCACAGCAGCGCGAGTCCAACGGTTGCCGGCTTCCAGCGTTGCCACCGTCGCAAGGCCCGCAAACATCTTTGGCACTTCTATGCCTTGAGCCGCAGGTGTCTTGGCGGTGCCGAGCGCCAAGGTCGCTGTGAATCGTGCGCGGCTGTCCGCATCCCTCGTCAGCTTCAGCAACGGCTCGCCCAGCCGGCCCGGTTGGTCTTGGCCAAGTCGAAGCTCGGCAATCTGTGCGGCAGCTTCGCGAACAGCCGACATGGAGTCGCCGATGGCGGCGGCAAGCATCGCTTCCGGGAGTGCCTTCCGGGCTTCGAGCAACCGCAAGACTCTCACGCGCGCGGCTGGTGAGTTTTGTTTGGTCTCGAAGACCACCTTCAACCATTGCATGTTGGCTGGGTTCCCATCTTCGGCCAGCAATCGGAAAGCCGTGTCGCGCTCCCACGCGTTGTTTGAGTTGAGCTTCAGAGTCCAACCGGCAAAGCCACCCTTCTCGAAGCCGGTCTTCTTTGGAGTTCCTTTGGAGGAAGCCGACCTGACCGACCCGTCGAAGACAAACTTGCCCGCGCGTGGGTTTGCGGTGACACGGTAAATTCTCCCCATCGTCTTGCCCGCCTCGTAGTCGAGCGTGCCGCGGATGTGCTCGGGCAGATACTGCGGGTGGTCAATCACCTTGCGATACATGTCGCAGATGTAGAGCGCGCCGTCCGGGCCGGTGGCGCTGAAGACGGGGCGGAACCAGGTGTCGGCGCTGGCGAGGAATTCGCGGCCGGGCGTGGCAGGCGCGGACTTGAAGGTGGGGCCGTCGGGCGTAAGCACCTGGCGCTGGACGAGGTTTTGCGCGGGTTCGCAGATGAAGGCGCTGTTCGCGAACCCGGCCGGCAGCGCGCCACCGCGCCACAGGCTGATGCCGCACGCGCTGGTGAACGTGCCCGCGTGCGGCGTGCTCATCAGGCTGGGGATGAACGCGGCGGTGGTGTGGTCCGCGCTCAGGGGCCAGACCTTCGCGGCGTCGCCGGGCGGGGCGACGTCCTGCACGGTGTCGGAGAAGGCGAGGTGCGGGTTGCGCTTGAGGTAGCGCGGGTGGAGGACGACGTGCTGGAGGGGGTTGCGGTTCGCGCAGACGAACTTGCGGCCGAAGTCATCGAAGGCCAGGCCGAACTGGCCGACGCCGGGCCACGGCTCGATTTCCAACGTGTCCGGGTGGAAGCGGGCGTCGCCGCGCGGGAGGTCAATGGTGCCGCGCTCGGGATGCTCGGGGCAGGTGACCTTGCTCGCGACGAGGCCGCTGGTGACGTGGACGTAGCCGTCGAGGCCGAGCGTGGGGTGACTCACGCGGAGCTGCGTGGTGCCGATGGTGCCGAAGCTGGTGAAGAGGACGCGCCGCACGTCGGCCTTGCCGTCGCCGTCGGTGTCCTTGAGATAAAAAATGTCCGGCGCGCAGGTGACGATGAGGCCGCCGCGCCAGCACATGAGGCCGTTCGGGAAGGTGAGGCCGGTGGCGAACTCGGTGCGCTTGTCGTAGGTGCCGTCACCGTTGGTGTCCTCCAGCATGGCGATGATGCCGACGGGCGGTTTGTTCGTGCCGGGGCCTACGGGGTAGCCACGATTCTCGGCGACGAACATGCGACCGCGCTCATCCCACGCGACGGCGCTCGGCGAGGCGGTGAGCGGCTCGGCCACTGCCAGCTCCACGCGCAGGCCGTGCTCGACTTGCAGCGAGGCGAGGGCTTGGGCGGGCGAGAGCGGCTTCGCCGTGGTCATGGCGGAGGTGTCGGCGGCGGGCAGGAGCGGGGCGAAGAGCAGCAAGGCGAAGACGATGGCAAACGAATGGGGGCAAGCGAATGAGGGGGGAGCAATTCGTTTGCCCCCATTCGTTTGCCAAAGAGTCGGACAGCGCAGGGCTTGGTCGGTTTTCATCATGTGTGAGAATTGACGGCGAGGTTAGCGGCTGCCGTCACCAGCGCACGCGGAAAGTTTCGGAGCGCACGCTCATGCTTGGCGGAATGGCGGCAAGAGCCTACAACACCTCCATGTTGAAAAGACTTCTCCCCTACCTTGCGCTCGCCGTCGCGCTCACCGGCTGCATCGAGTTCGAGCGGCAGACGGTGACTTACGAGCACGACGCCCAGGCCGACACGTTGCGCATCCACCAGACCTACCACGCCATCTACGGGGCGGACGACGTGACGCAGTTGAGTGAGAAGGAGCGTGAGCAGCTCGCCGACGTGATGAAGGGCCAGCGGACGTTTTTCTTCGCCAACTGGATTTTCGAGCTGAACGTCGAGCGTTTCAAAGAGGACCTGGCCGGTGCTGTGGATCCGAAGACCAACTCGCTGGAAGAAGCCTATCGCCGGGCCGAAACCAACCTGCTGGCGCTGCTCGTGGCGAACGTGCGCGTCGAAAACGGGAAGTTCTACCTCAACGAGAAGGGCCAGCCCTGCGGCACGCAGCGTGTGACCATACGCAACGTGAGCAAGCTCGTCGCGGCGGGGAACGCGCTCGCTCGCAGGGCGCTCGAAGTCGCAATGAAGGGCAAGGAGACCGCCGCCGAGCGTGAACTCATCAACGCCTCGCTGGCGCGGTCCGAGCCGTTTCTCACGCTAATCGGCCAGCAGATTCGGTTTCGTTTTCCGCTGTCCAAAGCTGAGTTCGACAAGCTCGACGCGGATGACGAGAAGGTTCGGCGCTTCTTTGCCGAGTTCGCCCGCGTCGGTGGGGCGATGGCGCACGAGAACGGGGAGGTTCATGTGCGCTTTGGCCGCACGGATGCCGCGCGTGAAACCGTGACGCTCCCGATGGCCGGCAAGGAAAGCTATCGCGGCAACGCGCTGACGCACATCCGCGACACCTACGGCCTCGCGAAGGAATTCGACCCGAAGAAGGACGCGGAGGAATTTCTGCGGACGAAGGCGGCGGGACCAAAGAAGTAGCGTGGTAGGGCGCGTCTGTCCCAAGCGCGCCGTTTGGGGTTCGATTGCAACAGAGCGGCGCGCTGAGGACAGCGCGCCCTACCTACGCGTTGGCTGAACCCAAATCAAACTTGCTTTGCCCCGGCTCGTTCCTACCTTCGCCGGGTGCTTCGCACGGAAACCGTCCGCAACTGACTGAAACTGACTCGATGACCGCCACGCCTGCTGCTTTCGCCCACCCCGACACCTTTGTCCGCCGCCACAATGGTCCCCGTCCCGAGGAGGCCACCGAGATGCTCAAGACGCTCGGCTTCGACTCGCTCGACGCGATGATTGACGCGCTCGTGCCCGCCGACATCCGGCTCGCGGCTCCGCTGAACATCCCCGCTGCGCTCTCGGAGTTCGATGCGCTGCGCCAGCTCAAGGCCATCGCGAGCAAGAACCAGGTGTTCAAGAGCTACCTCGGCCTCGGCTACCACGACTGCATCACGCCGCCGGTCATCCAGCGCAACATCCTCGAAAACCCCGGCTGGTATACTCAATACACGCCTTACCAAGCCGAGATTTCCCAAGGCCGCCTCGAATCGCTGCTCAACTTCCAGACGATGGTCTGCGACCTCACCGGTCTCGACATCGCCAACGCTTCGAT
>JACRKB010000131.1 GCA_016235545.1 Verrucomicrobiota bacterium | reverse complement strand
TTTAGAAGAGAGGTGCAGTTGTGCGCCCATCATGCTGGCGCGTTTCTGCAGATTGCCAAGGCCATGCCCGGCGGAGGCGCTGGCGGAATCAAATCCCACGCCGTTGTCAGTGATGAGCACCTGGAGTCCTTTTTCAGATGGCGTGACAAGGACGCTCGCTTTGGATGCTCGTGCATGGCGGGCAATGTTGTGGAGTGCCTCTTTGCACAAGAGGTAGATTTCGCGACGTGTCTCGACGTCGGGCTCAAGTTGCAGAGGACGCGGCGGGAACTCGCAGGTGGTTTCGATCCCGCGGAGCAGGCGATCGATGAGCCGGTGAATGACATCGAGCCAATGAGACTCCGTGGCGTGCGTGCGTGGGTTGATGAGCTGGACCATGTCCCGCATGGAGGCAGCACTCTCGGCGGCGACCTGGCCGATTTCCGCGAGGTCGGCGCGCAGGCTTTCCGGTGTGGTGTCTGGCTCGTTCGCGAAGGAGGAAATCATGGCGATGCTACCTAGATTTGAACCGATCTCGTCGTGAAGATCGCGGGCGAGTTTTTCCTGAAGCCGTTGCGCGTCGCGCTGGCGCTGCCGCCGCTGTCGGACCACTAGCAGGAGGGAGAGGAGGCTGGCTCCGCCGAGGCTCCCGATGCTTACGTGCGCGACTTGCTTGCGTGCGCCTTGGAGGCGGTCGTCGATCCGCTGAACGAGGTCGCTCCGTTTGCTTTCCAGCGTTTGACGGCGTTCGAGTTGGGAGAACCATTCGGGCAGCGGGATCAGGGGGCCCTCCGCCGTCAAGCCATCGGTGAGCTGTCGAGGTGCCCAGTTCATTCCACTCGCTTCTGCGCACTGATCGCTCGCGGTCACTTCGGCCCCAAGGGCGAGGTTCACGCCGTCCCTCATCAACGCGACTTCTGCCAATGCAAACACGTAGTCGTTCTGTCGAAACCAGAGTCGTTTGGCGGTGAATCGCACGTGTTGGATTTTGCGCCCACCCACGGGGAAGCCGACGAAATTCATGCCCGGCCGCGGCTCGTAACGATCCGTGCATTCGCCGAGCAGAATCGCGTCGGAGAAGTCTGGATTGAGCGCGCCTTCGACTTCGTATTCTTGCGGAAAACCGTAGTCGAACCAGAGCTGCACCTCCTTGACGCGTGCCGGAATGACCAGGACTTCATCGATGGGCATGGGCTCGCGCAGGGAGACCGTGACGTGCTTGGTCACTTCAGCAGTCTGAGACACGGCGCTGTGAAAACCGGGCGCACCCGTCGGCTCGGGCTGCACTGGCAGTCCGAGCGGTGTGATCCAGTCCACCAGACCGCCGCGAGTCCAAATGCGGGGTGCGGCTCGCGTGCTGGAGCTGCTGACATTGGCGCCAGCGGCGAGGTTGCGATTACCGGAAAGGATCAGGAGCTCGGCCATCGCGAGGGTTTCCGCCCCGTCCAAGGCCCAAGGCTCTATCGCCGTGAGGCGAACTCGCTTTATCCGCCTGGGTTCGAAACGCGCGACAACTGGATAACATCCTGGGTTTTGGAAGTCTTCCCGCGAAGCGTCGAGGACGACGGTCGCTTGCCCCCCGGCGTCGAACACTTCGAGCACGAAGCGCACGGGAAAGCCGTAGCCAGCGACGACTCCGATGGCGGACTTGGCGAGGGCCGGTGCGAGAACCACCGTGTCGGCCAATGCTTCCCCAGCCAGTTCCACCCCCAGCCAACGAACGCTTTCACCCGTGGTGACACCCGTTTTGAACCCGACTCTCTGACTCGTGTTGTTCAGCGCCAACTCGGGAAGTTTCGCCAGCTCCTGGTCGATGACCTTCAGCTCATCCTTGAGTTGCGCAGACGTCCCCCACGACCAAAACGCCAGACGCTCCAACCCCGGCGCTTCCTGAGCTGACACGCCGGGTGCAAGAAGGTTCGCGAGGAGACACAGGTGCGTGAATTTCATTCCGTCAACGGACGCGCCGAAATGTGGCAGATCTCAGGTATCCGTCTCGAGTCCGGGCGAGCGTATTGTCTTTTGCCCTCCCCAATTTTGGGGAGGTGACGTGATGCCGCGTTTTGACAACATGGAAGGGTAGGAACATTCCTCGCCCATCCTGATTAGCTCAGGGGGAAATGAGAACGGAAAAGATGACGCCATTGATGCGCTGCCACGAGCGACTGCGGGACGTTCTGGTTGCTGGTTCGGGGCGGCTTTTGCGCAGTAGTTCCTGATTTTGTCACGTTGATTTATGCAGTCGCCCCGCATCTCGCCATTTCAAAACGGCTGCCTGCAGCATCATTGGCTGGGCTCAAATTCATGGCTGAACGGCGCGGTTCTGCCGCTGCTCGCCATCGGATGGCTGTTTTCTGGCGGGGTGTCTGAGGGCCGTGCGCAGGGCAGCGCCTTCACATTTCAGGGCCGGTTAACTTCTGGCGGAAGTCCAGTCTATGGCACCTATGATGTGAGCTTCACGCTGAAGGACAGCGCGGCCGGGGGGAGTTCAATCAGCACACCCAATGTCATTGCGCCGCTTGGAATCACCAACGGGCTCTTTACGACGACGCTCGATTTCGGCACGGCAGCTTTCGATGGAGCACCGCGCTGGCTGGAGATCGGGATGCGCACGAACGGAGCGTCCGCGGCCTACAACATCCTGCTGCCCCGCACGGCCATCAACGCCACGCCCTATGCCATTCTCTCGACTGCGGCGGTCGAGGTCAGGGCGATCAATACTCAAATCGCCGCGCTGACGAGCGCGCTCGCCACGCTCAACACCCAGTTTGCCGCGCTCACGAACGGCAGCCCGGGCAGTATTCCAAACGGTGTGGCGGTGGTCTCGGCGGACCCGGCGGACGCTGGTTATCTGGCCGCTGGGTTGCAGTTGTTTCATACGGTCCCGAGTCCGCCCTGGGTCAATGGTTCGGCCACCGGCGTGCCGACGGCGCGTTCGAGCCACTCGGCAGTTTGGACCGGCCAGCAGTTGTTGATCTGGGGTGGCGATTTGGGCGGGGGAAACGCTTATTCGGCGGGCGGCGCAGCTTACAATCCGACCACTGACCAGTGGCAGGCAATTGCGACTTTCCAAGCTCCGATCGCGCGGGCTTCACACACGGCCGTCTGGACCGGGACGGAGATGGTCATCTGGGGCGGGTCCGGCACGGCTTCTTATTCCACGGACCACGCGCGATACAACCTGACTGCCGGAACGTGGGCGGGCGTGAGCGCGAACAATGCTCCGGCCAAGCGCTCCGGCCATGTGGCGGTCTGGACCGGCGGGCGGATGATTGTCTTCGGCGGGCTGAATTCCACCGGACTGTTGGGCCTGTCGGACTCCGGCGGAGCCTACGACCCCGTGGCTGATGCGTGGACCGCGCTCCCCTCTGCTGGGCTACCGGAGCCAAGGCGTTTCCCCACGGCCGTCTGGACCGGGACAGAGATGATTGTTTGGGGAGGGCTGGGAGATTCCGTTGAACTGGCCACCGGCGGACGGCTGGCCTGCGACGCAAATGGCATCCCGACGGCATGGACCGCCATGAGCACGGTGGGAGCGCCCTCCGCCCGGACCGGCCACAGCGCCGTCTGGACCGGCTCGAAGCTCATCATCTGGGGCGGGCAGAGCGGCGGTGCCAATCTCAACGACGGCGCGATTTATGACCCGGCGGCGAACACTTGGACGCCATTGCCATCAAGCGGCGCGCCTTCGTCGCGCTCCTACCACGTCGCCGTCTGGTCCGGTTCTGAGATGCTGCTCTTCAGCGGAGAAGACGCCTCGGGCACCCTGCCGACCGGCTCGGCCTATGACCCGCTGCGCAATCGCTGGCGGACCTTGGACACCTCCACGGGCGCGCTCTCCCGGAGCCGTTCCACCGGTATCTGGTCGGGGACGCAGTTGGTGATGTTCGGGGGGATTTCCGCCGGTTCCCCGGTGGCGGCCCTCCAAAAATTGACGCCGCAGTCCGCCTGGTATTTCTACCGCAAGCCATGAAAACGCACCTTCGCCATCTGCTCGCCGCCGTGCTGCTCTTCACTGCCGGCAACCTCCACGCCCAATGGCTCACGCAGAGCGTCACCCTCAAGCCCGGCTGGAACTCCGTGTATCTGCACGTGGATGCCAGCTACGCCAATCTGGACACCCTCGTCGGAGCCGACCCCTCGAATCCGATTTCCGAAGTCTGGCTCTGGCAGCCCGTGGTCGCGCCCGGTCGTTTCATCAATGACCCCGCGACGCCTTTGCCCTCGAACGTGGATTGGGCGGTCTGGACGCGGTCCGGCACCATCCCGAACACCATTGGCGG
>JACRKB010000133.1 GCA_016235545.1 Verrucomicrobiota bacterium | reverse complement strand
GTGCGGTGCGGGCAAGCGGGTTTCCAGCAGGTGTGTGAGATTGCGAGAGGGTGAGAAAGCGGGAAAGTGGGAAAGTGCGATTTTCAGCTCCAGCTCGTAATCTTGATCCTGCTCTTTCCCCTCGGGTTCCGGCCAGCGGAGCAGGATTAGGCTCAAGATTACGAGCAGGAGCGGAACAGCCACTACAAGAAACTGAGATACGCCCCGACATGGACCGCGACATAGAATCCTCTGGCATGAGGGTGCCTGCCCAGATACTTTCGCGGCCGCATCAGCCAATTGTTCCACCTATGCAACCACACTTTGCCCGTCGGCAATCCGCCTTCACCCTGATCGAACTGCTCGTCGTCATCGCCATCATCGCCATCCTTGCGGGCATGCTGCTGCCGGCGCTTTCCAGCGCGAAGGCCAAGGCCAAATCCACCAAGTGCTTGAACAACACCAAGCAGATCGGCATGGGCTTCCTGCTCTACGCGGGGGACTACGATAACAGGCTCATAGATCTCTACTCCGCTGCACCTGGAGTCACGAACAACCAGTGGTATTACCAAGTCCTTAATCCTTTGAAATACCTCCCCTCGCACCAAATCAAGAATGGCGTCTGGCGGTGTCCGGAAGCAACCGATGCGCAAATCGCCGCTGGTTGGGGCGGCGGCGGTCCTGATGCTTGGGAAGGGTATGCTCCCATTGAGGACAACATAATTCGTTACGCCGAAAACCCAGTCGGAACTCCGCTCCACAGTCGACGGCTTGATGACATACGGCGCACCAGCCAAATCTGGCTCATGGGCGATGCGGGTCGGCCCATTGTGGCCAATGATCCGAAGCGTGGCTATATCCCTTGGGTTGCCATTCGTGGTGCGGGCACGCTGGACACCGCTGCTCCTTACATTGGCGCGCCTGCAAGCTGGACGTTGAACCCAATGACGGGTGGGCCGGAGCAGCAACCAGCCGCGCGCCATCACGGATTACGAGCGGTCATGTGCTTCATGGACGGCCACTCCGAGAACTGGACATACTCAGAGGTTCGGTCGAACAAGTTCAACTTCCTAGGCCACGCGTCCGGCACGCCCGGTGATTTGTGAATTCGTCACGCCGCCTATTGGTTGATTAGCGTCACTTCCATCTTGCTCCAGTCCACGTTGAACTTCTTCCCCGGCGGAGGCACGGGCAGGCTGCTTAGATACTTCTGCTTCACCAAGTCTTCCAACTTTGCAGGCGGACTTTGCTTCTCCTGCCAGAACTTCTTGTAAGCCGCGTTGAGCGCTGTGAGGTCAGGGTCTTTCTGGGCCGGTGCGGCACTTGTGACTCCAGCCGGTGCGGGAGGCGGAGTGGCGGGAGCGGCGGGTTTCTTTTTGCAGCCAGCAACTGCGAGACCCGTGACCAGCAGGAGGAGCATATGGTTTCTCATGCGGGGATTCTAGTCAGCGCATGCGCGCCTTCAACGGCAAATCTCCGAGCCGAGCGGTTTGTGAACGCCGGGCGACAAAGGAACGTCCCTCTTCCATCCGGCGACGTTGCTGCGCAATGCAGCAGGAATGGAATGGCCGCGAAAGGTTTTTCGCTGTTTCCAGTGGAATGGAGCCAGCGGGGAAATCCGCGCCGGAGGCGCGCATGAAGGTAGCGGGGGGGGAAGCTCCCCTTCGGAGCGCACCCACCGGTGTTGGCCCCAAGCGCACGGCGCCTCGGAGGGGCGCATGAATCATCGCCCTTACGAAGAGGTGTCGATGCACCCCGCTGGGGCGCTGCCGTGTTGGCCGGCTGACCGGTGGGTGCGCCTCTCCCTTCGGGCGAGTCTGCCCACCTGCTACCCTTACTGGCCCCGCTGGGGCCGCGAAGCGGGCCAGCCAAGCCGGAGCGATGCGGCTGGGATTGGGGAGCGCGCCCGCCCCGGGCGCAGCCAACCGCGCCCTCGCGGTTGGCTGGAGCCGTCCAACTACCGCACCGTTCAGTGTGGCCCAGCGCACCCGAGTTCGGCGCGGGGGCGCACCGAACCGCAGCCGGGGCGGCTGCGCTCCCCATGCCTTCAACTGCATCGTTCCGGCTGAGAGAATGCGAAGGATGTGTTCAAGAAAATCTCCGGACGCGGAAAGTTGACCTTGAACGCCGAAATGCGCGGATTGAAACGGTTGAGAGCAACCTGCGTGCGCACCGCCGTTGGTTCCGGCTCCGCTGGGGTTCCGCTGTTCAACCTACATTCCGCGCAGTTGAACCTCACGCAAAGGGCGCAAAGGGCGCAAAGGAATAGACTTTTGAAACCGCGACCTCTCACCCGTTGAGCGAAGGCTGCCGGTGCCTGCAATTGGAAAAAAGCCCTTCGGCGTTGCATCCTTCGCGTCCTTTGCGTGAACCATCCGCGGTTTTCAGGTTCAACCGCCGCACGCGAGCAGTCCCTCAGCGTGCCCGTCGGTGGGTTGAAACCCAAGGCAACCATTCGTCCGCCGCCACGCGGCTCTACTACACACGATTCGCGCGCGCGGCCCGCCGCCTCTTTTGTCCCGCCACTTCTCGTTTCCAACACACCGACGGCCCGTTACTTTCCGGTCATGTCGCTTCGCGTTCTGATTGCGCCGGACAAGTTCAAGGGCACGCTCACCGCCCATGCTGCGGCGGAGGCCATCGCCGCCGGCTGGCGCAAGGCCCGGCCCGGCCACAGGCTCACGCTGCTGCCCATCAGCGACGGCGGGGATGGCTTTGGTGAGATCCTGAGTGCGGCGCTCGGCGCGAAGTTGCAGCGCGTGCAAACGGTGGACGCCGCGCATCGCCCGCTCAAAAGCGTCTGGTGGTGGGATGCGAAGTCACGGAGCGCCATCATCGAGTCCGCAAACATCATCGGCCTTGCGATGCTGCCACCGAAGCAGTTTCACCCGTTCCAGCTCGACACGTTCGGCATCGCCTCCGTGCTGAAGGCGGCGGCGAAGAAGGGCGCGCGACGTTGCTTCGTTGGCATCGGCGGCAGCGCGACGAACGACGGCGGGGCGGGGATGGCGCGCGGGCTGGGCTGGAAATTTTTCAACCGCCGCGACGAGGAGCTGTTCCGTTGGACCCACCTGCAGCAGTTGCACCGAGCGACAGCGCCGCGTCGCCGCAGGCTGTTCCCGCAACTCGTCGTGGCCGTGGACGTGCAGAACAAACTGCTCGGCGCTCGCGGCTGCTCGCGGGTGTATGGACCGCAGAAGGGGCTGCGCGAAGAAGAGTTTCCAAGCGCCGAGCGAGCGCTGCGCCGTCTCGCTAACTGGGTGAAGGGACAGTTGGGCAGCGACCTCGCGGGTGTGCCGGGCTCGGGCGCGGCCGGCGGGCTGGGCTTTGGGCTGTGCGCGTTTGCCGGCGCGAAGCTGGAGTCGGGTTTCGACCTCATCGCCCGGCACTCCAAGCTGGAGGAGCAATTGTGCGCGGCGGATTTGGTGATCACCGGCGAGGGTTGCTTGGACCGCTCGTCGCTGATGGGCAAGGGGCCGGGAGAAATCGCGGCTCGATGCCGCGCGCGGAAGCTCCCGTGCCTCGGCCTCGGCGGTGTGGTGCAAGACGAGGTTGCGCTTAGAAAGTGGTTTCAGTCCGCGAGCGGTCTGACCCAGCTCACCTCGCCAGAGGAGGCGAAGGCGGATGCGGCGCGATGGCTGGCGACATTGGCGGAACAGGCCGCGCGCACGTTGCCATGAAACCCTTCTACACCGGCCCGGTCATCAACACGGAGATGCTCGTGATGATGCTGGAGAAGCACGGCATCGCGGCGGTGCAGGAGTTCGCGGACCCGTCGCTGCCGGAGGACGGGGACTTGAGCCGCGAGGCAAACGTGCTGGTGCCCGCGGCGGATTACGACCGTGCTTACCGGCTGTTCTACGAGGACAAGGAAAACGAGCTGTGAAGCCGTGCCCCGGTGGCGGAGCCGTTCACCCCCCTCTCACGGATTCACGACGTTCTGGGGCGTGCCGGAGAGGAATGCCTTCACGTTGGCGACAGTCGTCTCCAGCAGGCGCGCGCGCGCGGCCTTCGCGGCCCATGCCTGGTGCGGCGTGATGAGGCAGTTCCGCGCGGTGAGCAGCGGATTGTCCGACTTCGGCGGCTATGATGAGAGCACGGCCAGCCCCGCCGCGGCGATGCGTCCGCTGTTCAGCGCGGCGGCCACTGCGGGTTCATCCAGCAGCGGGCCGCGGCTCGTGTTGAGGAGAATTGCGGTGGGCTTCATCAGCGCGAGGCGCTCGGCGTTCACCAAGTTCTTCGTTTCTGGCGTAAGCGGGCAGTGCAGGCTCACCACGTCCGCGCGGCGGAAGAGCGTGTTCATGTCCACGAACTCGACGCTTTCTGTGGCGGGTTTGGGAGTGCGGCTCGCGGCGATGATTTTCATGCCCATTGCCCGCGCGACCTCCGCCGTGGCCTGCCCAATGCGACCCCAGCCCACGACGCCAAACGTCAGCCCGTCCAGCTCCAGCAGCGGGGTGTGAGCGTAACACCAGTCGGCGGACTTCAACCAGTCGCCCCGGCGCACCGAGTCGGAATGCGCGCCGACGTGGTGGCAAAGCTCAAGCAACATCGCGATCGTGAACTGCGCGACGGCGCGGGTGCCGTAGAGCGGGACGTTGCTGACAGGGATGCCACGCTCGCGCGCGGCCGGGGCGTCAACAATGTTGAAGCCTGTGGCGGTGACGGCGATGAAGCGCAGTGCTGGCAGCGCGGCGATGACCTCGCGCGGCACAAGTGCCTTGTTGGTGATGACAACTTCCGCAGCCACGCAACGGGTGGCGACGTGCTCCGGTGGCGTGCGGTCGTGAATCTCGCAAGTGCCCAAAGCTTTCAAGGCATCCCAGCTCAAGTCACCGGGATTCAGGGTGTGGCCGTCGAGGACAACGATTTTCATGCGCGGAAGTGAAGCGGAGGGAAGGCTGCGGCGGAAGCAGGAAAGGGAGCGCGCCCGGACACCAAAGTGTGGTCGCAACGCATGGCTGCGTCGGACGGCTTGCTGCGCGCAGCTTCGACTCAGCACGAATTCCGAGGTTCAGCCGCGAAAGGGCGAAAAAACACAAGAGAGGCGAGTCTGAGATTGCTGGAGCTGGGACAATTTCTAACCGTCCCGTTCTCCTGCCAGAAATTTGGCTTCGCGCTCTTTGCCCTCTTTCAGGGGCATTCCATTTGGGAGTTCCGGCTCAGAAACTACGGATTGGGGGTCTCGAGAAGATGGCTTAACACGGCGAGCAGCTCGTCGGCGGAGAAGGGTTTGTTC
>JACRKB010000132.1 GCA_016235545.1 Verrucomicrobiota bacterium | reverse complement strand
TATGAGATTATTTGGGAACCTGAACCCAGGGCGGCGAGGACTTCGTATCGCTTGCCCTGGGCTCTCATCTGCCGGGCTTACAGCCCATTCACCCGCGGCAGCTTCGCGGTGTAGTGGACGGCGCGGTGGCGGTTGTCGTCGAAGGCGAAGTGGAGCCATTGCTTGTCCGCACTCACGAAGCCGTCGGGGTAGTTCAAGCGGCCTTTCGGCCCGTCGCAGGACTCGGGGACGAGCACGCGGCGGTAGGGCCAGGTCTTCAGGCCATCGAAGGTAATCCACAGCGCCAGCGGGCTGCGATGCGTCGGGTTCGGGTTGTGCAGCATCGCGACGGTGTCGCCGCCGAGCGGGTAGAGCGTGGCCTTCGAGCCGGGGTTGGGAATGTCCGTCTTCACGGCGAACTCCGGCCACGTCTTCCCGCCGTCCTTGGACTCCGCGTAGTAGAGCACGCCACCCAGCCGGTCCGCACGGATGATCATCGCGACGCGGCCATCGCTGAGTTCGGCGAGGTTGTTCTCGGCCCAGCCGTGGTAGCGGTCATCCGCCGTGAGCCGCACGTTGCCGTGCTCGCTCCACGTCTTGCCGCCGTCGCTGCTGATGAGCACGCCATTGCGCGGGTTGCTGACGTAGTGAAAGAGCGTCTTGTGCCAGGGCTTCTGCTCCGGCGCGGGCGGCGGCGTGCCGGCGGGCGGGCCGAGGTAGTGCTGGAAGGGAATGATGAGTCGTCCGTCGCGCGCGACGATATGGTTGCGGATGAAGGTGAACTTGCCGAGGCGGCCCGGCACCGGCTCGGCCTTGCTCCATGTCTTGCACGAATCGTCGCTGTGCATGAACCACGACTGCCAGTCGCGGCCCCACGTTTGCGAGTGTGTGGAGAAGAACAGGGTGCTGCGTCCGCCGCGCACGAGCAGTTCGGTCGGGCCTTGGCCGCTGGTCTTGCCCTCGCGCGGGAAGCCGATGTCCACCGGCTCCAGCGGCGTCCAGGTGCGGCCCTCGTCGCGGCTGCGCGTGAGGCCGACGTAGTTCTTCGGCGACGGCTCGAAGTCATCGCCGGCCAGCAAGAAGAGCGCCCACGAGCCGTCGGGCAACTGCCGCAGCGTCGTGTCGCACACCAGCTTGTTCGGCGTCTTGCCGTCGTAGGGAATGGTCGTGCGGTCGAGCTTCGCGTCGGTGGCGGCCTGCGCGACCCAATGGGATAAGTTCGCCGGAGCCTCGGCTTTTGAAGCTGGCGTGGGTGCCTGTCCAGCGACTTCAAAACCGAGGAGCAGCGCGGCGGTGAGTGCGAATCGGCACAGGCAGTTCATTGGGGAAAACGATGGCAGGGAGTTTCGCGCCTGCAAACGCCGAAGTTGTTCCGGTGGTCTTTACCTCGTCTCGTCCGGGGTGCTGAAGCGGGCGGCCCCCGGCAGGGAGGAGCGCGCCCTTTTCCCTGAACCTGTGCCGGCGGCTTGCAGCAGCAGCCCGTGGATCGAAGCAGTCCCCGTCACGGCCTTGGCGGATCACTTCCGGCCCAGGTAGCGCACGACGGCCTCGGTGCGTGACTGGACGTGGAGCTTGCCGTAAATCGCATGAAGGTGCGCCCGCACGGTGCTGAGCGAGATGCCGAGCTGCTCGCCGATTTCTTTGTAGAGAAAGCCCTTCGCCAACTGCGCGAGAATCTCCCGCTCACGGGGCGTGAGCTGCTCAAACTCGGCCGTCGGCCGCTGGATGCGCTGGAAGTGGCTCACTACTTTGCGGGCGATGCCCATGGACATCGGCGAGCCGCCCGCATGGACCTGTTCAATGGCCTCCACCAACTCGCCCGGCGGCGTGCTCTTGAGCAGGTAGCCGCTCGCCCCGGCGCGCAGGGAGTTGAAAATCTGATCGCCATCCTCGTAGGTCGTGAAGATGAGCACTTGCAGGCGAGGGAGCCGTTCCTTCAGCCGAGCCACGCACTCGATGCCGCTCATGCCGGGCAGGTTGAGGTCCATCAGCACCACGTCCGGGGCGTCGGCGGGCAGCAGCCGCACCGCCTCCTCGCCGTCGGCGCAGGCGCGCAGGCACCTGAGTCCGGGTGCGCGCTTGAGCACCGCGAGCAGTTGCACGCGGGTCGCGGCCACGTCTTCCACAATGGCGAAGGTGATGGGCATGAGCTGTGTCGTGCAGGATCTCAGAGTTGCAGCGCTGCTGCGAGTTGAACATTCATTCGAGGGGTGTTGCGGGCGCCGATGAGATGGGTGCTGTCCAAAGTTTTGGTTTGTGCCCGAATGTTTCAGCCTTTCGGCCAGGGAAGCTCAACTTGGACGCGCGTTCCCTGGCCGGGCCGGCTGGTGATTTGGCACGTTCCGCCGATCTCCGCGAGCCGCTGTTGCATGTTGCGCAAGCCATCGGCCAGAGCGTTGTCCGGCGCGCTGGAAAAGCCCTGTCCATCATCTTCCACCGAGAGTTGGAACGTCTGCTCGGAGACGGTCGCGCGCAACCGGACCTCCGTGGCCCGGGCGTGTTTCACGACGTTGTGCAAGGCCTCCTTCACCACGAGGAAGAGATGGTGCCGCACCTCGGCGGCCACGGCGCGGGCCGGCGGCTGGAGCGGAAAATCCACGCGGCAGCGCACGCCCGCGACGCGGAGGAAATCCACCGCGAACTGCCCGGTGTAATCCAGCAGGTGTGCCAGCGTGTCGTTGCGCGGATTCACGGCCCAGACGGTTTCGTCGAGCGTCTTCATCAACTGCCGCGCGGTGCGGGAAAGGGTGCGTGCGTGCTCGCCCGCCTTTTCCGGCGATGACAGGTCTTGCTCCACCAAATCCCCGAGCAACGAGATTTGCGTGAGGCTCGCGCCGAGGTCGTCGTGGATGTCCTTGGCGATGCGCGCCCGCTCGCGATGCACTGCGGCCTCCTGCTCGATCCGCTGCAGCTTCGCGCGCAGCCGCCGGAACGACACGTAGCGCACCAGCGCCACCAGCCCCAGCGTGAACGCGCTGGCCGCGCCCAGCCGGAACCACCCCGTCTGCCAGTAGAGCGGCGTCACCGTGAACGCCAGCGCCGCGCCGGCTTCGTTCCACACGCCGGCCTCGGTGCAGGCCGTGACGCGGAACTCGTAACGCCCCGCCGGCAGCCGCGAATAACTCACGCGCCGTTCCGTGCCGGCCTCCACCCAGCCTTCGTCCCAGCCCGTGAGCCTGTGGCGGAAATTCACATTCTCCGGCCCGCTGAAACTGGGCGCGGTGTATTCCACCTCCACCTTGCGATGCCCGCCCGGCAGCTGCGCGGCCGCGCCCGGGCCCGTGGCCAGCGGCTGGCCATCCACCAGCACGCGCTCGATCAGCACCGGCGGCGGCACGGTGTTGCGGCGCACGCGGTCGGGCTGCACCACGGCCAGGCCGGTGCGCATGGGAAACCACAGCCGTCCATCCCGGCCGTGCAGCGCGCCGGGCCAGTGGCCGTAGTTGGCCTGCAAGTTCCGCAGCCCCTCGGCGCGTTCCTGGGGCACCGTGCGGATGCGTTCAGCCCGTCCATCGGCCACCGACTGCAACTCCGCGAAGGGCACGCGAAACAGTCCGCGCGTGCACGCCACCCAGAGTGCTCCGTGGCCATCGGCCAGCAGGGAGGAAACGTAACCGTCCGGCAAACCCTGCTCGGGGCCGAAGCGGCTGAAGCGCCCGTTCTTCAACCGGCCCAGCCCTGTCCCCGCATAGCCAATCCACACCGCGCCATCCGGGGTTGCCAGCAGGCTGCGGATGGGCTTGGGCTGCGGCAATGTGCGCGCGGTCTCTTCCACCAACGCCTCTCCGTCGGCCCGCAGCAATGTTCCATCCGGGGTGCCCAGCCATAGCCGTCCGGAGGCGTCTTCCGCCATGGCCCGGACCACGCGGCTGCCCGGTGGCTGCGTGAAGAGTTTGACCTGGCCGTGGTGCCACCGCTGCACTCCGTTGGGACTTTCAGCACCGGAACTCTCCACCCCGGCCCAGAGCGCGCCAGCCCGGTCCAGCAACAGCGCCCGCACCGCCATCGGTGTGGCGCCCGCGCGCAGCCGGAGCGGTGAGATTTTTCCGTTCACCAGTTGCAGAATCCCGTGGTGCCGCGTCCCCACCCAAACGCCGCCCTGCCCGTCGCCGGCCACACACGTGGCCTCGATGCCGTTCCACGTCTCGTCCGTTGTGGCCTTGCGCCAGCGGCCATTCTCAAGACTGGCCAGCTCGCCGTTCAGCGCGACGGCCCAGACCCGCCCGGACTGGTCCTCGCAAACGGAGCGCACCGTCTCAAAGGGAAGTCCCGCCGCCGTGCCCTGCAATTCGAGCACGCGCGGACGCACCCGGTTCAACCCGCCGCCGCCGGTGCCCGCCCACACATTTCCTTCCGTGTCCTGTGCGAGGCTCACCACTTCGCCATGCGTTGTTTCCACCCGCACGGCTCCACTCGGGTCGCACCGGAAAAGCCCGTCCGTCGCAGTGCCGACCCACACCGCCCCCGCCCGGTCTTCAAACACCGACCGCGGCTCCACGCTCGGGCGGTCCGTGGCCAGGGTTGCCAGCGGCTCCGGCTGGCCGCCTTCCGCGAACCGGAACACGCGTCCCCCTGCGCTGACCCACACCCCGCCGGCCTTCGCCGCAGTCAGTTGGGCGGTGCGCTCCGGCACCGTGAGCAACGAAACAAACTGGCCGTCGCGCCAGACTCCGATGCGCCCGGACTTCGCAAACCAAAGCTGCCCGGTCGTGTCGCTTGCCACCCAGCACGCGCCCTGGCCCGTCAGCCCCTCTGCTGCGGTGAAGCGCGTCACCCTGCCCGCTGCGACGCGGCACGCCGAGCCGTCCGTGTAGCCCGACCAGATGGCCCCGTCAGCGTCCTCGGCCAGCACGAGCGGACGTTGAACGGTCAAGCCCTCCGCCGCCGTGAAGACATTCGTGCTCCGCTCCGCCAACCCGACGAGACCGCCGCCATCCAGCGCGACCCACAGCCGCCGATCGCGGGCGAACAGAAGCGTGCGCACCGGCTGCCCGCCGCCCGGCGTGCTCGGCGGCAGCAGCACGCGTTGGAAGCGCACGCCGTCGAACCGCGCCAAACCATTGAGCGTGGTCACCCACAGATAACCCTCGGGCGACTGCGCGATGCCCGTGACAGTGTTTTCCAGCAGCCCCTCCTCCACCTGCCACGAGCGCAACGACCAGTCGGCAGGCTGCGCCGCCGCCGCGCACGCCAGCACCCGCAGGCAGGCGGCGAGCACAAGCCCGCGCAAGAGGCGCGATCGTGGCTGGCAAAGGAACATGGTCAGTGAGGTTCTGCCAACCAGCTTGATCCTTTCAAGCCATGACGCGGGCACCTCTTCGCGAGCAGCTCACAGTCAGTCTGAATCGGCAGCGGTGGCAGCGGGCGCTCACTTCCCGCCCGGCCCCACGTATTCGATGGTTTTGAACTGCGCGTTGATCCGAAGTTGAGCACCGGGGGGCAACTGGGGCGGGGGCAACTTGCTGGCAGTGAGAAGTTCACTGATCGAAGCGGGCAGCTTGCCGGTGCGTTCCCGGTAGTCCTGCAAGGCGTAGTTGAGTTCCTCCACGACGCGCGCGGGAACTTGCTCTCCGGGCTGGGCGGTGCTCGGGGCAGCCACGACTCCCCGGCTGTCGCCCTTGCGGCGACAGCCACAATGGAAAAGCAGTGCCAGCGCCACTGCGCAGGGGACGAAGCAGGCGCGAACAGAGTAAAATTCAAGCCCCTTCATGGCCGGTTCCTTTGAGGTGGGATCAGAACCTATTTGGCAGCTGAAACGCGGGCGCTCAACCAGTTCCAGTCTGTGACGTGTTCCGAGTTCACCGTCGTTGGCACCACATCGTAGTTGACCGAACCTTGCAGCCCCGGCCCGCTCCAGCGGTGAATCTCGGAGTGCCCGTCGGCGAAGGCAAAACCGCTGGCGTTGTTGTGATACGTCGCGGGCTTGTCGGCGAAATGCCCCGGCTCAACCATGCAGGCCGCAAACTGGCTGTCCGTGATGCCCGCAGGATGCTCCTCGACGAAGACAAACAGGTCGCTGGGGCTGGGGCGCACGATGTCGCCCTCGCGTCTGAAAAGCAGAAAGTTGGCGGCGGCCGAGGTGGTGTAGCCCGGACCAAGCAGCGAGGTGCCGTGGGGGAGCTGGAGCCGCGGGCCGGCGGAATTCATGCCCACCGCGTTGTTCATCGTGTAGCTGCGCACCCGTGGCAACAGGTTGCCGATGTCCTTGCTCTTGTCCGCCGGGCATTTGAACACAGCGGTGTTTTTGCCCAGCATCGGCCCAAGCGTTTGGTTGGTGTTGGCCGTGTTGTTCGGCGCCTGCACGGTGTTGAGGTCAATCAAGTTGAGGGTGTTGGTGTTGTCCGGGTGGTTGGCGATCGTCCGGCTCAGACTGCCAAGGGCCCAGTTGCCGATGGCAGGATGGTTATAGACGAGCTGGCCGTCCGCGTCCTCCGAGTAGAGCTTCCAGGCAAGCCCAAGCTGCTTGGTGTTGTTCAGGCAACTGATGCCCTGGCCCTTGGACTTCGCCTTGGAGAGCGCGGGCAGGAGCATCCCCGCGAGAATCGCGATGATCGCGATGACAACTAGCAACTCAATGAGCGTGAAAGCCCGCATGGGACGGGCCGTAAATCGGGTCGAGGCTGTTTTCATCCCTCCCTAATCTCATGAGTCAGCCCCTTCCCGCCATTGAACATTTGTTCTATGCCAGCTCGCGCCCGTTTCAGCGGAAAGGTGCCGGCGCACTTGCAGTCGCCGCCACGCGGTTCAGCCACGCCCGGCGGCGATGAGCTGCTTGGTCTTTGCGGCGGCGGTCTGGCTGTGGTGCGCCTTCTGGTAAGCCCCGAAGTCGCTGAACCAATACTTCTTGGCGAGGCGATACATCCAGTGCTTCTCGGGGATTTCCTCGCCGGGGAGCCATTGGCTGAAGCGCGGCGTCATGGCGTCGAGTTCGGCCATCGCGGTGCCGCGCACGGTGGTGTCACGCGCACCGTGCTTCACGACGAGTTGCTTCACCAGGTCGGGCCGCTCCAAGACCACGCAGCCGCGCGTGTGCTCGGCGCTGAGCTCGCGGAAGTCTTTTAGGAACGCGCTGTCGCGCATCGTTTCATAGATGCCGCGCTGGTCGTGGATGGTTTCCGTGGCGAACTGGATGATGGGGCACGGCTCGATGTCGCCCTTCGGCCCGATGTGGTGCGAGACGCCGGTGGACATGGGGCAGAGCGCCTGGCCTTCGCCGTCGTAATAGGCGTCAATGATGGCGATGGGCAGCCGCGCGCGCATCTCGGTGACGAACCGGCGCACGCGCACGAGTTGGTCGGGCCGCAGCGCGAGGGCCATGTTCATCTTCGGGCCGACGGGCCGGTAGGTGTGATACCATGCGTAGTGGACGCCGCGCTTGATGAGGTGCTGGAGCCATTCCTCGGTGAGCAGCTCGTCAATGTTTGTCTGGCAAACGCTGGTGGCGACGCCGGTGAGGATGCCCTCCTTGATGCAGTTATCGAGGCCGCGCAAGGTCTTGTTCAGCACGTCCTTCTTGCCGCGCCGCTCGTCGCTGACCACCTCGCGGCCTTCGATGGAGATGAGCGGCGTGGCGTTGCCAATCTCGCGCAGCCGCTTCGCCACTTTCTCGGTGATGAACTGGCCGTTGGTGAAAACCTGGAAGTAACAGTCCGGATGCGCCGCGAGCAGGTCGAGGAGCTGCGGGTGCATAAACGGCTCGCCGCCGAGGATACCGAAGAAGCTGTTCCCGTGCGCCTGCGCGTCGTTGATGGTGCGGTTCAGCGAGTCGAGGTCAATGGCGTCCTTCTCCTCGACATCCACCCAGCAGCCCTGGCAGCGGAGGTTGCAGGAGTTGATGATGGAGAGGTAGAGGAACGGCGGGAACGTCTCGCCGCGCTTGAGCCGGCGCTTGAAGCGCTCGACGGAGAGCATGCCCTTCACGCCGAAGTTCCAGACGAACTTGGCGATGCAGCGCTTGTCGGCGGAGCGCAGGGTGCGGAGGGCGAGGGCGGGGAGCATGAAGTTTGTGGACTAGCGTCCTAGCTCTGGGGCGCGAGTTTAGCTTTAGCGGCAATGGCAACCAGTTGGTCCAGCTTTACGCGAACTTCACTGTCCACCTCTGTAGGAAGGAGAAACGGAGCCAACTGGTGATAATCGGACTTCGCTATCACGTTCGGCATCTTTAGCGCAGCGAAGTAAGCCTTGAACAGCGGGCGGAGAAAGTCATCGCTCACCTTGCAATCCGCCGACCAAGGGCTGGGTTTGTCGAGCACTTGGAGTGACTGCTCCACGTCTGCGATGGCTTTCTCCATCGCTTTCACCCGGATGTCAGCTTCGGATGCGCTGAACAGGTCCGCGTCTGCTTCAGTCCCGCGCGCAAACCGCAAAAGCACCTCACGGGTGCAGAGGTAGTTTTCTATCTCCCTGCGGCTCCAAGCTGCTTCCACGTAGCAATCTTGGGACTGGAGCGGCTTGTCTATGCGGTCAAAAAGCGCGAAGCCAACCAAGTTTGGAACTGCGTCACGAATGCCGTAAAAATGCTCCCGGGCGCTTTGCGGCAGGTTGGTGTTCAGGTAGTGGACGAAGGGGGATTCGAGGCATTGGACTGCCGCCTGGTGATTGAGAACCGCCGCAAGTGCCTTGAGGATGGCGAGGTCGGTGGAGCCTTCGAGATAGATTGCCCAGCCTTTGGTTTCCCCGAGCACGTAGTTTTCAAAGCCGAAGGTGGTGAGTGCCTTTACGAGCTGGCTGCCACGGTCTGAGATGACGTGAGGCTTGCTGCCAACAAACGCCACGACACAGTCCTTTCCGGCCGCCTCGTTTAGCACAACCTCCGAGTGGCTGGCAGCGATGACTTGCGAATGTAGTTGTCGGGCTGTGTCCACCAGTAGGTTGTAGGTTTGCCGCTGACGCAAAACCTCCAAATGCGCGTCGGGTTCGTCCAGCAAGATGGCAGTGCCCGGATTGGCGTAGAGGTAGGCGAAAAGCAACAACGTCTGCTGCATGCCGCGCCCGGAACTCGACAAGTCGAGTTCCGTGCCTGCTCTGTCCCGGTAGGACATGGTCACTTCTCCACGGTCTGCGTTGTAAGCAGGCTCCAACAACTCGACTCCGAACAAAGTCTTCATCGTTCGCTTCAACTCCTCCCAGCGCTGAGTGGCGATGTTCGGGTCGCCCCCATTATTGTCCGGGTGAAGCAGCGAATAGCAGAGATTCCTCAACACCTCCGCAGTGCGCCCTTCACCAATCCTGCGTCGAATCGCGCCCGAGTCCAGTCGGTCTTCGATGCTGGCCAGACCCGACATGGGCGGCAGATAGGCGATGCGCACCCGTCCGGCGGCTTCCGGTGGAACCGTGTATTCCGCCTCCGCGACTGGCGAATCATCAAACCCTGCTTTGCGAAGAGGTCGGATGTTAAAAGTCTCCGCGTTCTGATAATCGAACTCGAAACCGCAAACCCATGTGCGACCCTCCGTGGCCCCCTCAACCACGATGTTCATGCGGATGTTCTGGGTGGCGGCCTTGCCTTTGCGCTTCACCCCGCGACGGACATGAAGTCCATGCCAGTAAACCTTCGAGTCCGGCACGGGGGCAAATAGGATGTCCTTGCGGTTGATGGGGACGCCAGCGCGTTCTGACGCAGTGGTCACGTCAGGATGGCGCTTCTCAAACCAACGACGGGCGGCGGTTTCCCACAATGCTAAAGCTTGGAGAGCCGTGGTCTTCCCGCAGTTGTTCGGCCCCACAAACACGACCGGGCTGCCCAGTTCAATTTCGACCTTCTGGCCGAACCGCTTGAAGTTCTCGATGGTCAGCTTGGTAATCATGGCCGCGATTTTCTATTGGCGATTTGCTGCGAGCGCCGCCTGGGCCTTCGCCTTTGCCTCCTCCGCGCGGCGCAGGATTTCCTCGGGCGCGGGCAGGTTCATCAAGACTTCCATCGGGATGTCCCCGCCTTGGGCGAGCTTGGTCAGGCACTTCTGACGTTCCTGCAACGCCTTCTTGTCGTCGCGCTCCTTGCTGAAGCGGGCCTTCGCGGCGTCGCTGCGCTGGCGGAGCTGGGAATAGACATCGCCGCCGAGGAGCGAGGAGATGTCTATTTTCATCTTCTCCTTGCCCATGTCGGAATCCTGCACCACGTCGCCGTTGATGGGACCGGCCTTGTATTTCGGGAACATGATGGCGGCCTCGGGGCAGACGCGCGAGCAGGCGGGGCAGTTGGTTTTGCAGTTGTCGTGGTTCTGCGCCTGAATCTTGTTCTGCTCGTCCACGCCATAGACGCCGAAGAGGCAGAAGCTCAGGCACTGCATGCAGTTGGTGCAGCGGTCGTAGTCAATGACAGGGAACCACGGCTTCCACTCGCCGTGCCGTGCCGCGCCGGTCTCGGTCTGCACGGCCTCGGCTCGCTGTGCGATGCGCGCGGCGTCGAGGCCGGTGATGTCCTGAAAGCGCACTGTGGTCCCGGCGGTCACGCCCTCCGCCTCGGGCGTGCGTCCGGCGAACTGGCCGAGCACGAGCAACGACCCGCGTTCATGCGGCGCGACGCGTCCGCCCGCGACGGCGCGGGTGACGGCGAAGCCCTTCTCCAGCAGCGCGGTGAGCGCGGAGAAGCGGTCGGTGCTCGCGAGCGGCGGGGAGTCGGTGCCTTCGTAGAGGACGACGCGGAGGGTGGCGGCGGTGGTGAGGGACATGGGGAAAGTAATTAGTAATTAGTGTTCAGTAATCAGTCAGGCGGGGGCCTTCGGGGCGTCGGTGGCGGTGACTTTGCCTTTGGGGAGGTTCGCGTTGACCTCGCCGTTGAAGAGGGCGGCGCAGACTTCCTCGGCGGATTGCACCCTCATGTTCAGCACTTCCGCGGTGTCGAACGGGAGGTCGGCTTTGGCGGTGTGGAAGAGCCACTTCACGGCGCGCGGGAAGCAGGCGGCGATTTTCACCGGGCCGCCGTCGGCCAGGCGCTTGAGGGAGGGGTCCTGCCGCGCGCTCATCTCGCACAGGTCGGCCACGGCATCGAAGGCCACGCCGGAGTCGGAGAGTTTTTTAAGCACGGCCTCCTTCACCTCGGGCGGGACGACCTGCGCGTATTGGCAGTGGCAGTAGAGAATTCGCGGCGCGTCGGGCATGTCGCGGGGCAGCTTGCGCGAGACGATGCGTGGCGGCAACTGCGGGTTTGCGTGGGTGCGGCTTGGGCCAATTCCTCCTGCTCGTAATCCTGCTCCTCCTCCCGATTCCCGCAGCGGAGCAGGATTAGGATCAGGATTACGAGCAGGAGCGGAAGGGCCGCTCGGTCGCAAGAACGTGAACTGCGCCCTGCGTTCTGCCTCAGTGCCCCGGCTTCGGTGGTGCGATAAGCCGGTCAATCCACGCCAGCATGACCGCCGACACGACGAAGGTGAGATGGATGAGCACCTGCCAAAGGATGACCTTGTCAGCGATGGCCCCTGACTTCTCGTAGAGCACCTGCGCACCGATGAATGTCTTGAGCAGATGGATGGAGGAGATGCCGATGAGCGCCATCGCCAGCTTCACTTTGAGGACGCCGGCGTTCACATGAGAGAGCCACTCGGGCTGGTCGGGGTGGTTCTCCAAGTTGAGCCGCGACACAAACGTCTCGTAGCCGCCGACGATCACCATGACGAGCAGGTTGGCGATCATCACCACGTCAATCAATCCCAGGACCATGAGCATGATCTCCGCCTCCTGGATCGTGGTGGTCTTGATGATCAGGTGCCACAGCTCAACCATGAAGCGATAGACATAAACGCCCTGCGCGACGATGAGGCCGACGTAGAGCGGGGCCTGCAACCAGCGGCTCAGAAAGATGAGCTGGTTGAGGGACTGGAGCGCGGGCGAGCGCTTGGCGGAAGGAGGATTCTCAGTTTCAGCGGACATGGCGCGCGTGCTATGCCGCCTGCGGGATGGCGAGTCAAAGGCAAATTCCCTCGACAAAGGCGGGCATCATTGCCTCGGCGCCTTGAATCTGCGCCGGGGAAATTTCCGTTGACGCATGGGGGGCGGGGCGGTTTCATCCGTCCCGTCGCCGCTGGTCAAACTCGAGTGTGGACTGTCTTTTGCGTCCGCACCCGGCGGTAAAATGTTCAAATCGAATGCGCAGGAACTCATGGCTGGACGCGGGCGAGGCGGGCACTGTCCGGCCTGCAACTTGACCCATTCATCATGAGCAAAAAGATCAACGTCGCCGTCGTCGGACTCGGTTTCGGAGCGGAATTCATCCCCCTCTGGCAGAAGCATCCCCACACCACCTGCCACGCCATCTGCCAGCGCGATGAGAAGAAGCTCAACGCCGTCGGTGACTACTTCGGTGTCGAGAAGCGCTACCAGGACTTCGCCGCGCTGCTCAAGGATCCCGCCGTGGACGTGGTTCACATCAATTCCCCCATCCCCGATCACGCGTGGATGTCCATCGCCGCGCTCAAGGCCGGCAAACACGTCGCCTGCACCGTTCCGATGGCCACGAACATCGCCGACTGCAAGAAGATCGTGGACCTCGTGTATCAGACCGGCCTCAAATACCTGATGATGGAGACCGTCGTGTATGCCCGCGAGTATCTCTTCATGAAGGAGCTGCTCGACGACGGCCAGCTCGGCAAGCTCCAGTTCGT
>JACRKB010000134.1 GCA_016235545.1 Verrucomicrobiota bacterium | reverse complement strand
GGCCATCGTCTTGTCCTTGGCGAACACGACGGCACACTCGGAGTGGAGCTTCACGAGCCTGGCGAGTTCGTTGTCCGAGGGCGGACGGGCCAGGACGAGTCGGAATCCGTGGCGGGCCTTGTCGGCGTCGGTCGCGCCGCCCTCCTTCGCCATGCGGCGGGCCAGGGCCTGCGCGGCCTCGACATAGACGGGGTCGTTCATCGTCACGAGCGCCTGGAGCGGCGTGTTCGTGCGGTTGCGGCGGACGGAGCAGACCTCGCGGCTCGGCGCGTCAAACGTGGCCATCGAGGGATACGGGCTGGTGCGCCGCCACTCGGTGTAGAGGCCGCGCCGGTAGCGGTCCTCGCCAGTGCTGGTCGTCCAGTCGAGAGCCCCACCAAACGCGGCGCTCAGACCTGCACTGGGGCGCGTCGGGCGCACGCTGGGGCCGAACATCTTCGCGCTCAGCAGGCCGCTCGCGGCGAGCGACTGGTCGCGAACCATCTCCGCGGTCAGGCGCAGGCGCGGGCCACGGGAGAGCAGTCGGTTGTCCGGGTCCTTCTCCAATGCCTCTGGCGTGACCTTCGATGACTGGCGGTATGTCTGGGACGTGACAATCAGGCGGAGGAATTTCTTCGTGTCCCATTTCATCGCGACAAGCTCGGTCGCCAGCCAGTCGAGCAGTTCCGGGTGCGTCGGCAGCTCGCCCTGCGCTCCGAACTCCTCGCTGGTGCGCACGAGGCCGGTGCCGAAGATGGCTTCCCAATGGCGGTTGGCCACGACGCGCGCTGTGAGCGGGTTGTTCTCGTCAACGAGCCACTTCGCAAGGGTGAGGCGGTTGCGGGGCGCGTCCTTTGGCAGCGGATGCCAGGCGGCGGGCACGGCTTCGGTTGTCTCCTCGCCAAGGTTCTGCCAGTTGCCGCGAAGCTGGATGTTCGTCTTGCGCCGCTTGTCGGAAGGAAGTTCACGAAGGATGGGCACTGTGTTGGGCTTCAGCTCGGCAAGGGACTTGGTCAGCGACGCGAGTTGCGCGCGGTCCGGCTTCAACTCCGGCGCGAGTGTGCGGGCGTAGTAGTCCGTGATCCTGGCGCGGTCGGTCGGCGGGAGAGCATTCAGTGTCCAGTGTCCAGTGTTCAGTGCGCGGCTGGATGCCAACGTGGAAACGACTGCGGCTGGAGTTCGCGCGAACTCGGCAGCCTTCGTGTCCGCCGTCACGCCAAGGCGGAAGTGGCCGAGCGTCGCCTTCGCGGTGGCGGACTGCTGCTCCAAGGTCACCGACAGGCGCGAACCGGCTGGAATCTCCACCGGCTTCTCCGCGATGAGCGTAAGGGTGTGCGCCCTGCCCAGCGAACCTCCGACCGCCCAGCCGCGAGTGCGGTCTTTGGCGGGAGCTGTGTCGTTGAGGACGTTCTCCGCATCGAAGCTCGACTGAGTGTAGTCCGCGATGGCCGCAATGAACTTCACCTCGCGCGCCCCGTTCATCGTGAAGGCCGCGTCCTTCGCCGGCGCCTCGTTGCCGGACTTGTCCCAGACCACGTTGCGCTGCGCATCGAGCGCGACGACGCGGAAGCCCTTGAGCCGCTCGCCCGCCTCGGCGCGATTCCACACGACGATGCGCTCCACCATGCGTGCCTCTTTGAGGTCCAGCTCCCACCACGGGTTCTCCTGCGATTCGGTGTGCGCGACGGAGCCTTTGTCATACTCGCCATCGGTCCTGCCGTCGTTTGCACGGGACGCGGCGGCGTTCAGATAAGTGCTGCTCTGCTTCGCCTCGCCCTTGAGCGCGATGTTTTCGCCGCCGCTGAAGACCTGAACTTCCGCGAGCTGGAGGAACTGAGCCTTCCCCGGCAGCTCGATGCGCACGAAGCGCGCGACCGGCCCCTTGCTCTCGGCTGGAGGCAGAATTCTCGCGCGCATCCGGGTGAGCACGAAATTGCCGCCTGCGTGGCCCGGGCCTTTGCCGGGCAGCTTCTCGTTCGGCAACGCCTCGATTCGGAGCGCCGTGAGCTTCTGCGCGTCTGGCAGAGCCAGCTCGATGGTGAAATTGTCGGTGGCTGCTTCGTTCTTCGCGACGAGCACGGAGCCGTCGTCCTGCGCCGCAAGCTCCGCGCCGGAGGAAGCCTTTACTGTGCTGGGCTTGGGGGAAGTCCAGTTTAGCTTCAGCGGAAAGGCCTGCGCCCACTTCTCCGCGCCTGCCATGATCACTGCGGACGGTGACTTGAATTTCCCTTCCACCGCTGCGAGTTCCGCCTCCCAGTCCGCGCGCTGCCTGCGCTGCGCGTCGCTGTAGAAGCTCAGGAGCGGCGTCTCGTCCTTCCGGTCGGCGTCCTCGGTGTTGTTGAGCAGCGCATAGAGCTGGTAAAACTCCTTGTGCGTGATGGGGTCGTATTTGTGCGTGTGGCATTGCGCGCAGGCCATCGAAGTGCCCATCCAGACGGCGAAAGTCGTGTTGACGCGGTCCACGATGGCGGCGTTGCGAAACTCCTCGTCGTTCGTGCCGCCTTCGGAATTGGTCATCGTGTTGCGATGGAATGCCGTGCCCTTGAGCTGCTCGTCGGTCGGGCTGTCCAGCAGGTCGGCGGCGAGCTGCTCGATGGTGAACTGGTCGAAAGGCAGGTTGCGGTTGAAGGCATTTATGACGTAGTCGCGGAAAGCCCAGATGGTGCGCGTGGGATCGTCCGCGTAGCCGGCGCTGTCTGCGTAGCGCGCGAGATCGAGCCAGATGCGCGCCCAATGCTCTCCGTAGCTCGGTTTGGCGAGTTGCGTGTCCACGAAGCGCTCGTATGCCTGCGGTGCCTTGTCAGCGACAAACGCGTCCACTTCACCCACGCTCGGCGGCAGGCCGGTGAGGTCCAGCGCGACGCGGCGCGCAAGGGCGTGGCGGTCAGCCTCGGGCTGGGGAAGGAGACCGTCCGTGGCGAGGCGGTGGAGGATGAAGGCATCCAGAGGGGATGAGTAATTGGTGACTAGTGACTGAGTGGCGGCAGATTTCGATCCGGCTTTGGCGAGCAGCGAACTGATTACTTCCTTACTAATCACTTTCTGTGTCGGCCGCTTCGGCTTCACGTAGGACCAGTGCGCGGCGAACTTCCCGCCGGACTTCACCCACGCCGTCAACAGCTCCACCTCGCGCGGCGTGAGCTGCTTGCCGAACTTCGGCGGTGGCATCACGTCGTCCGGGTCTTTTGTCGTGACGCGATGGAGCAGCAGGCTCTTCTGCGGCTGGCCGGAGACGATTGCGCGGCGGCCATCGCCAAGATCAGCGACGATGCCCTCCGCCGTGTCCACGCGCAGGCCCACGCCCTTCTTGCCTCCCTTGCGCTCCGCCGCATCCGGCCCGTGGCAGGCGAAGCACTTGTCAGAAAGGATTGGCCGGATGTCGCGCTGGAAATCCAGCGCAGCGGAGGAGGGGGCCTTCGGCGCAGGCGCGGCGCAAGCCAGGCCGCTCACGGTGCAAATCAATCCGACAAGGGCCGAGTGTTTCAGGAATCGTGTCATGCTCGTATTCGGTTCGCGGGCTTGGACGCGCCAGGCCGGCAGATGATTGAGATTTTGCAGAAGAAGAATTGGCCAAGCCGGCGGCTTGTCCATCGCCACACGCACTCAGGCCATCACCAGCGACTTCGCCCGTTTGCGCAACTCCTCAATGAGCGCGAGAGCCACAGGCGGAAGGCTCGGATGCCGCAGCACGGCCACGGTGATGGGCTTCACGCCATCGATGGGCAGCGCGCGCAGGCGCTTGTCGAGCGGCTTGCCCGGAATCGCCACCGTCAGGCCGATGCCAAAGCCTCTGGCCGCGTAAGTCTCGACCAGTTCAAGCGAGTTCACCTCCATGCCGGGCGGCCACACGACGCCGCGACGGGCTAGGTGGTCTTGAAAATTCTTCGTGATCGTCTCGTTCAGCGGCGGGCTGATGAGCGTCTCGTCGATTCGGTCGCACTTCAGCAGCTCCTCCACGCTCGCGATCTTCAGCGCCTTCGGGATCAGCAAAATCACGGGCACCTGCAAGAGCGGTTCCGACTGGACGCCCAGCGGCGGGGTCCCATCGAGCACCGTCACGGCGAGGTCCACCTCCCGGTCTCCAAGCCACTTCTCGATTTGCGGCTGCACACCCTCGCGCAGCAGCACCTTCAATTTCGGAAACTTGGGCCGGAGCGTTTGGAGCATCTCGGGCAAATGATCGCGCAGGATGATGGTGGCGGCGGCGAGGCGGACCACTTGTGTCGCGCCGCCCCGAACCTTGTCCTCGACGCCTTCGAGTCCGTCAAAAAACGGTTTGATGAACGCAAAAAGTTCCTCACCCGCGTGCGTGAGCGAGAAGGGGCGGCGCTGGAAGAGCGGCCCGCCGAGGTAATCCTCCAGCGCGAGAATCTGCCCGCTGATGGCCGGCTGCTGGATGCCGTAAGGCATATTGCGCGCGGCGGCGCTGACGCCCTGGTGCTTGGCGACGTAGTAGAAGAGTTCGAGGTGGTGGATGTTCAGCATGGCGTGGAGAAGTTGCGGACAGTGGAAAGCAAGTCTGTCCGTCGTGCAAGCGTGCAGGCTCAAGCCCTTCGCCGGTAGGGTTCGACAGAGTCTCACCGCACCAAGGCAGACTCACTTCACCCGCGCCATAAGCCACGGGAGCAACTCGCTGATGGGCAGCCGCTCCTGCCTGCCGTCGTCGCGGTGGCGGAGGGTGACGGTGTCCTTCTGGCCGGCCTGCGGACCGTCTTTCACTCCCTCGAACGTCTCAAAATCCACCGTGACGCAGAACGGCGTGCCCACCTCGTCCTGGCGCGCGTAGCGGCGGCCAATGGACCCCGACTCATCGTGGAAAGCCATCATGTGCACCCGCAACGACTCGAAGATGGCGCGCGCCTTCGCGGCCAGCTCGGGCTTGTTCTTGAGCAACGGCAGCACGGCCACCTTGATGGGAGCCACGCGCGGATGGAATTTGAGCACCACGCGTGTCTCGCTCTTGCCCTTCGCGTCGGTCTCGGTGACTTCGCTGAAGGCGTTCGCCAACAGCGCGAGGATGAGGCGGTCCACGCCGGCGGAGGGCTCGATGACGTGCGGGATGTATTGGCCCTTGGCGAGGCCGTCGGCGTCTTCCTGCGCGGCGGCCCCAGCTTCAGCCACAGGTATGCCGGACTTCGTGAGATATTTGAGCCGAGCCTGGTAATAGCGGTCCTTCAGTTCAGTCTGCTTCTCGGGCGGCAACTTGCCGAACGCAGTGCGCAACTCCTCGTCGAAGATGCCCATGGACTTGCCGGAGCAACGCTCATGCTGAGAGAGGTCGAAGTCGCTGCGGGCCGCGATGCCTTCCAACTCCTGCGTGCCGAAGGGGAACTTGAAGAGAATGTCCACGCAGGCGCGGGCGTAGTGCGCCAGCTCCTCGGGCTTCTGCCAATACTCCTCCAGCGTGGTGCGCGGCAGGCCGATGCCCTCGTAGAACCTGATGCGCTCCTCGACCCAATACTGGTGCCAGAGCTGCCAGCCCCAGTTGGACTGCGGCTCGCCGGGATGACCCTTGCCAGCAGGCGTGGCGACCGCGCCGGTGACGGCCTCGACCGCCTCGTCCGGCTTGATGAAGAACTCCAACTCCATCTGCTCGAACTCGCGCGAGCGGAAGGTGTAGTTGCGGGGCGTGACCTCGTTGCGGAACGCCTTGCCCATCTGCGCGACGCCGAAGGGCACCTTCTGCCGCGACGTCTCGTGGACGTTCTTGAACTGCGCGAAGATGGCTTGCGCGGTCTCGGGACGAAGATAAGCAACATCCGCCTCCGTGGCCGTGGGGCCGACGTAGGTCTTGAACATCAGGTTGAAGGGGACGGGCGGGGTGAGCAGTGAACCGTTCTCGGGGTTGAAGCGCGTGGTTGATTCGAGTGGCTCCACTCCTAGAAAGAACACAACAGGGTCAGTGATGCCACGACTGAGGTAAAACTGCCGAGCTGAAGCTAGAGCACTTTCGGTTGGCTTACCTTTCGGCAGAAGCACCGCATAGTTATCTAGGCAGGCTTTACCGAGGGCCTTTTGTGCGTTGAGCTGTGCAAGCACCCGCTTGATGTTCTCGGTGCAAGCTTCGCGGTTCGCTAAAGTCTCAAAAGCGAAGGAAGCTCTTTCGCTTGGGCTGAATTGCCGGTCATGTGAAATCCATCGGGAAGTTCCCCGTTCCTGATACGAAAACGCTTGGAATAATTCGGCGAAGTTGAGCTTCAACTCAGCAGGCAGGTTCTCCCCATCCAGTTTTGCAAGAAACTCAGTCAGCGAAGTGGCCTCACAAGCGCCGACGTAATGAAAGGCCCGGCCGCTCTGCGGCTCCACTTGGTCCGCCCGAAACCGCTTCTTCGTCAACAAACAGTCGCACATCGGATCACTGAACGTGTCCACATGGCCCGACGCCCGCCAGATTGCCGGGTGCATGATGATGGTGGCTTCGAGGCCGACCACGTCGTCGCGCATGCGCGTCATGGTGGACCACCACAGTTCCTTCACGTTGCGCTTGAGCTCCGCGCCGAGCGGGCCGTAGTCCCAAAAGCCCTGGATGCCGCCGTAGATTTCCGATGATTGAAAAATGAATCCGCGCCGCTTGCACAGCGACGTGATCTTCTCCATCAGCACATTCTCTTTGGGCTCGGCCATAGGGCGCGGAGTGTTTCGGAAGCGCCGGGGCAAAGTCAAGGGAGGCAGGTGGTCTGGCCTCAGCCTGGGCACATCTCAGTTTCGGTTCCTCGCTGTTTTGAGCGGAATAGGAGCAGGGATTGGCACACCCACCGGTCACTCGGGGCCGACACCGGTGGGTGCGCTCCGTAGGCGGAGCTTTCCATCGGCTATCTTCATCCGCGCCTCCAGTGCGGGCTTCCCCCCGCATCGAAGGTCACCCACGGCTCACGCCGTGGGCTGCTTTCTTTCGCAACTCCTTTGCTGGCCCGTGCTTTGTTGGTCCGTCATAGCCGGAACAGCTTCTTCGAGTTCTCGTAGAGAATCTTTCGCTCCACGGACTTGTTCGCCGCGTATTTGCGAATGGCCGCGATGGTGCCGGCTCCCTGACAGCCGGGGCCGCGACCCAAGGTGTCCGCGCAGTCGCTGCCATAGAGGATTTTGTCCTGGTGCTTCTCCAGGAACCAGCGCGTGTGATCCTCGTCGCGCAGGAGGGAGTTCAGGCCGGAGCCGGCGCTCATATCTGCGAAGCAATTCGGATGGTCGGCGAGATACTGGCTGGTGAGTCCGCCTTTGGCGACGGGGCCGGTGGGGTAGTGGGATTTCCAGTCGTAGTTCGCGTCAATGTTTGCCCATGTCGTCTGTGCGTGCATGATGAAGTTCGTCTTGCGGAACTTTTCGAACACCGCGGGCAGGCGCTTGAAGCCGGAGTTGTAGGTGCCTTCCTGAAAGTGAAGCAGGATGGGCGCGCCGTAATCGGCGGCGAGTGTGTAGAGGCGCTCGCTTTCCGGGGAGTCGCATTGAACGTTGAATTTTTGTTCGGCGATGATTTTCGCGCCGAGCTTGAGATACTTCTCAATCTCGCTCTTCGCCTCTGGCAGGTCGGTGACCTCGTTCGCGCCAAAGAGGAATTCGCCCGGCTGCGCGAGGGCGTAGGCCATGACGGCGTCGTTGCCTGTGCAATTGGCGGCGAGGCCATTGGAGCGTCCGCCGTGAGTTGCGGTGCCGAGGGTGGTGCGACCCGCCGGAAGCAGAATCGTGGTGGTGATGCCCATCGCCCGCTGGTGCGCGAGCATCTGCAAGTCCGTGCGCCCGTGGTAATGCGTATGTTGGTGAATGTCTATGATTGGCTCCGGCGGCGGGTTGGGAGTGGAGGACTCAGCCGCCCTGGCGGCGGCGCACGTCCCGCAGAACGCGGCGCTGGCGGCTAGAAAGCCGCGCCGGGAAAGACGGGCTGTGGAGGAAGCAAGTTCGAGAGGTGCCATGTGTGAGTGGAGTTGAGGCTGGCTGGCGGCGGCTCGCAATTTAATTTCGATCGGACCGGGTCATTTCGAGGCCTCCGTGCGCCGCCATTCATCGAAGACCTTCGCCATCGCCTGCACGCGCTCGGGCTGAATGGCGGCGAGATCGTTCAGTTCCGTGCGGTCAGCAGTGAGGTCGTAGAGTTCCCACGGGGCGCCTTTGAGCGAGACAAGTTTCCAAGGGCCGACGCGCACCGCCCGTGCACCGGATGTGGCCCAGCACAGCGAGGCGTGACCTTCGCGCTGACCACCTTTCAAGACTGGCAGCAGGCTGCGGCCCGCCAGCGGTTGAACCTGCCGCCCGTCAAACTGAGCCGGATATTCGACGCCTGCGGCATCGAGACAGGTGGCCGTGATGTCGGTGATGTGCGCGAGTTCCGATGCGATGGCACCGGACTTCTTGATGACGCCCGGCCACCACGCGATGAGTGGCGAGGCGATGCCGCCCTCGTGGTTGGACTGCTTGTGGTGGCGGAAGGGGGTGTTCCCCACGTTCGCCCACGGCGGGCCAGCGGTGACGAAGTTGTCGGCGGGACCGGGCTGAATGGCGGGACTGTTGCCAACCCGTGTCGGCGTGCCGTCCACGCGCCACGTCAGCCCCGGCTTGTCGAGTCGCGAGTTCATCGGCTGGTCGGACGCGCCGTTGTCGGAGAGATAGAGCACGAGCGTGTTCGTGTGCGCTCCGGTTCGCCGCAGCGTCTCCATCACGCGGCCCACGCTCTGGTCGAGTGAGTCCACCTGCGCCGCGTAGGTCGCCATCCGTTCGGCTTCCCAGTCCTTCTCCTTCGCGTCGGTCCACGCCGGCACGCGCGCGTCCCGCGGTGAGAGCTGGCAGTTGGCTGGCAGCAATCCCGACGCGAGGAGACGTTTGTGCCGCTGGGCACGCGCCTCATCCCAGCCGAGCTTGCGGTAGAGCGCGCGATACCTAGCGACGTCCTCCGGCTTCGCGTGCAACGGCCAGTGCGGCGCGTAGTGGGCGAAGTAGAGGAAGAAAGGACGATCCTTCGCCGCCGCATCAGTGATGAACTGCGTCGCGAAGTCGGTGATGAGGTCGGTCTTGTAACTGCCCCCGACCGGCAGCGTGAAGGGCTGGCCGTCGCGAAAAAACTCCGTGTTGCGCACGGCCTTGAAGTAGTTCCCCGGCCCCGCGTGGCCGGTGCTGCCGAGGAAGCGGTCCACATGGCGGGCGATCTTCGCGGGGTCGTGCCAGTTCTCCGCCGTCACCATGTCGAGCCGCCCCACAGCCGCTGTCGCGTAGCCGGCGCGCTTGAGCAGTTCGAACGCCGTCACGCAGCGGTCGTTGAGCAGCCCGGTCCAGTTGAACATGCCAACCTGGTGCGGGTGCAGCCCCGTCATCAGGGCCGCGCGCGAGGGACCGCAGAGCGCGCAGTTGTAGAATTGGGAGAAGCGCATTCCGTCCTTGGCCAGCCGGTCGAGGTTCGGTGTCTGAATCTCTCCCCCGTAGCAACCGAGGTCCGAGAACCCCATGTCGTCCGCGAGAATGAGGATGATGTTCGGGCGCGCGGCAGGCTTCGGCGCTACGGCGGCGTGGAGCCCGGGCGCAAAGCCCGGGCGTGAATCATCCGCCGCGACCCGCGGTATCTGAGGAGCCAGGAGAAGTGCGGCAAGGAAGATGTAGTGTTTCATCGCTTCAGCAGGGCAGGGCGGTGGCTGATAGCAATTTCAAATGACAATCTTTGCTTGTCAGCAAGTTGGCTCGACGCGCGCGCTCCTCCCCTCCTTCGAAGAAGTGGAGAAAGCGGCCGCAGGCTGGATGATGGGTGGAGCAAGGCAACAGGAAAATGCGCCGAGCCACGACCACCACCTTCTTGCCAGTCGCCATCCCTCAATCCACTCACCACTGGCTCTCCAAATCGGATGTGTGGTTACCGGGTCATGTCCAGCCAAGTGCGGAAGAGACCGCTGACCAGCGGCGTCAGGCGCGTTCGGCCGTGGAGGTCACCCAGTTTGCGAATGGCCTCGGCCTGCGTCGGATATGGATGGATGGCCGCGCCGATGGTCTTGAGGCCAAGCCCTCCTTTCATGGCGAGTGACAACTCGCCGATCAGGTCCCCGGCGTGCGCGGCCACGACGGTCGCCCCAAGGATTTCATCGGTGCCCTTGCGAACGTGGACGCGCACGAAGCCCTCCGTTTCGCCGTCGAGGATGGCGCGGTCCACCTTGCTCATCTCCAGCGTGAAGGTGTCCACCGCGATGCCCTTGGTCTTCGCCTCCTGTTCGTAAAGGCCGACGTGCGCAATCTCCGGCGAGGTGTAGGTCGCCCACGGAATGATGAGCGAGCTGGCCTTGGCGCGGCCCTTGAACAGGGCGTTCTGAATGACAATCCGAGCCATGAAACCCGCCGCGTGCGTGAACTGATACGGCGAGCAGATGTCGCCGCAGGCGAAGATGCGCGGTTTGGTCGTCTGCAATCGGTCGTTGACCTTCACACCTTTTTTGTCGAACTCGACGCCGACGGTTTCGAGGCCGAGTCCCTCTACGTTCGGTGCGCGGCCCACGGCGACGAGGAGTTGATCCACCAACACATCGTAGCCTTGG
>JACRKB010000129.1 GCA_016235545.1 Verrucomicrobiota bacterium | reverse complement strand
TGGTCCTTCAGCACGGTTCCGGCGACAGCGAGCAGACGTGGACTGCGCTCGGGAAGGCGCACTGGATTCTCGACAACCTGATCGCCGCCGGCAAAGCGCGCCCGATGGTCGTGCTCATGCTTAACGGCCATCCGCTGCGCACGGCCTCGTTTCAGGATCCCACCACGCGCGGTGAGGCGATGAACGCTTTCCGGCGCGAGTTGTTCGAGGATGCGCTGCCGCTCGTCGAGGCGCGCTATCGCGTCGAAAAGGACGCCTCACGCCGCGGCATTGTGGGCCTGAGCATGGGCGGCGGGCAGTCGCTCACCGTGGGGCTGGGAAACCTGGATCGCTTTGCGTGGGTCGGTGCCTTCAGCGCCGCGCCGCCGGACGAGGCGGTGGTGAAAGCGACGCTCGGTGACGCCGCCGCCGCCAACGCGAAACTGCGCCTGCTCTGGATTGGCGTCGGCAAAGACGACTTCCTCCGCGCGCGCAACGAGGAGATGATTGCCAAGCTCAAGGAGAGCGGCGTCACGCACGAATGGCATCTTACCGACGGCGGGCACTCGTGGCCCGTCTGGCGCGGCTACCTCGCGGATTTTCTGCCGCTGCTTTTCGAGCCGAAAGCCAAATGACTCACCAGTTCCTCCCGTGAAAAATGGACGACTCCGCCAGCACACAACCAAAAAACGCATACCGCCCATGAAATCAGCCCTGTTCCCACTGTTGGCCCTGCTCCTTGCCGCCACTGTGAGCGTGGACGCACAGACCGAAACGAAATCCAAGAAGGGCGGCACCACCCCCGAAGGCCAGCGCCCGCGCGACCAGACGCCCTCGTGGCTCATGCCGGAGGTCAAGGGCGCGAATCTCCATTACAAAACTTTCGACAGCAAAGCCGCCGGCGAGAAGGTCAGCTACCTCCTGTATCTGCCGCCCGGTTACGAGACGTCGAAGGCCATGCGCTATCCCGTGGTGTATTGGCTCCACGGGATCGGCGGCTCCCAGCAGGGCGTGCCCGTGATGGCTGAGCGGCTGACCAAGGCCATTACAGAAGGCAAAACTCCCGCGATGATCGTGGTCTATGTCAACGGCATGATCCGCGGTGGCTGGTCGGATGCGCAGTTTCCGGTGGAGACTGTCACGATCAAGGAACTCCTCCCGCTCATCGACGCCACCTACCGGACCATCGCCACGCGCGAGGGCCGCATGATCGAGGGATTCTCGATGGGCGGCAGCGGCGCGGCCAGATGGGGCTTCAAGTATCCCGACCTCTTCTGCTCGATCTCGATCATCGACGGCGCCCTCCGTGTCCCCGGTGATGCGGTTGGCAGCCGTCCGGCAGAAGCGCCCAAGCCCGCCGAGGCCAAGCCTCCAGTGAGTGGAAAAAAAGGACCTCCTGACTCCACGGATACATGGAAGCTCGCTGAGTTAAACGCGGAGAAAATGAAGGGGCGCACGACGATCCGAATTGTCACTCGCACCACGGGGCTGGGAGGAGCCAACGAGAAATTCCACGATCACCTCGACAGCTTCCGTCTGGAGCATGAGTTCCATAAGATTCCCGATGCGCCTCATTCACCGAACCCGCTCTACGAAGGCTTGGGCGAGAAGAACTGGCCCTTTTATGTGAAAGCGTTCAGCGCTGCGAACTCTTCCAAGTAAATATCAGCAACTCCACACATCAAAGTTCCCCATGCCCAAACAACATCACCTCCAATCAATGACAACTCTGTTTCTGCTGGCGTTGTCGGTGTCCCTTGCCGCCACCGTCCACGCGCAGCCCGCCAAGGGAAAATCCCCCAAGAAGGGAGGAGCCGCCAGAGCTGAGGCGCAGTGGGTCACGCCCCCCGTGCAGGGCGCGAACCTCCATCACAAGACCTTCGAGAGCAAAGCCGCCGGGGAGAAGGTGAGCTACCTCATCTACCTGCCAGAGGCGTATGAGCAGAAAAAGGACGCGCGCTTTCCCGTTGTGTATTGGCTGCACGGCATCGGCGGCTCGCAGCAGGGCGTGCCGCGCCTCTGCGAGCAGTTCACCGCCGCCATCGCGCAGGGGAAAATGCCCGGTGCCATCGTTGTCTTCGTCAACGGCATGGTGGACAGCTTTTACTGCGACGCGCTCAAGGCCAACCGTCCGGTCGAGACTGTCATCATCAAGGAACTCATCCCGCACATTGACACCACCTACCGCACCCTTGCGACTCGCGAGGCGCGCATGATCGAGGGTTTTTCCATGGGCGGCTACGGCGCGGCCCACCTCGGTTTCAAATACCCGGCGATGTTCGGCTCGGTCTCCATCATCGATGGCGCGCTGCTCGACCTCGGCGTGATGAAGACCCGCCACTCGGAAATTTTCCAGCGCGTCTTCGATGGCAGGGACGAGAGCTTCACAGCCGCCCACCCGCTGGCGCTCGCTGAGAAAAGCGCCGCGCAGATTATGGGCCGCACGCTCATCCGCCAGGCCGTCGGCGCGCTCGTCGGGCCGAACATCGCGCTCCACGAGAAGATGACCGGCCTTGGCATCGCGCACGATTACGACTTGTTTGAAGGTGTCGGCCACAATCTGAATGCCATCTACGAACGCCTCGGCGACCGGAACTGGGCGTTTTACTCAAAGGCATTCAAGGCTGCGAACCTGTCGAAGTAGCTCCGGCCAACTCCACCAACGAGGCCCGCCAAGGGGCACGATTTGCGTCATTGAATCTGGTCGGCGGCTTGGAGCCGCCGTGTTGCGCGCGGATGGCCCACTGGCGGGTTGCTGTGCTGTGCACAAGAACGGCGACTGCAAGTCGCCGGCACAGATTCATCGGTGGGGGAAAACGCTGCGGGGGCGCCGGTTCAACCTTCAGGGCCGGCGCAGGAGAGGACGCAGAGGCCAGTTCCTCGACATGGCCTTGCCGATTTCGGAGGCTGTTTGCTCGCACCGGGTAACCTTCCCGCGACTGCTGCCATACTCTTGCACGAGCCATGACCGAACTTCGGGACGAACCATTGCCTGATGAGACCGTGCTGCGCGCCCAGCGCGGGGAGCTGGCGGCGTTCGAAGCGGTGGTGCGCCGGTTCGAGCAACCGCTGCGGGCCTGGGTGGCGGCGCATTGTCCACCGGGTGCGGATGCGGATGAGGTGGCGCAAAAGACGTTTCTCGCCGCGTTCAACCGGCTGGGGGAGTTTCAGATAGGCACCAGCTTCGCGGCGTGGCTCTTCACCATCGCGCGGTATCAGCTCATGACAGAGGTCACGCGCCTGCGGCGGCTGGCGGACTACCACGCGCGCTTTGCACCGGACCTGATTGAGCGCGAGTTGGAGAGACGGACACTGGAGATGGAGGAAGTCACGGCGGTGCGCTTGCAGCACTTGCGCGCTTGTCTGGACGCAATGGGCGAGCCGGGCCGCCGGTTCATCCATTGGCGCTACACGGACGAAATCCCGCTCCAGGAAATGGCGGAGCGCACGGGCCGGTCCGTGCCAGCCATCAAGAAGCAGCTCTGGCTTCTGCGGCAGAAATTGCAGGAGTGCATCGATGGGAAATTAGCCGCGGAAGCTGGAGGTGCCGTATGAAACCCGACGAACGATTTGCGGAACTGTGGACGGACTACCTCGAAGGCGAGCTGAATGACGCCGGGCACGAGGAGTTGAGGCGTTTGCTCGCGGAGCACGAGCCGCTGCGGCGACGGGCGGGGGACTTGTATCAGGCGCACCGGCTGCTGGGCTTCGCCGCGCAGGAGGATGCGGCAGGTGCGGAGTCCTTCGTGCGGATGACGATGGCGCAACTGCCCCGGTCTCGCGAATCGTTCGTGTCGGGCTTGATGGGCCAGCTCGGCCGCGCCAAGGCTGCTGCCCGGCCGCGACGTGCCTGGCTGTTCCCGGCCTTGTCATGGGGTGCGGCGGCGATGCTGTTGCTGGGCGGCTGGGTCGCGTGCCGGCCCGTGGTCGGCCTGGAAGCCATCCGTGGTTCGGTGACGGTGCTGCGGGGTGGCCGGGCCATCCCGGGCGCAGAGTTGCTGGCGCTCGTTGCCGGCGATGTGGTGCGGACCACTGCGGGAGCAGGTGCGCGCGTGCGCTGGCATCACGAGGCGACGCATCTGGATTTGCAGGAGAATACCGAGGTGCGGCTCACATCGGTGCGGGGGGGGAAGCGTCTGCGGCTGTTGTCGGGCACGCTGACGGCAGAGGTGGCCAAACAGGCGCCGAATAACCCGATGGCTTTGGAGACGCGAGACGGCCTGGTGGAGGTGCTGGGAACGCGCTTCGAGTTGAGCGCGTCCACCAAAAGGACGCGAGTCGAGGTCGCAAGCGGAAGGGTTTTCCTGCGGCCCGTCAATCACGACAACGGCTATGTGGTGGAAGCTTGTCAGTCTGGCGAGATGGATGAGGCCGGCGAGGTCGCCGTGGTCACACTCCCCACCGTTGAGTCCATCGCGATGGGCCTGCTGGCGCACTGGCCGCTGAACGAGGGCAGCGGGACCATTGCTCGGGATGTATCCGGCCACGGGCGCGACGCCGTGATTCAGGCCCCCTTCTGGAGCACGAACGAGGGGCACGCCGTGCTGATTTTCGTCGGCGCACCCAGCCAGGCTCCCGACCAGCGGCAGGCGGTGCGCACGCCGGAACTGCCCTTGCCGTCGCTGTTCACCATCACGTTTTGGGTTCAGCCGCACCGTAGCGAGTCTCGCGGGGACAGGGTGCAGGCGTTGGTGGCCAACGCACGTTTCGGACGCGAAGCGGACGGGTTCTATTTTCTAATCAACCGACTGCTCCCGAAGATGCTGCCGCGGCCGGTTTCCTCGGATGACCAGTCCTTGAATTTTCGCGCGGGCGATGGCCGCCGCAATTCTGAGGCGCTCTCGCCACCTCAGTCGCTCGCGCTGGACGCGTGGAGTTTTGTGGCCCTGAAGGTCAACCAAACGATGGGGCGCGTGGACATCCAGGTGAATGGACAGACGGTTTGCTCGCAGTCGCCCATTGCCCGGGAGTTCAGCCTGGGCACCCCGCTCTGGTTCGGCGCGGCCCCGGGGCCATTTGGGCTGCCCTTGAACGGGATGCTCCGGGACATCCGCATTTACGAACGGCTGCTTGAAGCGGATGAGGTCAGCCGCCTGCAACGAGCGGGACAGCGCGTGTCCGGAGCTGCTCCACTTGAAGCCAAGCTGTAGGAAACCGATTGCCACTGGTTCACCCATGAAACACATCACCCATAGACCCGTCCGTTGTCGCCGTGCCCAAGGCCGGTCGGCGTTCACCCTCATCGAGTTGCTGGTCGTCATCGCCATCATCGCGATTCTCGCCGGGATGCTTTTGCCCGCGCTCTCGAAGGCCAAAGCGAAGGCCAAAGGCATCAAGTGCGTGAGCAACCTGAAGCAGGTGCTGCTGTCCAACCGGATGTATATTGACGACAACAACGGCGTGGTCGTTCCGTATGGCTATGATCGGGCGCAGTTGGAGCCAAGTTTCCCACCCTACGATCCGGCCACGTATGTCGAGGGAGACCCCAACAGGGTCTTCTGGGCCGATATGCTTCGGCTGAGGGGTTACGCTCCGTCGGGCAAGGTGTTTGACTGCCCGGCCGTGCGGTTCCCAGCCACCTTGGCCGCCGCCGCCTCCGGCAGCACCAACAACACGCTGGGAATCGGCATCAACTTTTCGCAGTATGGCATCCTCGTCACCGTCGCCAATCCCACGAACCGACGCTTGGAAGCTGAAGTCCTCACTCCCTCCAGCTTTCTGACCTTCGCCGATTCGGGGTCTGCCACGCCTCCTACCATGGCCCTGGACGGTGATCTCTGGGGTGAGATTGTTGGCACCGGTTCCGGCTTCTTCCGCAGTCCGCCTGACGCCGGCTTTGCCAACGGCCTGGCGCGCACCTTGCCGCGCCACGGAGGTCGGGTCAGCGCCGGCTTCTTGGACGGCCATGTCGAGGTCGCCAAAAACAGCGGCCTCGGCTTCGTGGTGCCGAACCTGGCCGCCACGGACACGCGGGCGCTGTGGTCGCGCACTCACTGACGCGCATGCCCCCATTGCGCGGAGGCGGTTTTCCATCGCAGGCAGGCCGGCGTGGCCACAGAATTCAGCACTGACAGTGCGCTTACCTGCACCATGAAGCACCTCCGTCTCAGAACACTTTGGCTCGCCGTCGCCTTGCTTGGCGCGTCCACGGGCCACCTTTCAGCCGCGTTCGCGAAGCCCAACATATTGCTCATCGTCGGCGATGACATCGGCTACGGCGACCTCGCGTGCTACGGGTGCAAGGACATTGCCACGCCGCACCTGGATGCCATCGCGGGGGGCGGCATGCGCTTTGCCAGCGGCTATGTCATGGCTCCAGTGTGCGGACCGTCGCGCGCGGCACTGCTCACGGGGCGTTATCCGGCGCAAATCCTGCCCTACTCCGGCAATCCGCCGCACGGGTCCGAGGTCGGGCTGCCGAAGGAGCACCGCTTCATCTCGGACCATTTGAAGCAGGCCGGCTACCGCACCGCCGCGCTGGGGAAATGGCATCTCGGCGAGCAGGCGGGCTTCGAGCCGCAGGCGCGTGGCTTTGACTCGTTCTACGGCTTCCTCGGCGGGATGCATGATTACTTCCATGTGGAAGACAAGCAGTGGGGGCCAATCATGCGCGGTCGCGAGAAGGGCGAGCTCAATGGTTACCTCACCTTCGCGCTCGCCGATGAAGCCGCGACGCTCATCCGCCAGCCGAGCGAGGGGCCATTCTTCATCTACCTCGCCTTCAATGCCAGCCACACACCGTTGCAGGTGCCCGAGGAGTATCTGCAAAAGACAGCTCACCTCGCGGACACGATGCGCCGGAAGAACATGGCGATGACCCTCGCGCTCGATGACGCCGTGGGCCGCGTGATGAAAAGCCTGCGCGAGAGCGGCCAGGAGGAGAACACAGTCGTCATCTTCGTGTCCGACAACGGCGCAGCGCTCATCAAAGGCTCGGCTGAAAACGGCGGCAGCAACGCACCGCTGCGTGGCAGCAAAATCCAGTGCTGGGAAGGAGGCATCCGAGTGCCGTTCTTCGTGCAGTGGAAGTCGCACCTGCCCGCGAACCGCGTGAGCGATGAGCCGGTCTGCACGCTCGACCTGCTGCCAACACTGCTCGCCGCCAGCGGCGTCAACGCGCCAATCAGCCAGAGGATGGACGGCATCAACCTGCTCCCCTGGCTGGAAGGCAAGGCGGCGTTCCCGAAACGCGAGCCGCTGTTCTGGAAGATGTATGGCAACAACTTCGCCATCCGCGACGGCGACATGAAGTTCGTCCATGTCGGCAATGAGACCGGCCTCTTTAACGTGCGCACCGATGCCGGGGAAAAACACGACGTGAGCGCCAAGCGCCCCATCCTCGCGCGCCAGCTCGAAGCGAAGTGGAAACAATGGGACGCGCTGAGCCTCGTGAAGAGCGCGCCGAAACAGCCAGCCAAACCATGAAGCGCATTTCTCCGGCGTTGTTCCTCGCAGTCGCGTCGCTGGTCGCGGCCGAGCCTGACCGGACAATCAACGTCGAGCAGGACTTGGGCGTGTGGTGGTTTCGTTCGGCAACGGGAGAGCGCTTCCTTTCCATCGGCATGAACCATGTGGAGCCGGTGTATTGGACATCGCCGAACAACCAGCACTTCGCGCTCACCACTTACGGGCGTGATTTGTTTCTGCCCGATGGGCAGTTCAATGATGGCTCGGAGGCGGCGGGCAAATGGGCGGCGCAGGTTGCGACAAACTTGAAGACCTGGGGCTTCAACACCCTCGGCATGCACAACCCGCTGCTGAGGTCTCTGCACTCGACGGGTGAAACCAGCTACGTCGTCGAGCTGGCCTTGCGCGTTCCGTGGGGTTGGAACATGAAGCGCTCGGAGTTGCTCAAGGCGTTCGCCAACCGGCCGTTCGATGTGTTCGACGAAGCCTTTGCCGCCGAGGTGCGGGAAAGCGCGGCGCGTGAAGTGCGGCCGCGGGCCAGCGACTCGCGCGTGCTCGGCTATGCCTATTCGGACGGCCCGCCGTGGACGGTCGATGACGACATGAAACACGGCGACGACAGCCTGCACCCGTGGGTTCACGCGGTCATGTCGCTGCCGGCGAGCGCGAAGGGCAAGCAGGCGTGGCTCGCGATGATGAAGAAGCGCCACGCTTCACCCGCCGAAGCCGGGGCGGCGTGCGGGCGAAACATTGCGAGCTGGGATGAGCTAGCGGCCGTCACGGATTGGAACCCCGCGTTCGCCAGCGCTGCGTCTGCCGCAGATAGCCGGACCTTTTTGGAAAAACTCATGCGGCGGTGGTATGAGGTCCGTCGCGGCGCCATCCGCGCGCTCGACCCGCATCACCTCATCCTCGGGGACAAACTGAACGCCAACCGCGACGCACGGCATCGGCAGGAGATGGATCGGACTCTGCGCGTGGTGCGGGAGTATGTGGACGTGATCTTCATCCAATACTACGCGCCCGCCGATGTGCAGCGCGGCACGCTGGCCGCGATTTACGAAGCGGCGCAGAAGCCCATCGTCATCGGCGACACCGCTTGTCGTCCACTGTGGCTTGATCACAAGCTGAGCGACACCGGCTACTACGACGAACTCGGGCGAGTGTATGCGGACGACGTCGCGAAGCTGCTGTCGATCCCCTACGTGATCGGCTGGCATCATTGCGGTTACATGCGTGGACTTCGCCCACCCTACGTGGCGGCGCTCAAGCGCGGCGATCAGGCCACCATCGATCAGCACGTGAAGAAGAAGACAACCCTGCGCGAGGGCTTCATCACCGAACTCGAACAGCCCATCGAGCCGATCCTCAAGCCTTTGAGCCTCGTGCTCTCGAAAGCGAAGACCATGCACCAGACCGGTGGCAGCAAGAACCAACCGTGACCTCCATCATGAAAACCATCGTCGCCCTTCTCGCTCTGCTGCTTTGCCGCTCAACCTTTGCCGCGGCGAAACCGAACGTCCTTTTCATCATCGTGGACGATCTTACCACGACGCTCGGCTGCTACGGCGATCGCGATGCGCGCACGCCGCAGATGGATGCGCTCGCGGCGCGTGGGGTGCGGTTCGATCGCGCTTACACGCAGTTTGCGCTGTGCAACCCATCGCGCTGCTCCTTCCTCACCGGCTGCTACCCGGAGCGGACGAAAGTTTTTGATCTCAGCACGAGCCTGCGCCCGGCGCTGCCGGAGGTGGTGACGCTGCCGCAGCTTTTCAAAAACGCCGGCTACACCGCGGGCCGCATCGGCAAGGTGTTCCATGTGCCGGACCCGAAGACGAAGCTCGATGTCGAGCTCGGCGCGCCGCTCGCGAAGGACGGCGCGATTCTCGACGAAGCAAAGCTCGCACAGGCGAGCGAGGGCGATTTGTCCGACGCGCCGCAGGGCAAAGGCAAGCGCGGGAAGAGCTACAACAAACCCTACGGCGCCTCGTTGCATCCGGACCGCGACTTTACTGACTTCGAGATCGCTGAGCGCGCGATCGAGACGCTGGAGAGTTTCAAGGAGAAGCCGTTCTTCCTCGCAGTGGGGTTCATCCGCCCGCACACGCCCTATGTCGCGCCGAAGGCGTTCTTCGACTTGATTGATCCGGAGAAGATCACGATGCCGGCCTTCTACCAGCCGGATGGCGAGAACCTCTCGCTCATCCCGAAGGCCGCGCTGCGCCCGAACAACAACGTTTTCAGCATCACAACGCCGAGCGGGCTGGAAGCGCGGGAAGCCCGCCGCGCCTATCTGGCCTCGACGGCGTGGGTGGATTCGCAGGTCGGACGCGTGCTCGCGAAGCTCAAGGAACTGCGCCTCGACGACAGCACCATCGTCCTGCTCACCGGCGACCACGGCTACCACCTGGGCGAGCACGGCCTGTGGGCGAAGCAGACGCTTTTCGAGGAAGGGACGCACATCCCGCTCATCGTCGCCGCGCCCGGCGTGAAGCCGGCTGTTTGCAAAGGCCTCGTCGAGCAGGTGGACATCTATCCCACGCTTGCCGGCCTCGCGGGGCTCGACATCCCAAAGCATGTGCAAGGAGCCACGCTGCAACCGCTCCTCGCCGACCCGACCGGCAAAGGCAAAACCGTCGTCTTCAGCACGATGGTTTCGACGCACACGAAACTCATCGGCCGCAGCGTGAGCACGGATCGCTTCCGCTACATCGAATGGGACGAGGGCCGCGGTGGGCAGCAGCTCTACGACCACGAGAGCGATCCTCATGAGCTGACCAACCTCGCCAGCAAGCCGCAGCAGGCTGATCGCGTCTCCCGCTTGAAGGCCCGCCTTGCCGCCCACCTGAAGTCTGTGGAACCCAAGGGCAACTGAGCCTCATGAATCTTTCCACCCTGCTTCTCGGCCTGTTGAAAGCCACTCGAGCGCTGGTTCTGCTGGGTGTCGGTGCGCTCGCGTGCAGCCCTGCCAGCGCAGCGGATCCCGCCTGCCGCAGCGGCAACGCACGCGTCGTGTTCATCGGCGACAGCATCACTGGTCAGGGCGGCGGCTGGCTGGGGGCGGGATATGTCTTCAAGATTCGCGAGGCTCTGAGCGCGGTGTATCCCGATGGGAAGCCCGACTTGGTGCCGCTCGGTGGCAGCGGCATGGGCGTGGGTGCGTGGTTGAGTCTGGCCAGGGATGCGGGCATTCAGCGACGTGAGCTCGACGTGAAGGGTGTCGAGGTCGCAGCCGCGCTCTCACAACCGGCCGATGTGATGGTGGTGATGCTCGGGATGAACGACGTGCTTGCTCCCTACGTGAGCGACACGGATGCCAGCCTTGATCAGTGGATTTCGAACTATCGCGAGCTGGTCGGCCTCCTGAGTGTGAGATTGAAGCCGAAGGTCATCGCACTCGCTGGCATCACGCCGCAGACGGAGGCTCAAGACACTCCGAAAAATCGGGTGATGGCGCGCATGAACCAGCGCATCACGGCGCTTGCGGAGCAACTGAACGCGCGCGCGCTGCCGACGAGCGCAACCTATTGGGAAGTGCTCGCACAGGGTCGCAATACACAGGCAGACTTCACCCTCGCCGGCGATCGCATCCACCCAAACTCGACAGGGCATATTGCGGTGGCGCTGGCGATGCTGAAGGGGCTCGGCGAGGAAAAAGCCGCCGCGTGGCTGCGCCAGGAGCGACTGGCCAAACCGCTGTCCAGCCTGAAGCCCACGCCTGCACCCGCCGCACCGCCACTGTGGCTTGTGGCCAGTGGCATCGCGCTGCGCGCCTGGCAGGACAAGCCATCGGACACAGACCTCGCGCCATCGCCCATCGAGCACGCCATCGAGCGGCGCGAGGACTTCACGAAGGCACCCGCAAAGGAAGGCGGCGCACCGCTGGCGTGGCGCGCGTTCCAATCGGGCATCAACCTCACCGACGGCGCCAATCCCGGCAGCGTGGACTTCGCAGGCATCACATTCGGGCAGAACTTCGAGGCCGGCTACGGCGCCCGCTGGATTCGCACCGACACTGCCCGTCGGCTGAAACTGGAGCTGAAATCCTCCGGCATCGGCTCGGTCATTCACCTCACCGTCTGGCTCAACGGCCAGCGCCTCTACTCCGACATGATCACCAGGGAACCGAAGCGCGAGGCATCGCGCGAGGTCGAGCTGCGACCGGGATGGAACGCCCTCGTCTTCAAGAGCTGCCATCGCACCTGGCAATGGCAGCAGTCCGTGGCGCTCACGGAGCTGGATGGTTCCCAGCCTCGAGGATTGGAGTATCGCGCCGCGGCTCCGTGACCAGCTCAGTTGAGCAGGTGCTCCTTGTAGAAGAGGATTGTGGCGAGGAACTGGATGTCCGCGTTGCGCTTCTTTGCGAATCCGTGGCCCTCGTCCTTGGCCATCAGATACCAGACCTTGCCGCCGGCGTCGCGGATGGCCTTGACCATCTGCTCGGACTCGGTGAAGGGCACACGCGGGTCATTCTTCCCCTGCACGACAAAGAGGGGTTTCTTTATGCGCGCGGCCTGGTTCGCGGGCGAGATGCGTTCGAGGAACTCCTTCATTTTCGGGTCGCGTTCGTCGCCGTATTCCACGCGGCGCAGGTCGCGGCGGTAGTCCTGCGTGTTGTTCAGGAAGGTGACGAAGTTCGAGATGCCCACCACGTCAATGCCGCAGCGCAGGACGTCCGCATAGGTCACCATGCACGCCAGGCTCATGTAGCCGCCGTAGCTGCCGCCCGTCACGGCGATGCGGCTGCGGTTGAAGTCGGGCTGCCGCGCTATCCATCCGATGATGGTGGCGATGTCGCGCACGGAGTCCTCCCGCTTGAAGCCGTTGTCCAGCGTGAGGAACGTCTTCCCGTAGCCCGCCGAGCCGCGCACGTTGGGATACACGAGCGCGATGCCGAGCTCGTTGAGGAGATAGTTGTTCCTCGACTGGAAGCCGGGGCGCGACTGGCCTTCCGGCCCGCCGTGGATGCTGATGATGGCCGGGCGCGGGCCGGGGAACTTCCTTGGGTCGGGCCGATAGATGATGGCGCTGATGAGCAGGCCGTCAAAGCTGCTGAGTTTGAGAATCTCCGGCTCCACGAAGCTCGACGGGTTCAATCCACCTGTCTCGCTTTCCGTCCAGCGCTCCAGCAGCCCGGTGCGGAGGTCGAGGGAATACACGTCGGACGGGGACTTGGCGGAGCTGAGGTTGAAGGCGAGGTCGTGCCCGTTCGCGTGCCAGTCAAGGTTGCTCACCGTGCCGAGCGGGAGCTTGGGCTTGGGCAGGGCCTTGCCTTTCTTGGCGTCCATCAGGTTCAGCGCGCCCACGCCGGCCTCGTTCGTGACGAACGCGATGACCTTGCCATCGGGCGACTCCTCGAACTCCTCCACGTCCCACGTGATGCTCGCGGAGAGAGTTGTCTGCTCGCCACTCTTGAGGTCAATGCGGATGAGCTGCTGGAACTCCGAGTCGTCGTCGGAAGTCGCGAGGATGGCCTTGCCGTCGCGGGTGAAACGCGCGTGGCCGTAGGCGACCTTGTCCTTGCCGGCGCGCGTGAGCTGCGAGCGCTTGCCGGTGCGCGCATCCACGATGTGGAGGTGGCTCTCGTTGATGGAAATGTATTGGAGCACAAGCAGCAGGTTGTCGTCGGGCGACCAGTCCAGCACGCCCCAGCCGCCGCCGGAAAGTTCCGTCAGCAGGTGGTCTGTCTTCGGGTCGGAGGGGATCATCACCCAGATGTCGTTGTCCTTGCCCGTGCGGCGCGTCGAGGTGTAGGCGAAGTGGATGCCGGAGTTGGAGAAGCGCCCGCCGGTGTTGCGCGATTTTCCGTCCGTCAGAAGCGTGTTCCGCCCATCGTGGAAATCATGGCGGTAGAGCTGGTGGAATTCGCCGCCGCCGCTGTCCTGCGAGAAAACAGCGAAATCGCCCGCCTTGGGCCGGAATTTGCCGCTGCTCACCGGCTCGGTGCCAAAGGTGATTTGCTTGCGCACGCCGCCGGGAGCCTTGACGAGGTGGAGCTGCGGCGTGTCCGCGAAGCGAGTGGTGATGAGCATCTCGCGGCGGATGGGGTGCCAGCTCTGGAACGCAGCCGCGCGGAACTCCAGGTAGCGCGCCACGTCCCGGCGCAGCTCCGGCGGGATGCCAGGCACGCTCTCGGCCACGAGGTTGTCCGGCAACTGCGCGGACGCGAAGAACGGGAGGAGGGAGGCGAGCAGGCTTGAAAGCAGCTTCTTCATAGTGCGGCCAGCGGTGTAGCAGAAACCGGCGCGCGGGCAAACAGGTTTGCGCGCGGTTTGCGCGCGGCACCCCCTTCAGCGCATCGCAGTTTCCAGCAGCGCAGCGGCTGTTTCCAACCGCCCCGTTCTCCTGCCAGAAGCTTGGCTTTGCGCTCTTTGCGCCCTTTGCCGGCCATTCCACTTCGGCGTCCATGCTCCATACGTGGCCCATCTGCATGGTTGGCAATTCCCTTCCGGTTCACGGCTCCCAATCGGTCCAGCGCACCAAGTCCGCCATCAGCGGCCTGCCGTCATGCCGCCATGTCAACGGCGGGTTTTGCATCTGGCCCACCGGGCAGAGACGAGTCGCGCCCCACCGGGCAAACTGTTTCACGAGCCCCTCCATCTCGTGCTCCTGCGCGGCCAGGCCGACTGTTGAGGTGTGGTCGCGCACCGGGTCCGCACCGCGCAGGGCTTCGGCCACGTCCAGCACGGGCTTCACGTAGATGAAGCGGTTCGCGCAGGACACCGCGAAGCGCGGCTCCGACTCATAGACCACCGTCCATGCCGTCGAGTCCGGGCTGCACCAGTGGCGCGTCTGCTCGGGCGCGTGCGCGGCGCGGACATCGTAAATCGCCCGGCGGGCGGCGATGTGCGCGGCTGTCTCGGTGGAAATCTTTCCGCGCGGCTCGGCGGCTTCGCGGCGCTCCAGCTCGGCGGCGAGCTGCCCGGCGAATTGCAGCGCCAGGCCGGCGGTGTTGTCCTCCACGTAGAAGACGTGCGGCGAGAGGCAGCCAAGCTGGTCCCACGCGATGACATCGGTGGCGGCGGCGGTGACTATCTTCTTCGCGCGCCAGCCCGTCAGCGCCTCGCGTGTCACGTAGCCGAAGCTGACCTTGTGGCCGTAGCCGGCGAAGCGCACGCGCGGCGGAAGCGCGCGGCGGACGGCTTCCACGGCTTGGTCTGAACCTGCGGCAGTGACGCAATCGCATTGGGCGAAGAGCGCCTCCTCCAAGGCCGCCGAGCCGCCGGGCCACTCGGCCATCTCGATGCACGCGCCGAGTTTGGGCTCGCTGCCGTAGAGGGAGTGGAGGAACACGCGCGGGAGGAACGCGCCGCCGCGGGCGCACTTGATGAACTGCGCCGAGCGCGTGAGCAGGCCCAGCACGATGGCCATGAATGCCCCGTTGGGCACGCAGCCGGCTGTGATGTGCCCGACAAGTTCCGGCCCGGTGGCCAGCGCGGTGCGGCGCGTGCGGCTGTCGCTCGTGCTGGCGCAAAAGGCGTCGAGACGCTGCGTGGTGCCGAGCTCCTGCACGAGGAGGGCCTCGAGGTTCTCGCCAGTGAGCTGGCGGAAGAAGTTGTCGAGGCCTGTCGCGATGGTGGGCTCGGAGAAACCCGTGTGGGCCGGGCCTTGCGCGAGCGCGAGCTTGCGGTAGGGATAATCGGCCTCCAGCCAGTCCTCGGCGGTGCGGACGAGCGTGCGCAGGATGCTGGGCGTGTCGCGGATGGCGAGGTATTGCGTGCGGTTGCGCTTCAATGCGAGGCACGCATCCGTGACCAGCGCGGGCGACATTTCTGCCTCTGGCGGCAGGTCGGCGAGGTAGTAGTTCGGGAGGGTCATGGCGAAACAGATTTGTCCAAGTGTTCCCGTTTCCGGATTTCGCGCAAGCACAGCAAGCCCGGCAGCGAGAGCAGCAAGAGCGCGGCAAGCAGGAGGTAGAAGTCGTGATAGCGGGCCGGCTCGGTCGCGTCCGCGCCAAGATGCCCGACCCAGCGGCCCGCGAACCAGTGCGCGACGTTGCCGAGGATGCCGCCGACCGTGATGAAGAGGCCAAAGACGCGCCCGCGCACCGCGTCGGGCACGGACTCCATCAGCGCGGCCTCGACCATCGGGTAGCAGCCCATGAAGAAAAATCCATAGACCGCCAACGCCGCCACCAGCCCGCCACGCGGCAGGTGCGGGAACGCCGCGATGACCAGCGCAGCCGCCATCATCACGCCAGCCGTCCAGCGCGTCCGCCCTTGATCGCTGAGGTGACCGAAGAGCGGGTTGCTGATGACGCCCATGAGGAAGATGACGCTGAGGGCCGCGCCCGCCTCCTGCACGGTGAAGCCGTGGGCCTTTTGCAGGAAGAGCGAGCCAAGGCTGCCCATGCTGTGCCCGGCGAAATCGCGCAAAGCGAACGCGACTGCGGCGGCGAGGAAGAGGAGCCACAGGGCGGACGTGGGGAAGAGTGCCGGCGACTTGTAGTCGCCGGCGGGCGCGTTGATCGGACGCGGCGGCGTGCCCCATGCCGGCGGCGTGCAGTCGCCTTTCGGTGCAACGGACGCACCCGACGGCGACTGCAAGTCGCCGGCACGGGAGGCTTCATCCGCCAACCGTGCGAAGGCTCCCGCAGCGAGAATTCCCAGCACTCCCAGCTCCAGGACGGGCGTGCGCCAGTCGCCCGTCTGCGTCGCGCGCCAGCCGGCGTAAATCGGGCCGACGAAGAAGCCCGCGCCCGCGCCAATGCCGACGAGTCCGAGCGCACGGCCGGTGGCCTCGGGGTAGAGGCGCGCGATCAAAGCCGTCGCCGCCGGGTGAAAGGAGCTTCCACCGATGCCCGCGACCACAACGCTCGCGAGCGCCAGCGGGTAGCTCGGCGCGAGCGCGAGGCCGACGAAGCCGAGCGCGTTGATGAAGAGGCCCCAGCCCAGAAGTTTCTTGCGGCTCACGCGGTCGGCGAGGATGCCCAGCGGGTAGCTCAGGCCGTAGTAAGTGAGCATCATCACCGTCATCGGAAGCGTCGCCTGCTCGATGCTGGAGAGCTTCAGGTCGCGCTGCATGGGCAGGTAGAGCGGCAGCAGGGCGACGTGATAGACATGCGTGAACGCGTGCAGCACGCCCAGGAGCCAGAGCGTGCGCGAGCGGTGTTGCGGGGCGTTCATGAAGGAGCGCGGACGCCCGCGTCCGAAGTGGTTTGCTTCTCCGCCAGCGGCTGCGGAGGTGGTCGTCCGCGCTCCATGTCATGGGTGGGCTCGCAGCGCTTCATCAGGCGAGAAGGGAACAGCCGCGTGACTCCGAGTGTGAGGCGCGGCCCAGCAACTCAAAGCCTTCGCCGCGCCGCACGGCAAGGTCTTCCGTTTGAATCGCCATCACGGAGCGCACGTTCGCGAGGTCGAAGATTCTGAGCAAGCCAGTTTCCCCCTCGGCGACTTCGCGGCCCGTCTCGGGCGAGATGACGACGGCGCGTGCCCACGGGGGGAAGGAGAAGAGAGAGGATAGCGGAGAGAGGATAGTGGGGGAACCGGCCACGCGGTCATACGCCTGCGAGCTGAGTTCGCTCATGCCGTATTCGCAGACGAGGTGCGTGCGCGGGATGCTGAGACGCGAGGTGAGAAGCGCGTGCAATTCAGCCTTCGGCACTTCACGCGAGCGGCCTTTGTAGCCGCCCGTCTCCATCACGCGCGAGCCGGGCGGCAGCGTGATGGACAAGCCGTCTTGCGCCAGCGCGTCCAGGAGATGGACGAACATGAACGCGGTGCCGAGAAGCACGGGCGGCTGGGCGGCCTGCTCGGCGTGGCGGAGCGCCGCGAGCGCGGCGGCAAAGTCGAGCGACCATGAATTGTCCGGGGCCACAGTCGCGAGAAAGCGTGAGGCCTGTGAGCCAAATTCGCGGCTCACGGCGGCGAACATGTGGACGAGTGAGGAGTGCGGTGCCTGCTCCGGCGGCGGGGCGAGGCAGAGGATGGCAGGGCGAGACTCCTTCGAGCCCCAACTGCCGACGGAGGAGGTGCGAACGAAGCGAGATTCTTGGCTGAGTGTGACGGCTCCCGAGATGCTCGCTGCGCTGCGCTCCATATGGGGCTCGACAGAGTCTCGCCCTACCAGAGCGGCGGGGGCGATGTGCCGCTCAAACCACGACAGCAACGAGGCTTCATACACAGCGAGTGACCGGGCGTTGTGGAAATGGCGGCTGGGGAGGTGCCCAGTGGTGCCGCTGGAGTGGAAGACGGCGGTGCGCTCGGCAGGAGCCAGGCTGGTGAGTTCCAGCTCCTTGAACGCGGTCGTTGGCATGGCGGGGATTTGCCGCCAGCCGGGGAGTGAATCGGGCGTGACACGGCGCGCCTCGCAGAGCCGGCGGTAGGGCGCCACGTGGGCGAACTGGAGGGCGAACAGCTCGGTGGCGCTGGCGGAGAACTCCGTCTCATCGAGGCCGGAACCCCGTTCGATGAACGCAAGCAGTCGGCGCGAGTGGTCCTCGAATTTGGAGGGATTTGTCATGCGGTTTTGAACGCTGGTGTTCCGCGACAGCAGGGCCGGACGCTGCGCAGTTCCCTGCACAGTGTCGAGGCGGAAGTCGGGTGGGCGGGGTGCGTGCGCGGAAGCATCTCAGTTCCTAGCAACGCAGTGGCTGTTCCGCTCCTGCTTGGGACTGCGAGAAACTCGGATGCGCCCGGGACCGCGTGCGGAGCCGCTCACCCGGAGGACACAACGACGCTCACGACCTCGCCCGGCTCGCATTCAGCGGTGACTTCAAAAGGGCGGCAGCAGACTTCGCAGTCGGTGATAAAACGCTGGGAGGGGATCCCGGTGTCGAGCACCAGCTCCATGTTCTGGCCGCAGTAGGGGCAGTCCAACGTCGCGGTGTCTTGCATGATGGAAAGCTGCTGCGGGAGCGGGCCGACGGCAAGTCGTAGTCGCAACCTTCAGGTTGCGAATCGAGTGAGGGCGAGAATTCGACGCGCTGGCTGAAGCCGTGTCTATGGGGCGCGCTGCGGCAGGTAGTCCGGCAGCGGCTTGATCACGCCATGCTGGACCAGCGCGATGATGAGAAGCGTGTAGGCCAGCGAGATGCCGAGGTCGGCGATGAGCTGCCGGCGGGAATAGGGTCCGGGCTTTTCCGAGAGCGCCTGCTGCGCGCCCTTCTGCATCAGCACGAGGCCGAGGACGTTGGTGAGCCAGTAGCCCAGGACGAAGCTCGCGCCAAAGACCGCCGGCCAGAACAGGCTCACGATCCAAGCGAAGGCCAGCGCAAGCGGGACGTTCACAAAGAGATCGTTCCACCACGAGAGCGGCGAGAGCATGAAGCCGATGAAGGCGAGCGTGCCGCCGGAGAGTTTGCGTTTGAGGCTCAAGGGGGAAAGGGAGGATTAAGAGTAAGATTAGGATTAAGAGTAAGAACGGAGCGGGGCGAACTTTCCGCCTCTTACTCGTAATCCTAATCTTACTCTCAATCTCTTCGGACGGCTCACTCCAGCACCCGCATCTGCACCGCGTCCACGATCTGTGAGCCGCTGGACATGGCGCTGATGATGACGACGGTGTGGCCGCGATGGAGGATGCCCGACTCCTTCATGCGGGCCAGCGCGACATCAATGTTCTTCTGCGGGTCGTTGTAGTCGAAGGGGAACACGACTGGCGTGACGCCCCAGTTCAGCGCGAGGGAGTCGGCAAGCGGCCAGTTCTCGCACACGGCGTAGATCGGCGAGAAGCGCGGGCGCAGCCAGGAGGTCCAGCGGGCCATGCTGCCGCGCCGGGTGAAGACGATGATGGCCTCGGCGCGGAGCTGGTCGGCCATGACGACAGCGCTCTTGACGAGTTTCTGACGCGGGCTGGTCAGCTCGGCGCGCTCGTGGTAGCCGGCGTTGCCGCTGCGCTCGATGCGCCGGGCGATGCGGTCAAAGACCTCGATGCACTTCACCGGGTATTTGCCCACGGTGGTCTCGCCGGAGAGCATGATGGCATCAGTCTGCTCGAAGACGGCGTTGGCCACGTCGGTGATCTCGGCGCGTGTGGGCATGGGATTCTCGATCATGCTCTCGAGCATGTGAGTGGCGACGATGACGGGCTTGCCGACGCGGAGGCAGATTTTGACGACCTTGCGCTGGATGATGGGCAGCTCCTCGTAGGGCACCTCGATGCCGAGGTCGCCGCGCGCGACCATGATGCCGTCGGCTTCGCTGATGATTTCATCAATGTTCTTCACCGCCTGCTGGTCCTCGATCTTGGCGATGATCTGCGGGCGGTGCTTGGAACCCTGGGTGAGCGCGCGGAGCTGCATGATGTCCTTGGCCTCGCGCACGAAGGAGAGGGCGATGTAGTCCACGCCGAGTTCGAGGCCGAGGGCCACGTCGGCGATGTCCTTCGCGGTGAGCGCTGGGAGGCTGACCTTGACGCCGGGGAGGTTGATGTGGCGGCGGCTGCCGAGCTTGCCGGGCGTGAGGACTTCGCACTCGACCTTGTTGGCGTGCTTGGTGAGCACCTTCATGTGGATGGCGCCGTTGTCGAACAGGACCACATCGCCAACGCTGATGTCGCTGACGAAGTGCTCGTAGTTCACGTCCACGGAATGCTCCTCCTCGCTCTTCTCGCCGCGCACGGTGAGGGTAAATTTCTGGCCGGGCTGGAGGTCGAGCGGCACGGGCAGATCGCCGGTGCGGATGGCCGGGCCTTGCGTGTCCATGAGGATGCCGATGGAGCGCTTGCGGGCCTCGGCTGCCGCGCGGAGGTGCTTCACGGTCGCGCGCACCCAGTCGTGCGGGGCGTGGGACATGTTGAGGCGGGCGATGTTCATGCCCGCATCCATGAGCCGGCCGAGGATTTCGGGCGAGCTGGTGGCGGGGCCAAGCGTGGCGATGATTTTGGTGCGGCGCATATGCGGGGCGGTGTATCCGGGAAACACGCGGCTGGTGAGGGCAGCGGAACCGTGGGCGACGTTAGTGGCGCGCTGCTGAATTGGAAGAGGGAAGTGCGCCGGAGCGGGCGGCTGGGAGGAACGGACTGTTTTGCGCCCGAGCGACTCTCTGCTCCTGCTCGCAATCCTAATCCGAAACGGTTCTTTGGCCACGGATGGAACACAGATGAAACACGGATGAGGACG
>JACRKB010000135.1 GCA_016235545.1 Verrucomicrobiota bacterium | reverse complement strand
GCCAGTCCGCACCACATCCCCCGCGCGCAACGCCAGCGCGTCCGCGCCTGGAATTACTTGCCCATCGCGCAGCACCGTCACCACACCATGCACACCACTAAGTCCGGCCACAGGACACCATGACAGCCACGTCCACGCGCCCAAGGCTATCAGCGCAAAACAGGCAGCCAAGGGCAGCAGCCAGCGCAAAGGAAACAAGCGGGAGACTGTTTGGCGGAGCGAAACCGCCTCCTTCACGGCACCACCGCCCTCATCGCGCCACACGAAGCCCGGCTGATCTTGCGGCTCCGAGAGGAACCGGAGATTGGCGTCCAACCGGGCGGCGCGACGAAAACAGACGCGCGCGGCGGCGTCCTCGCGCAAAACACGTTCGAACGCGGCCAGTTCGTCCGCTGGCAGTTCACCCCGCAGGTAGCGATCGACCATGTCAGGGACTGGGTCGGGCGGTTGATTCATGACGCTGTCTCCTGTTTGAGGGTTCGCTCGATGCACATGGCAAGCTCCCGGCGGAGGCGGCAGAGCAGCATATACAGGGCTGCGGGTGACTTGCCAAAGGCGGCGGCAACATCGCGTTGATCGGCCCCTTGCGCGTAGGCGTGCAACACCAACGTCCGGCGCTCCGGCCTGAGCTTTTGCAGGCATGATTCCAGCGCGCGCTCCTCGATCGCAGCCGCATCGGTCTCTTCGGCCGCCTCCTGCGCCATCAGTTCCAGAAGCCCATCGCTCAAAACGAGGCGGTCACGGCCCATCGCCCGGCGGAAGGCGAGCGCTTCGAAGCGCGCGATGACCAGAGCCCATTTGATGAAGTCCGTCCCGGCCTCAAACCGGTCAAATTTGCGCCACGCCGCCAATGCCGTGCGCTGCATCACCTCGTCCACGTCCGCCCAAGCGGGCAGCAGGGTGCGGACGAAGCGCCGAAGGGCCGGCTCATGCCGTGTCAGCAGGCTGACGAACTGCTCATAGTCTGTGCGGGGGCGCTCAGTTTCTTGGGGCAGCATGGGCATCTACAGTGATACTGCCGACAATACTTCCGACTAACGAACAATCTTCAAGCGAGCGCTGGAGAGGCGCATTTCAATGGAATTCAACCGAGCGGGACGATGGCGGCGCGCGCCTTGCCGTTGGCAGAGTGAGATTCCGTCCAACCTAACATCATCCTAGATTCCGCAGTTGAGCCTCACGCAAAGGGGGCAAAGGGCGCAGAGGAATAGACTTTTGAAACCGCGACCTCTCACCCGTTGGGTGAAGACTGCCGGCGCCTGCAATTGGAAAAAATGCCCTTCGGCGTTGCGTCCTTCGCGTCCTTTGCGTGAATCAACTGCGGTTTTCAGGATCATTGTCCCCATCAGCCGTTTGGGACCGGAGTGCCGCGCTCTGCAGGGCTGCCCGCACTATGGTGCCGCGATGAAACTCGCCACGGTCTTGCCGTCCTGCCAGTTCCACACACGCACCTCGCCGTTGTGGGCACCGCTGGCAAGCCACTTGCCGGGCGCGTGCGCGGCGAGCGCGTAGACGCGATCGCCGTGGCCGGTGAAGGCGCGGACGAGCGAGCGGTCATCGAGCTTGTGCTGCCGCACCTGCCTCTCCGTGCCGCCGCTGAAGACATGGCCGTCCCCCAGCAGCACGCGGAACAACTCACCTTCTGCACCGGAGATTTTTCCGGACTTCTTCCCGTCCTTCGCCGCCCAGACATGCACGTCCTTGTCCCGCCCGCAGGAATAGATGGACTTGCCATCCCCGGTGAACGCGACGCCAGACACAGGCGCTTCATGGCCCATGTAGCTGGCCTCGATGACACCGGTGGCGAGATCGAAGACGCGCGCCGTCCGGTCGCGGCTGGCGCTGGCAAGGTGCTTGCCGTCGGGGCTGAAAGCGAGGCCCAGCACCCAGTCGGCGTGCTGCTGGAGGAGACGGAGTTCCCTGCCATCAGGCACGGAGAAAATGCGGATGGCGTTGTCCGCGCCACCCGCCGCTAGCTGGCTGCCATCGGGGGTGAACGCAAGCGCCATCACGGTGTCGATCGTCGTCGCGAGCACTTTGGCAACATCGCCCTTCGCCGAATCCACCAGCACGACCTCACCGGACTGGCCTGGCGAGCCGCCGCCCACCGCGAGCCACTGGCCTTGCGGATGCCACGCGAGCGCCAGAATGCGTTGCGGCAGATTCTTCACACGGCGGAGGAGTTTGCCCGTCGAGGGTTCCCAAACCGTCACTTCGTTGTAGCCGCTGGCCGCGAGCTGCTTGCCGTCCGGGCTGAACGCCAGCGCCGCGATGGGCACGGGGCGCACGTAGCTCGCCGGCGGGCTTGGATGCGGCAGGCGCGGGATGATCGACGCGAGATGCGCCTTCGCATCCGGCCCGTCGAACCTCGCGCCCTGCTGAATCCACTTCCCGATGAGCGCGATTTGCGCCTTGGGCAACGGGTCGTCCTTCTGCGGCATCCGATCGTCGTCGTCGGTCGTGGTAAGGAGGCGGAACAGCTCACTCTTCAACGGCTGGCCCGCCGTGACGGACGCGGCCTTGCTCGCGCCTGGCTTCAGCAAGATCGCGAAGTTGTGGAGCTGGTAATTTCCCTTCGCCTTCTCCGGCCCGTGGCAGGTGACGCACTTCTTCGCGAGGATGGGAGCGATGTCCTGCGTGAAGCTCACGTCTCCCGGTGCTGCGCAAACGACGGAAGCCATCATGCTCACCGCGAGTCCCGTGCAGAGCAATCGCACGGGCACGGGAACCGAATCGGAGCAGCGCATCATCTGGCTATGGACTCTGCGGACGCGCGGACCATTCGGCAACGGTGTGGAAGCGCGGGCGCGGGAGAAAAGCCGGAATCTGGCGCGGAGACACAAAGGACGCGTAGGTCGCAAGGGAACGACGTCACTCCTCGCCAGACCACCCGCGCCTGAACTGGTTGTAAGAGCGCCGCGCCACCTCGTCGCGGCGCTTGCGGGCGAGGTTGCTGCGCCGTGTGGACTCCTCCAGTTTCTGCAAGTCCCCGCGCAGCTTGAGAAAATTCCGGTAGCGGTCCTCGGTTAGCTCGCCAGCCTTCACGGCTTCGAGCACCGCGCATTGCTTCTCCACCGTGTGGCCGCAGCCGCTGAAATGGCAGCGCAGCGAGATCGCCTCTACCTCCGGGAACGTGTCCTGCAGGCCCGTGTCCGCCAGCCAGAGGTGGAACTCGCGCGTCCCCGGCGTGTCCATCACCACGCCGCCGCGCGGCAGCACCAGCAGCTCGCGGCGCGTCGTGCTGTGCCTGCCCTTGGCGTCCGTCTCGCGCACCGGCAGCGTGTCCTGAATCTCCTCGCCGAAGAGGCGGTTGATGAGCGTGGAATTGCCGACGCCCGACGAGCCGATGAACGCGACCGTCACACCCGTGTGTATCCACTGCCAAAGGCCTTTCACGCCCGCGCCAGTCTTGGCGCACACGGCCAGCACAGGCGTCCCGCCCACGGCGGCCTGCACGTCCGCCAGGCGCTGCGCCGTGTGCGGGCAAAGGTCGGTCTTGTTCAGCAAAATCACCGGCCTGGCCCCGCCCTCGTGGACCATGACGAGGAAGCGTTCGATCCGGCGCAAATTAAAATTGTCATCGAGACCCTGCACGATGAAGACAACGTCGAGGTTCGTGCCGAGCACCTGCTCATCCGCCTTGCGCCCTGCGACCTTGCGGGAAATCTGCGTCGCGCGCGGCAGCACGGCGTGGATGGTGGCCTTCCCCTTCTCCTCGGAGTGAAGCGCCACCGCCACCCAGTCGCCGGCCTTCGGCAGCTCCGTCGGCGCGGAATCATGCAGCAGCCGGCCCGTGATCTGAGCGATCAGCTCCGAGTCCACCGTGAAGACGTTGTAGAAATGCCGGTCCTCCGTCGCGACGCGCGCGGGCACGAGGCCGGCGGCGTGATGCGGGGCAAAGGCGGCTTCGAGGCGGGAGTTCCAGCCAAGCTGAGTGAGCGGCGAATCGAGGTAGCCGGCTGGGAGCTTCGCGGCCACAGTGCTCAATCCCGGAAGTTCACGTAGCTCAACGCCACCGGGAAATCCTTCGCCTGCACGGCGGCGATGACGGCCTGCAAATCATCTCGGCTCTTGCTCGTGACGCGCACCTCGTCGCCGTTGATGGACGAGGTCACCTTGAACTTCCCGTCGCGGATGAAGCTGGTGATCTGCTTGGCGACAGCGGCCTCGATGCCCTCCTTGATCTTCACCGACTGGCGCGCGTGGCCCAGAGGTGAGAGATCGGGCTTGCCCTCGTCCACGCTCTTCATGCTGATGCCGCGCTTGGCGAGCTTTCCCAGGACGATCTCGACGAGCGTCTTCATCTTGTAGGCGTCGGGCGCGACGAGCTTGATCTCCAGCTTCTCCTGAGTGATCTCGGCCTTGGAACCCTTGAAGTCGAAGCGCGTGGCCAGCTCCTTCTTGGCCTGACTCACCGCGTTTTCCACTTCCATCGAGTTGACTTTGGATACGATGTCGAATGACGGCATGGCCGGAGTATAGCGAAAACCTCGCGCGGGAAAAGGCGGAAGAATCCAGCCCGCTGCGTCCGGGCGCATCCCAGTTTCATGCAACCCATGTGGCGATCAGGGGCGGCAACGGAGTTCCGAAAGAAACTAGCCCACGGCGTGAGCCGTGGGACAGGCGGTGAGGAGGGCGAGCCGCAGCGCGGCGGCAGGGGAGGCGCCATCCATTCATCTCGCAGTCGGAGTCTGCCGCCCCGCTGGGGCCCAGTTGGGGCGCTTGCCACCCAGGGCTTGCGCCCTGGGCTACTCTCTGCCGCTGCTCCGCATCTGGGAGAATTGACCCCGTCCAGGGCCATTTGCAGGAAAATGAGATGCGCCCGCTGCCTCCTCAGACCTCAACACCTTCAAGAAGGCCCCCGCTGTTGTCGGTGGAATGGATCGAGGGGTAATCAGCGACAACGATGCCGTTGCTTGAGAACGTTTCCCTTCAACGCCGAGGCCTGGCGCGGCGGAGCCGCAAGCAAAGTGGCCGGATGACTTGCCTTAACGCAAAGGGCTCAGAGAACGCAGAGAGGGATTTTCTCCTTCGGTCTGTGCGCAACCTCTGCGAGCTTGGCGTCCACTGCGTTGGAACAAATCTTCCCAGGCAGTGGCGAAGTTTGGAGATAGCACTGCAGCGAACGCAGGGATAAGCAGAGAGGAACCCGGCGTAGCCTTCCCACAAGGCAATGCCTACGCGGGCAAGCTCTGCGGTTCCTCCGCGTCCGCTGCGTTCGAGCCAAACCTTGCCTACAACCACGCGAGCCGCGTCCGCAAACTCAGCCGTTGACGCTTCGATGCCGCGCCCCAAACTCGCGCGCATGACCACGAATTGCTTCAGCAAGCTTGTCCGGCTCCTTTCCCTGGCAACGCTCATCTTCCTTCTGATGGGCACCTCGCGCGCCGAGCACGAGGGCAAGGTGCAAATCCTCATCCTCGGCGACAGCACAGCGGAGGGAAGCATCCCGCGCAAACTCGTGAAGGAAGGCCCGCACCTTGAGGATGTCATCCGCCAACTCCTCGCCGCTGAGGGCGACCTGCCGCCGTGCAACGTCATCAACCTCGCCCTCAGCGGCGAATACATCCAACGGCTCGTGGACTCGGGCCGTTACGAGAAGCTCGCGTCCAAGCTGCCCGGCCTGGACTACATTTTCGTCCGCTACGGACTGAACGACAACGCCCGCCGCGAGGATTTCACGAACAATTTCCCGAAGGACCTCCACGGGTTGCTCGCCCGGCTGCGCGCCGACCATCCGGCGGCGATGCTGATCCCGATGACGGTGATTCCGTTCTCCGACGCTGCGACGAGCGCGCGCATCAACGGCCTCATCCGACAGGTCGCTGAGAAGGAGAGGCTCAAGCTCTTTGACATCTACCCGCGCTACGCCGCCGAACTGGAGAAGGGGCCGAACATGCTCAACTACCGGCGCTTTCCGCTCGCGAAAATCCCGGAGAAACTTCAGGAGTTTGCGAAGCCATTCGCCGGCGGCACACCGCCGACGGTCGTCGTGATGGACAACCGCCTCGACGCGCACTTCGGCCACTTGCCGGGCTGGTTCAGCGACCGGCATCCCAACCTCGCCGGCTACCACGTCATCGGCGACGAGACGGCGAAGTTCCTCGCCCCAATCCTGCGCGAGCGGAAGGCCAAGGGGAAGTGAGCTTGCTGTGGCGCACGCTTCTCTGAGCTGGAGCCCTGCAGTTGAGCCACGGATGCGACAAGCTTCATAAGGAGAGCAGGAAGGCAGGAGGAAGCACAGCCTTCGCCTTCGCCTCCCTCCTGCCTTCCTTCACTCCTAATCCGGAACGATCCCACCTCACTTCCCCGCGCTGAACCCACCGTCGATGATGAACTCCGTGCCGGTCACGAACCCGGCCTCGTCGCTGGCGAGGTAGAGGGCGGCGGCGGCGATTTCCTCGGGCTTGCCCATGCGGTTCACGGCCTGCGTGGCGCAGGCGTCGCGATAGGCTTTCTCGGGGTCGGGATATTTCTTCAGCCAGCCGGTCACGAACGGGGTCTCCACGCGGCCGGGGCAGATGGCGTTGGCGCGCACGCCGTCGAGAGCGTGGTCCAGGGCCAGAGCCTTGGTCATGCCGGCGATGGCGAACTTGGTGGTGACGTAGGCCAACCGGTCTTTCACGCCGACGACCGCGCCGATGCTCGCGATGTTCACGATGGAGCCGGTCTTGCGCTCGACCATGCCGGGGAGGAAGACCTTGGTGACGTTGAAGACGCCGCGCACGTTGACGGACCAGAGGCGGTCGAGGTCCGCTCCGGTGGTGGTGAGCATGGTGCCCACGTGGCCGATGCCGGCGTTGTTCACGAGCACATCGAGCCGGCCAAAGCAGGACTTCACGGCGTTGCCGACGCGTTCGCAATCGGCCTCGCTGCTCACGTCGAGCGAAAGGCACTCGGCCTGTCCACCTGCGGCGCGAATGGAGTTCACCGTCCCCTGCCCCGCTTTCTCATCACGGTCGGTGACGAAGACGAACGCGCCGGCCTTGGCGAATGTTTCCGCGATGGCCGCACCGATGCCGGAACCCGCGCCGGTGACGAGTGTGATTTTGTCTTTCAATGAAAACATGGGAGGAGTGTGGCAAGCAGCGGGTGCGGGGGCAACGCGCAACGTAGGTAGGAGACGACGTGAGGAGTCTCAAATATTCTGCGGAGACAGTTAGAGACTCCTCACGTCGTCTCCTACGGGAAATGGGATACGTCACTGCGCCTTCTTCTTGCCCTTGCCCGCGTTTGGATTCGCGGCGGCCTTGGGCTGGCCGGGGACCGGGGCGTTCATCAGGCCGGCTCCGGGGTCGCGCGGGCCGGGCGGGAGTTCCTTCGACCACGCGAGGGCCTTCTCGCTAAGGCGGGCGACGAGGTCGGGCTGTTTCTCGGCGAGATTGTTGAGCTGCGTGAGGTCGCGCTTGATGTCGTAGAGTTCAATGCGGCTGCGGTCGGGATTGAGGTAGAGCTTCCAGTCGCCCTCGCGGATGGCGAGCTGCGGGCTGTGGTGGAACGGCTCGCCGGCAATGCGGAAACGCCATTCCCAAAGCAGCGGCGTGGTGCGGGCGCGGGCCTGGCCTTGGAAAACATCGGCCATCACTTCTCCGTCGGGCCGGTGCGTAGCCGGCAGTTTCACGCCGGCGAAGTGGCAGACGGTCGGGAGCCAGTCCACACCGGCGACGACCGAGGTGTCGTCAATCTTCCCTGCGGGCACCTTGCCCGGCCAGCGGATGATGCCGGGAACGCGGATGCCGCCTTCGTAGAGGCTGCGCTTGCGCCCACGGAACGGCCCCGCGCTGCCGATGCCGCTGTGGCCGGCGTTGCCGATGTGGATGTCCTCGGGGCCGTTGTCGCTGCTGAAAAGGATGAGCGTGTCCTTCGCGAGGCCGAGCTTCTCCAACCCATCGAGCAGCCGCCCGATGTGCGCGTCGAGGTCGGTGACGCTGGAGTAGAAAATCTCGGCGGCGCTGGCGTGCGGGAAGTTCGGGCCGCCTGCGCGGAAACGGGCGTAGGGCTTCAGTTGCTCCGGCGTCGGGTTAAGCGTCGCGTGCGGGACGAGGGTCCAGAGCTGGAGGTAAAAAGGTTTGTCCTTGTTGGTCTCGACGAACTTGAGCGCCTCGTTGACGAACAGCTCGGTGGACTTCGCGCGATAAAACGGGTCGTCCGCGAGAATGCCGGCACCGCCCTTCTCCCCGCTGCCGACGAAGTCGAAGCCATACGCGCCCGGTTCGGGGCCGCCGGAGTTGCTGCCGAGATGCCACTTGCCGATGTGCGCGGTGGCGTAGCCGGCGGGCTTCAGGAGAGCGGCGGCATTGGGGACCTTCGGGTCGAGGAACTGGCTCATGCCCCGCGCGGTGTTCTGCTCGGGGGTGGCGTAGTGGCCGTGAATCTGGTGCCGCGCCGGATACTGGCCGGTAAAGAAGGCGCAGCGGCTCGGCGAGCAGACGGAGGCGTTCACGTAGAACTGGGTGAAGAGCGTGCCCTCCTTCGCGAGGCGGTCAAGGTTCGGCGTCTTGATGTGCGGATGGCCGTAACAGCCGAGGTCACCCCAGCCAAGGTCGTCGGCAAGGATGAAGATGAAGTTCGGTTTGCGCTCGGCGGCGGAGGCGAGGCACGCGAAGGAGGCGAGGAGGCAGAGGATGAGGCGTTGCATGGGGGAGTTGTAGCAGAGCGCGGGATTTTGGGAAGACCCCGACTTGGAGCGCGGACGCCTACGTCCGCAGCAAGCTCCGACCGGCAAAGTCGTGACGCGGACGTGGGCGTCGGCGCGCCAAATCTCGCGTCAACGCACGCGGACGAAGAGCTTGCCGGGGAGCTGACGCACCATGCGCTTCATCTCCAGGCCAAGCAGGCCCACCGAGACGACCGACGCGGGCAGGCCGCTGGCACGAATGACTTCGTCCATGTGCGCCTCTTCGTGCGTCACGACGGCGAGGATTTTGTTCTCATTCTCGGACAGCGTGAGTGTCGGCAGCATGCCGGTCTCGCCGGGGGACGGCAGCTTGTTCGACGCGGGGAAGAGATACTCGAACTCGCTGAGGATGTCGTCCGCGCCTTCGCAGAGCTTGGCGCCTTTCTTGATGAGGTCGTGGCAGCCCTTGCTGCGCGGGGAATCAATGCGGCCCGGCACAGCGAACACCTGCCGCCCGTAGTCGGTGGCGAAGTTCGCCGTGATGAGCGCGCCGCTGGAGAGGTTCGCCTCGACGACGACCGTGCCCAGCGTCATGCCCGCAACGATGCGGTTGCGGATGGGGAAGGTCTGCTTGTCCGCCGGACGGTTGAACGGAAACTGCGTGACAACGGACCCGCTCGCCGAGATGCGCTCAAACAACTCCGCGTTCTCCGGCGGGAAGACGAAGTTAATTCCGGTGCCGAGCACGGCGACGGTGCGGCCCTTCGCCGCGAGAGCGCCCTGATGCGCTGCCGTGTCAATGCCCCGCGCGCCGCCGCTCACCACTGTCACTCCCACGTAGGCGAGCTGATACGCGAGCTTGCGCGCGGTCTCTACGCCGTAGCTGGTGGTCTGCCGCGAGCCGACGAGGGCGACGGAGTTTTTGTCCTGCGCGCTGAGTGTGCCCTTCACGTAGAGCACGATGGGCGGGTCGTAAATCTGCCGGAGCAACTCGGGATACTCGGCGTCTTCCTGCGTGAGCACGTAACAGCCGTAGTCGGCGATCCGCTTCAGCTCGCCGCTGAGGTCTGTGCCGTGCTCCCAGCCGCAGATCGAATTCGCCGTGTCCTCGCCGATTCCGCGCACTTGCTGGAGCTGCTGCTTGTTGGCGCGCAGGATGGAAGGCGCGTCGCCGAAGTGGTCGAGCAACTGCCGGACGCGCACCGGCCCCACGTGCTCAATCAAGTTGAGGGCGATGAACGCTTCCTTGGAAGTCATGCACTTCGGATACCGAATCGGTCGTGGCGCGGCAAGCCGCGAGTAATGCCATCTAGTTGAGCGGGCGCATCTCACTTTCCTGCAGATCGGACGCGAGTCGGTGCTTCGGGCTGAAAGCCCGGCATTCGCTAGCCTGGGGTGAAGCCCCAGGTCAATGCGGCCACGAGGAAGCCGAGCGCTGTAAGCGCGTCACCTTGGCAACCGGGCGGCGGCGTGGCGGGCTTACAGCCCTCGGCACGGCCTGGCGGGGCCACCTGGGGCTGCGTTCACTACGTTCACTCCACCCCAGGCTGACGAAT
>JACRKB010000130.1 GCA_016235545.1 Verrucomicrobiota bacterium | reverse complement strand
GGCAGCGGCCAGAGCTTGCCAGTGCCGCCGCTGCCGACCCGTCTCCGGCGATTCATCGAACGGCACGTCGGCCTTGCTGATGCCCGCGAACACGGCTTGAAGCGCGTAGTAATCTTCCTGCGAGATGGGGTCGAACTTGTGCGCGTGGCAGCGGGCGCAGTTCGCCGTCGTGCTGGCGAAGGCCGCCATCGTCTGCGTCACAAGGTCATCACGGTCGAGGTAATCAAACGTGCGCGGCGCGGTGCCCTGCGTGCTGGTGTCGAGCGGCCCGGCCCCGAGGAAGCCCAAGGCCGCCGTGAGTTGAGGCTCGGCGGGATAGAAAACATCCGTCGCGAGTTGCTCGCGGATGAACCGCTGCCATGGCACGTCGCGGTTGAAAGCCGTGATGACGTAGTCACGGTAACGCCAGGCGTTCGTGCGGAAAATGTCGTGCTCGAAGCCATGGGTGTCCGCGAAGTGAATGGTGTCCAGCCAGTGCCGCGCCCACCGCTCGCCGTGGCGGGGGGAGGCGAGGAGTTTGTCCGTCAGATTGCCAATGGCCGATGGCCGATGGCCGATTTGGAACTCGCGCTCGAACTCCTCGACTTCCTCCGGCGACGGCGGCAGGCCGATGAGGTCGAAGTGCAGCCGGCGGATGAGCGTGCGCGCGTCGGCTTCAGGCGAGGGCGCGAGCTTCTGTTCACGGAGCTTGGCGGCGATGAAGGCGTCAATCGGGTTCGCCGAAGCATTCAGTTTCCACTGTTCAGTGTTCAGTTTCGCAGCGGGTGCTTTGTGCGTGCTCTTGCCCGACTGAACACTGAACACTGAATACTGATTGCTCGGAATCACCGGCCGCACCAGCGGCTTCAGCGACCACCAGTCCGTGCCGGCACGCACCGCCGTTTCCTTCAACGGCTCCACCTGCCTCACCCATTCGACCAGCAGCGCGATCTCGGCCTCGGACAACTTCGCCTTCCCCTTGGGCGGCATCTGCAAGTCCGGGCTGGTGTGGCGCACCGCCGCGATGAGCGGGCTTTTCTCCGGCTCGCCCGGCACCACCGCCGGCCCCGAATCGCCGCCCACGAGGATGGCGTTGAGCGAGTCGAGCACGAGGCCGTTCTTGGATTTCTTCGCCGCGTGGCTGTGGCATTCGTGGCAGTGCTTCGACAGCAGCGGCAGCACGCCATCCTTGAACAATCCGCCGGTCTCCAGCGCCCCGGCAGTTGAGCAGTGGAGCGTGAGCGCGGCCAGCGACCAGCAGAGCAGGGCGATGGTGGGCGGTGGAGTCACGGTGGACCAATGGATTCAACGGGACCAGACGCCAGGCAGCCAAGGCAATTCAGTGGCGGAACAAGCCGTTGACAACGAACAGCCATTGGCTAGGGTGCGCGCCTCTTAACCGAGAAAACAATATGCCGAACACCAAGTCAGCCGCCCGCCGCATGCGCAACAGCGCGCGCAAGCAACTCCGCAACAACATCGTCCGGACCCAGGTCAAAACAGTCGTGAAGAAGTTCCGCGCTGCGATTGAGGCCAAGCGGGACACCTCGCCCGAAGCCCTTCGCGTCGCCACCTCGATGCTCGACAAGGCGGTGAAGAAGGGTGTCATCAAGCGCAGCACCGCCAACCGCAGGAAGTCCCGCCTCGCACTTGCGCTCAACCGGGCGAATGCGGCCTCCGCAGCACAGAAGTAGCCCGCTTTCTTTTTTCAGACAGGCGCCTCCGTTTCGGGGCGCCTGTTTTGTTTTTCGCGATGGAGCACGCTGTCCAAGCCGCATCAGCCCGCGTGTGCCGATGCAGGCAGTGACAGGAAATCGGACCTCGCTTCACGGGCATGCCACAACGTCTGGCACAGCCGCGCCCATTATTATTTCCGCCGGATTCGCCCCGCCAGCAGGGCCGCCGCTCCCGCCAGCAGCACCAGCGACGACGGCTCCGGCACAGTGGTGAATTGCACGGCAAGCTGCGGCGCATTGATGCTGTCCTCTCGCGAGCCGAAGCGGCGGGCGGTGAAGTTCGGCCCCTCGTCATTCGCCAGCAGCATCCAGCCGTAATTCTCACTCGGATTCGCAAGCCAGAGCTGCACGTCGGCGGCGAGCTGGGACGAGGTGAAGAAGTAGGGCGAGTTCGCGGTGCTGTAGATGCTCTGCCCCGCGCTGCTCGTAGCGGCGAAGTCCGTTCCCGCCAAACCACCGGGCGCGGCCCAGTTCGGGCCGGTCTGGGCGAATCGTGCTAGCCACGTTGCCTCGCCGGGCGCGGCGGGCGCGCCTTGGCCGGGGCTGCCGGGGTTCGCGGTGGTCTGCGCGCCCTCGCCCCACGAGACGAGCATCCGGTGCAGGCCGAAGTCCGCCGGAGCGTAGCCGTCCACCGGCTGGCGCGTGACCTCGAAGGCGAGGGAGACCGAATCCACCTGCGCGCCGGTCGGGATGGCCGAGACATCGAAGCGGAACAGCGCGCGGTTCTTGGTGAAGTTCTGCGTCGTGCCGGAATTGGCGAAGGGCTGGCCGCCAAGATTGTTGTTCGGCGCGGTCTCGATGAGCGTGGTGTCGGCGACAGGACGGAGAGTAACGGAATCTGCGCGGGCTGAATGCTGAATGCTGAATGTTGAAAGCCAGAGGGCGAACGTCCAACGTCCAACGCTCAACTTCCAACTTCCAACGGGGCGCTCGGCTGCAGTGGGGTTGCTCTTCACACCAAGATGTCCGGCTCGCCAATGATAGGGGTGCTCACGCCGGTGGACTCTATCGGAGTCGTGACCGTGCCGCCAGTGAGCAGGTGCTCCTGCGCCTCGTTCGCGTAGCCGGGGATGATGCGGTTGAGCTGGTTCTGCGTTGCGCCGAGATGGTCGCGGATGACCTTGCCGAGGACGGAGCGGTAGTCCACGGAGCGTTTCAGGTAACGGTCGCTGATGCCGAACATGGAGCCGTCCACGCCGCCGGCTTGGTTCGCCGGACCTGAAATCCACGGAGCCAATGTGTCGCTCGGATGCACGCCGGTGCCGCCGGGATGGCAGCCGACGACACCGGTCACGCGCCCGCTCTTGCCGGTTCCCTTCACACCGCCGCCCGCGAGGAACATCACGCCCGCCTCCGCGTGGTCGGTGCCGCCCGACGTGTTCTGGATGGTCGTGCGGCCAAACTCCGTGAGCAGCACGACCACGACATCGCTCCACGCGCACTTCGCGCCGGAGGCGGGAGCCGAGCCGAGCCGCCCGTAAATCTGGAAATACTTCCGCAGCCCGTAGAGCGCCCAGCCGATGCGCTGCTGGAGGTTCGCGTGCGCGCCCGTCGCGCCGCCTTGGTTGTCGTGCGTGTCGAAACCGCCCATCTCGGTGCCGGCGATGACGGCGTCGGTGTGGTTGAGGATGAGCGACGCGGCCTTGAGGCCGGCGAAGAAGCTGGTCGCGGAACTGGACTGGTCCACGACGTATTTCGCGGTGCTGTTGCCGTTGAAGGCATAGCCGCCGTTCTTCGCCTGCGAAGTGGGGAAGAGGTAGTAAGGATTGCTGCCGCCGTCCGTGTTCACGTCGTCCACGTAGGTGTTGCCAGTCTCTGTGAAGTTGATGCTGCTGAAGATGGACAGCGTCTTGAGCAGGCCGTCGTATTGCAGGCTGAGGAACGCGCGGCTCTTCTTGTCCGGGAACGGCGTGGACTGCGCGCTGAGGAGGGCGTTCGTCGCCTTGATGTCGCCGGAGGTGCTGCTGTTCGGCACGCCAAGCAGGTCGTAGCGAAGTGGGTCGGTGAGGTTCGTGAGCGCGGCGGCGGAGCCACGCAGCAGCACCGGCAACGCGGACTGAATGCTGACCGCGGTGAGGGGCGAAGTGCTCGCGAGGCCCGACTCGATGACGGTGCGGTAGAAGATGCCTTCCTTGGAGACGTTGTTGTTTGGCAGGCCGTTCTCCCAGTAGTTCTGCGAGTCGAAGTGCGAGCGCGACTGCTTCGGGTAGCCGACTCGGTGGATGAGGGCGAGGTCGCCGGCGTTGTAAACCGGCGCGAGAAACTTCAACGCCGGATGCAGTGCAGCGAAGCCGTTGCCGAGGCGGATGGCGCTGGCGTAGTTGAAGGTCGCCGTCGCACCGGGGCTGGTGGGGAAGTCCGCTGGGCCCGGCGTGGCCGAGTAATCCGTTGCGCCGTCCTTCGCGATAAGCGTGGAGCTGCGGATGGATGAGCTGTAAGCGGAATCCTGCACAGGCACGAGGGAGCCGAGTCCATCGTTGCCGCCGCGCAGGAAAACGAAGAGGAGCTTCTTGCCGTTGAGACCGATGGTGCCCTCGGCCAGTGCGCGCGCGGCGAAGGGCGGAATGTTGGCGAGCGCGGCGAGGCCCAAGCCCGCGCCGCCGAGGAGGGAGCGCTGCATGAAGTCGCGGCGGGTGAGGGTGTTTATGTAAGGCATGGGAGGGGAGGATTAAGATTACGATTACGAGTAAGAGTAGGAGCCGAAGCAGCGACTTCTGCTCTTACTCGTAATCCTAATCTTAATCCTGCTCGTTTCATTGTTCCTGGAATCGTTGCATCCCCATCAGCATCGCCACCATTCCACGGACGCGCGTGTCGTAGGCGTTGGCGGCGGTGGCGCTGGGCGTGAGCGCGCTGAACGGCGACGCGCTCAAGCCATCATCGCTCGTGTTGAGAAAGTTGATGGAGGCGGTGCGGTAGAGGTTCAGGTTCGCCGCGCCTTCGCCTGGGAAAAGCAGACCGAGGAACACGTCAGCGACCTTCGCGGCGTCCTGCTGGTCGGCCAAGAGCGGAAGTCGCGTGAACAACAGGCGCACGGGTGAGGTGGCGGAGTTCGACGCGTCGTTGCCGGTGCCGCTCTGCGAACCATTGTGGCCCGTCTGGCCGCTGGCGATGAGCAGCGACTGCGTCCAGCGAACTCGTTCAGCGAGCGTTCCCGCGCTAATCCAGCCGGCTCCGCTCTCGGGATAGCCGTCTGGTTCAGCGCGGTCGAAAAGCACCATGCCGCCCATGCGCTGCATGGGCGTGGCGAGCGAAGTTCCGTCCGTGTCGGAAGACCACGAGCCGTGCAAGCCAGTGCCATTCGTGCTGACTCGCAGCGCACGGATGGCGCTCACGGTGTATTCCAGCGGCGTCTTCACCTTCGCGAACGCGGCAGTGTGCGAGCGGAACAGGTCGGACTTGAAGATGACATCGAGCACCTTGCGAATCTGGCCGCGCGGCATGTTTGTCTCCCACGCCATCATGCACTGGCGCACGAGGTCAGCCTCCGGCGTGAGCTGCGGCGCGGTGAAGTCGTAGCCGTGCGCGAAGTCCTCGTGCACGAGGAGCCGGCAGAGTTTCACGCTCATGTATTCCTGCGTGAAGGGAAGGTCCGCGAGATGCGCGATGATGTCGTAGCCGTCCTGAATGGTGTTCGTGCCGGTGCGCGCGGGGAACGTGAGCTGGTAGGAGCCGGGCGTGGCGTTGGCGTAAGTGCGCGTGGTCCACGGCGCGCCAAAGCGGGCGGGGACGAACTTGTTCGTGAAGACGCTGCGCGACGTGCCGTGGTAGCCGGTGCGGTAGTAGAACGCCCACGAGCCGACGAGGTTCGTGTAGTTGCCGCCCCCCGAGGGTGACAGCAGCGTTGTCGTCTTTGCCGCGAACGGGTTGAAGACCTCGTTGGTTGGAAACATCTCCACCGTCCAGCCCCCCCACGCGTGCGACATGTCGGTGATGTCGGTCTGGTCGTAGCCGTTGTCCACGCCCATGCTGAACAGCTCCATGATTTCGCGGGAGAAGTTCTCGTTCGGCACGCGCCCGCCGTCGCCACGGCTGCTGACGGTGTCGAGATAGACAATCATCGCCGGGCTTTCGCAACTGACCGTGAGCAGCTCCTTGAACGTGACCGTCGGGTTGAGCAGCGACGCGCGCCAGCGGTTCAGGTCGCGCAGCTCCAGCTCGGTGGCGATGCGGTTCCGCAACGTGAAATCACCATACGCGAACTGGAAGTAATCCATCGTCTTGGTGTGCTGCGTGACGAAGTGGTTGTCGAGGAACTGAAGCAGCACTTCCAGGAGCTGGCGGTCCGCCCCGACTGCGCGCAGGGCGAACCACGCGCGCAAGTCGCCCACCTGCGCCGAGCCGGGACCGGTGGTGGCACTGAGCGGAATCGCAGTGGCCGGCGCGGCGAACCGGCTCTCGAAGAACGCGATGTTCGTGTGCTGGTTCTGCACCGTCTCCGTGACCGTCTCTGGCGCGAGCTGCTCGGCGATGTAGAGGTCAATCGCGTCGGTCTTGAACCGGTCGAGCAGTGCGGGCGTGGGGCCGTAGGCGAGGCGATTGAGGACGGTGGCGGTGACGAGCGCGTTCGAGTCGAGCGGCGTGGTGTCGAGACGGAAGAAGCGGGCGGAGCTGGTGTTGGTGCCGGTCCAGGAGAAGCCGCTGACCGCGCCGCTGGTGTCTTCGGTGAAGGATTGCCGCAGGTCGGTGGTGCTGAAGATTTTGAAGCTCTGCGCACCGGGAAAGGGCGTACAGCGCAGCACGCGCTGGCTGCCGTTGAGGGTGAAGTTTGTGATGCTCGGGGGCGCGGGCGGGACCACTTGCGAGCGGGCGGATGTGGCGAGCAGCAGTGCGACTGCGAGCAGGGAGAGGATTCGGACACTCATAGAATTCCGCAGTGCCTTGTGGCCGAGTTGAGAGTAGCAATGCAGATGCCCCGCTCAATACGGGAGATTGCTGAAGCGGTAACTTTGCGCCTTGAGGTAGGTGTCGAGCGCCAGCCAATCTTGGCCGCGTGTTCACATGCCTCGTCTGCCGCAGCCTGTGCATCGACGCGACGCAGCTCGAAGCCATCGAGCTGGCGCATCGGCACGGCTTCGACTCGGTCGAGGCGCGGGCGGATGAGCTGGCGCGGTTGACCGAGGGCGAGTTGGAGCGGCTGCTCGACGACTTGCGCGCGAAGGGGCTGCGCTTCGGGCTGGCGGGGCTGCCGATTGACCTGCGGCGGGACGCGCAACTATTCGCAGACGGGATGCGGCAGTTGCCCGAGTTCGCCCAAGTCCTGCAGCACTGCGGCGTGACGCGGCTGGGCTCCTCCATCGTTCCCTTCCACGACGAGCTGTCCTACGCCGAGAACTTCCAGCAGCACGTCGAGCGCTTCGGTGAGGTGGCCCGCGTGCTGGGCGACCACGGCATCCGCTTTGGCCTGGAATACTGCGCCACGCCCACGCTGCGGCGGGGCAAGCCGCACGAGTTCATCCACTCACTGCCGCAACTCCGCGAACTCATCGCGGCCATCAGCACTCGGAACCTCGGGCTTGTGCTGGATTCGTGGCACTGGTGGATGAGCGGCAGCCCGGCGACGGAGCTGGCCTCGTTGCAGAGGGATGAAATTGTGAGCGTGGACTTGAACGACGCACCGTTGGGCAGCCCGAAAGTGGAGTTGCTCGACCGCCAGCGGGAACTGCCCGGCGCAACGGGTGTGATTGACCTCACGCAGTTCTTCGGCGCGCTGACTCGGCTCGGCTACGATGGCCCTGTGCGCGCCGAGCCGTTTGAGTTCAGCGGATGGAGGAGCGGGCGGAAGAGCGTTTGCCAACAGGCAGGCAAGTCGTTGCGGCTAGTTCTCGGGACTGGACAGGGTGCTAGTCACTGACTGATCAGCAGCACTTCCAACTTCTGTGGGTCAATCGCGTATTTCTTGCCGGGTGGCGGAGCTGGCACGCTGGGCACCAGCTTGGCGGCGGCAAGCTCGTTAATTTCGTGAGGCATCCGTCCCTTCATCTCCAAGTAAGAGTGAAGAGCGTTGTTCAACTGCGTCGCCAGCGCAGCGGGAGAGGGCGCGGAGGCTCCATGAGGCCGCGTCCCAGCAGGCAGGACGATTGGGGATGGCACAGAAATCTCGGTGTCCGGATGTGTAGCTGACGAGGCCTTTTTTCGGCAGCCGAGTGGTGCCACGAAAACGGTGAGGGCCAGCAGGAGGGTAATTCGGGCGAACATGGCGGCGTCCGGGGGCGAGTGGACTTAGAACAAATCCCATTTCCAGCGCGGGTCATAGGCACCGTTCACGACACCTTGAGCTGCCCCGCCGCCGGGTGCCACGCCGGGGAAGAATTGGATTCCGAGTGTGCTGACGGCCTGTGACTCATAGTGCTGGTCGGCCATGATCATGTTTGCACGCTTTCCATGCCTGTTGAACGGACGCATGGGTGTGGCCCCGTTGAAGCAGCAGGTGTTTTCGGGTGTGCGGAAGAGCACGTTGTCCCAGGACGCCGCACTTGAGATGGTTGGGCTGGCGATCCACTCGTCCGGTGGCAAGGTGCGGTTGGCGACTTGAGCTATGTCGGAAAACATCACCGTTTCACTGGGAGAGATGACATTCACCTCGCGCACACGCGCATCAAAACCACCGCGTGGCGCATCCAGAAAACGCCCGATGGTGGGGTAGTTGATGCCGATGCCCCACTTCCAAGTGGTGTTTTGGATGGTGGATTTTTGAAGAGACGGACACTCGAAGCCCTTTTCCGATTGCATCATGGGCTTGAGCTTGTCGGGCCAGACGGTGTAGCCCTCCACGGTGGGCAGCATCGCGTTGGGTGGCGACTGGGCGGTTTGGGCCGCCAACTGGACGTAGATACCATCGCTGTCGTCGGAGTAGAGACGGGATGAAAGACCGATCTGCCGCATATTATTCATGCAGGCCGTGGCCCGGCCCTTCTCCTTGGCCTTGGACAACGCCGGCAACAGCATCCCCGCCAGGATCGCGATGATCGCGATGACCACGAGCAGTTCGATGAGGGTGAAAGCTCGGCGCGAAGCAGTCTGGAGCATGGGCGTTTTCATGGCACTGGTCGGTTGGTTGAACTGTGCGGACAATAGCCACCGTTGCGCTGCGGTCAAATGCGATGTTGTAAATGTCCTGTAAATGCCCTGCGTCGCTTTCTACCCTGTCCCCATGTCGTTTCCTGCCGACTACCATATGCACACGCCGCTCTGCCGCCACGCGGCAGGCGAGCCGGTGGAATACGCCGCGCGCGCGATGGCGGCGGGCCTGACGGAGATCGGCTTCAGCGACCACTCGCCGATGCGGTGCGATGACTTCGACAACTGGCGGATGTTTGACAGCCAGCTCGACGAATACGTGGAGAAGGTCCGGCGCGCCCAACGCGAGTTCCCCAAGCTCACCATCAAGCTCGCGCTCGAAGTGGACTACCTGCCCGGCCACGAGGACTGGATTCGCGAGCTGGCCGCGCGGCACCCGTGGGACTACCTCATTGGATCCGTCCACTACGTCTCCGACGCGTGGGACGTGGACAACCCGGAGAAGCTCTCGCAGTGGAAGACCCGCGACCCCTTCGAGGTGTGGTCCGTCTATTTCGACCGGCTCACCATGGCGGCGGCCAGCGGCCTCTTCGAGATCATCGGCCACGCGGACCTGCCCAAGAAGTTCAAGTATTACCCCGACCGCGATTGCACGAAGATGTTCGACACCTTTCTCCGTGCAGCGAAGGCCAGTGGCACCGCCATCGAGCTGAACACCGCCGGGCTGCGCAAGGACTGCCGGGAGATCTACCCCAGCCGCTACTTCCTCCAGCTCGCCTACCGCGCCGGCGTGCCCATCACCTTCGGCTCCGACGCGCACGCGCCGGGCGACGTGGGGGCGGACTGGGACAAGGCGCTGCAACTCGCCACCTCCGTCGGCTACACCCACTGGAGCCGTTTCACGCAGCGGAAGGGCGAAGCGGTCCGCCTCCCGTAGTCGCAACCTTCAGTTTGCGAATCGGTTTTCCCTGTAGCGGCGGGGGGTGG
>JACRKB010000128.1 GCA_016235545.1 Verrucomicrobiota bacterium | reverse complement strand
TCGTCTGGATGCTGCCGGACTTCGGGGCGACCTCCATGTGGCCGTCCTCCACCTTCCACCCGGCGTCGCCTTTCGGGCCGGCCCACTTGGACAAATCCTTGCCGTCGAAGAGCACGACCGCGTCCGAGGGCGGCGGCGCGAGATGGCTGAAGGTCGCTCCCGGCGTGACAACGGGCGGCGCGGGACGGTCGCCATCGTGGACGTGCCACTTGGTGCCGGGGATGAGGGGGGTGGTGCTGTAGCCGACGCCTTTTTTGCCGGCATCGGCGGCGGTCAGAGCGACGGCCGCGCCGACGATGAAGGCGGGGACAATGAACCTGGGGGCGAGTAGATGTTTGAGCATGGGGCGCATGATTTCGGCGGGAGGAAAAAAGGGCAAGCCCGTTTCCGGAGGGAGCAGCAGAAGGGGCGCAGCCCAGTTTATTGGAACGCGGATGCTGTCCCACTCCTGCTCATAATCCTGATCCTAATCCTGCTCCTTCCCCCCGTGTTTCGGTGAGCGGAGCAGGATCAGGATTACGAGGAGGGGCGGCCCAGTTGTCCCATCCATCAGGCCGCGCGCCTTGCTGGGCGGCGCTGACGCGCAGGCTGGAGCCGTATCTACGGCGCGACGGAGAGCCGTTCCTCAACGGGCGCGCGACCCATCAGCACGCCCTGCTCCTTGTATGTCTTGAGCATGAAGTGTGTGGAGGTGGAGACCACGCCCTGCACCGTGGCAAGTTTCTCGGCGACGAAAGTGGCCAGCGCACGGAGGTTGTTGCCCTCCAGCACCACGAGCAGGTCGTAGCCGCCGCTCATGAGGTAGCAGGTCTTCACCTCCTCATACTTCGCGATGCGCTCGGCAAGCCGGTCGAATCCGCCTCCGCGCTCGGGGGTGATCTTCACCTCGATGACGGCGCGCACGGCGTCGCCGCCGACCTTCTCCTCGTTCAGCACGGTGCGGTAGCCGAGGATGACCCCGTCTGTCTCGAGCGCCCTGATTTTGGCGGCGACCTCCGGCTCGGAGAGATTCAACATGGCGGCGAGCTGGGCGGGCTTCAGAGAGGCGTCATCGCGCAGCAGTTTCAGCAAGGTATCCATGCGCAAGGTGTAGCGGGAAGCGGCGCGGCTGCGAAGACTTTTTCCAACCCTGAGCTGGAACAGGGATGAAGCGACCAGAATTTATTAGGAGGGCACGAAGGCAGGAGAAACGAATCGAAGGCAGGCCGCTGCTTCTCCTGCCTTCCTGCTCTCCGAATCCGAGACCATGCAGTTGAGCCACGGATGGAACAGGAATCGCAGGCGGCTGTCTTGACGAGGCCTGCCGGGTTCGCCACCACTGCTTGGTGTGCGTGTTACGTCCGTGGCCGGCGATCACGCCGAGTAGTCGAGATACACCGTCTTGAGCTTCGAGTAGAACTCCACAGCGCCAGCCCCCTGCTCCTTGTAGGAGTCGGTGCTGCTCCTCTTCACGCCGCCAAAGGGGGCTTGCAGCGCGAGGCCGGTGGAAATCTGGTTCACCTTCACCACGCCCGCCTGGATGCGCTCGGTGTAGAGCATCGCCTTCTTCAAGTCGCGCGTGACGAGGCTCGCGCTCAGGCCCACGTCCACGCTGTTCGCGACGGCGAGGGCCTCGTCGAAGTTGTCCACGGGGATGATGCCGACGACGGGGCCGAAGACTTCCTCGCACGCGATGCGCGCGGCGGGCGCGACGTTGCCCAGCACGGTGGGCTGCATGAAGTAGCCGTGGGCGAGGTCGCCGTCGGTGAGACGCGCGCCGCCGCAGAGGAGCGTCGCGCCTTCCTGCTGGGCAATGGCGACGTAGTTCAAATTGCCTTCGAGCTGCGCCCTGCTCACGGCAGGACCCATCGTGACTCCGGGCTTCAAGCCGTTGCCCACGACGATGGCGTTGGCCTTCTCGACGAGCTTCGCGGCGAATGCTTCCGCCACGCTGCGCTCGATGATGACGCGGCTGGTGGCGGTGCAAGCCTGGCCGGTGAGGCCGAAGCCCGCGATGGCCACGAGCCGCGCGGCGAGGTCGAGGTCGGCGTCGGCCAGGACGATGGTGGGGTTCTTGCCGCCCATCTCCATCTGCGCGCGGGCCATGCGCGGGGCGAGCTGCTGGTAGATTTGCGAGCCGACGCCGAGCGAGCCGGTGAAGGAGAGCGCTACGACGGCAGGGTTCGTCGCCAGTTCGCCGCCGACTTCCCTGCCGCTGCCAACGACGACGTTGAGCACGCCTTTGGGCAGGCCGGCTTCGGAGAGAATCCTCGCCAGCTCGCAAGTCATCGCCGGCGCCTGCGAGGCGGGCTTGATGATGACAGCGTTGCCGCTGACGAGCGCGGGGGCCATTTTCCAAGCGGGGATGGCGATGGGGAAATTCCACGGTGTGATGAGGGCGACGACGCCGAGCGGCTCGCGTCGGGTGTAGAGCAACTGGCTGGGCAAATCGTGCGGGATGGTCTGGCCGCCGAGCACGTAGCTCAGGCCGCCGAAGAAGCGGAAGATGTCGGCGGTGCGCTGCACCTCGCCGGTGGCCTCGGCGAGAGTTTTGCCTTCCTCGCGCGTGAGCAGCTCGGCCAGCTCGGGCTTGCGCGCCTCGATGAGCTGCGAGGCCTTGCTCAACACGCGCCCGCGCGCGACCGAGCTCTGCGCGGCCCAGCCGGGGAACGCGGCCTGAGCGGCTGTGACGGCGGCGAGCGCATCGGCGCGCCCTCCCAGCGGATAGTGCGCGACGGCCTCGCGCGTGTCGGCGGGGTTGAGGTTGGTGAAGGTCTGGCCGGATTGAGCGGCGATCCACTCGCCGCCGATGAAGTTTTGGTAGCTGCGCACGGGCGCGTCTTAGCACGACGGCGAAGAGGCGGAAAGCACTTCGGTAATCAGAAGCGCAGGGCGCGGGCGTCCTCGCACGCAGCGGCAGCAAATGCATGGGCGGGTTGGAACGGCTGCTGCCCGTCCGCACTACTGAACGTGCTGCGGCCCTGAGAGCCGGGTCGCCAGGGAACTCTCTGTTCAAAAAATATTGAACTGATCGTGTTCTTCTGCTTCACTGCCAATCCGTCGTCCATGGCACTCGACACCACCGAAATCACGACCCGCCGCCCTGCCAGCGTTCCCACGCTGGCTGGTCTGAATGCGTTGGAGGCGGAGGCAGTGGACCTTTTCGTGGGGCTGGCGCAGGTGGTGGGCCTGCCCAAGTCCATCGGCCAGATTTACGGGCTGCTCTACATTTCCACGGCGGCCTTGAGCTTGGATGACATCGCCGGGCGGCTGGACATCAGCAAAGGCTCGGCGAGCCAGGGTTTGAAATTCCTCCGCAGCACGGGCGCGGTGCGGTCGTGTGACGACCACGAATCGCGTTGCGACCACTACGAGGCGGAGACAGGCCTGCGCGCGCTGGCGACGGGATTTTTGAAGGAGCAGATCGAGCCGCATATCAAGAGCGGCGAGGGCCGGCTGGTGCGGCTCAAACGTCTCGCCGCTGCTGCCCCAGCCTCGGAACGCGCTCACGTCGTCCAGCGCGTGAAACAACTGGAGACATGGCACAGCCGCGCAGCGGGCCTGCTGCCGCTGTTGATCCGCTTCCTCGGCAAGTAATTTTCCGCCCGGTTCGCCGGGCCGCAGTGGTTTCCGACCCCGTGTCGCGAAACAGACAATTGAACGCAGTGCGCCCGAGTGGTTGCGCCGGAGTTTTCCGGCTCGCGACCAAGGGCGGCAGCTTGGCCTGATTTCATCTGTATGGCCGTCATACTCGGACTCAACGCCTTTCACGGCGACTCCTCCGCCTGTCTCGTGCGCGATGGCAAACTCATCGCCTGCGCGGAGGAGGAACGCTTCCGCCGCATCAAGCACTGGTCGGGCATGCCCTCGGAGGCCATCCGCTACGTGCTGAGTGAAGGCGGGCTGAAGCTCGCCGATGTCGAGCACATCTCGCTCAACCGCGATCCGGGCGTGAACAACTTCCGCCGTATCGCCTACGCGCTGCGACGGATGCCCAGCCCAAAACTCATCCTCAACCGCGTGCGCAACATCCGCCGCGCCGCGTCCGTCGAGGATTCGCTGGCCGCAGCCTTTGCCGGCGAGCCGCTCCGCGCGAAGTTTCATCACATCGAGCACCACCTCGCGCACCTGGCCTCCGCTTTTCACGTCGGCAATTTCGACGAGGCGGTGTGTCTCTCCGTGGATGGCTTCGGTGATTTCGCCAGCTCAGCGTGGGGCATGGGCCGGGGCGGGGACATCCAGATCGACGGGCGTGTTTTCTTCCCGCACTCACTGGGCCTATTCTACACGGCCGTCACGCAGCTCATCGGCTTCCCCCACTACGGCGACGAATACAAAGTCATGGGCCTTGCCCCCTACGGCCAGCGCACCTATGTGGAGCAGATGCGCCAAATCGTCCGTGTGCAGAGCGATGGCACCTTCCGCCTCGGCCTGGAGTTTTTCCGGCACCACCGTGAAAACGTCCATTACACATGGGACAACTGCTCGCCCGAGATTGGCACCGTCTTCAGCCCCGAGCTGGAGGAACTCCTCGGCCCCGCGCGCAAGGCCGGCGAGCCGCTCGAACAGCGCCACAAGGACCTGGCCCGCTCCGCGCAGGTCATGTATGAGGAGGCTTTCGCCGCACTGCTGGCCGCGTTGCACAAGAAATACCAGTGCCCGAACCTCGCCTTCGCCGGCGGCTGCGCGATGAACTCCGTCGCCAACGGCAAGGTGTATCTCAACTCCCCGTTCAAGCGGATGTATCTCCCCGCCGCTGCGGGCGATGCCGGCGGGGCCATCGGCTCCGCCTTCGTCGTGGCAAACCGTCTCGGCGACGTGAAATCCCGCCCGCACATGGACCACGGCTACTGGGGACCAAGCTCCAGCAACGCTGAAGTCAAGTCGCTGCTTGAGTCCAAAGCCGCCGCCATCGCCGCGGAAGGCTGCACCATCGAGCACTTCACAGACGAAGCCGCCCTGTGCGGCCGCACCGCCCAGGCCATCACCGAAGGCAAAGTCATCGGCTGGTTCCAAGGCCGCATGGAATGGGGCCCGCGCGCCCTCGGCAACCGCTCGATCCTCGGCGACCCGCGCCGCGCCGACATGAAGGACATTCTCAACCTGAAGATAAAGCGCCGCGAGAGCTTCCGCCCCTTCGCCCCGAGCATTCTTCGCGAGCACGTCAGCGAGTGGTTCGAGCAGGACGACGACGTGCCCTTCATGATGGAAGTCTTCCAAGTCCGCGAAGCCAGGCGCGCGCAAATCCCCGCCACCACGCACGCCGATGGCTCGGGACGATTGCAAACCGTCCATCGTGACACGAACGCGCGCTACCACCGCCTCATCGAAGCCTTCCGCGAACGGACCGGCGTGCCCATCGTGCTCAACACCTCATTCAACGAAAACGAACCTGTCGTCTGCCGCCCGCAAGAAGCGCTCGACTGCTTCCTCCGCACGAAGATGGACGTGCTGGTGCTCGGCGATTGGATGGTCACGCGGACGAGCTAAGCCCGATTGTGGATGAACCTGTTGGTCACCGGCGGTTGCGGCTTCATCGGCTCCCATGTGCTTGAACACGCCATCGGCCAGCCCGAAGTCGAGCGCGTCGTCAACCTCGACTGCCTCGCCTACGCCGGACGTTTGGAGAATGTCGCCGCCGTTGCCAGCCATCCGAAATACCACTTCGAGCAAGTGGACCTCCGCGACAAACCCGCCGTCGCACGCGTCGTCCGCGACCACACCATCACCCACGTGCTCCACCTCGCTGCCGAGTCTCATGTGGACCGCTCGATTGAAGCCCCCGGCGACTTCATCCAAACAAACGTCGTGGGCACCTTCAACCTGCTCGAAGCGTGCCGCGCGGCTTGGACCCAGACCCCAGACCCCAGGCCCCAGACCCGATTCGTGCACGTCAGCACCGATGAAGTCTTCGGCAGCCTCGGCCCCGCCGGCCACTTCACCGAGACCTCGCCCTACGCGCCGAACTCGCCCTACGCCGCGAGCAAAGCCGCCAGCGACCTGCTCGTCCGCAGCTACCACCAAACCTACGGCCTGGACACCGTCACCACGCACGGCTCGAACACCTATGGCCCGCGCCAGTTCCCGGAGAAGCTCATCCCGCTGGTCATCATCCGCGCCGCTGCCCGCCAGCCCATCCCCGTCTATGGCGACGGCCAAAACATCCGCGACTGGCTCCACGTGACCGACCACGCCCAAGCCCTGTGGCAAGCCTTGATGCGCGGCCGCGCCGGCGAGACCTACTGCCTCGGCGGCGGCAATGAATGGCCCAACCTCCGCCTCGTGGAACACCTCTGCGACCTCGTGGATGAGCTGGCCCCGCAGCTCGGTGGCAACACGCGACGGCTCACCACCTTCGTGCCCGACCGCCCCGGCCACGACCGCCGCTACGCAATGGACACGGCAAAGGCGCGCCGCGAACTCGGCTTGCAGCCCATGCACAGCTTCGAGAGCGGCATCCGTGAAACCGTGCGGCGGTATCTGACGCAGCAGCCCGCGCGTGGCGGCGGAAGTGCGCTCCCCGAACCGGCGGCCTGCGGCAAGGCACGCTTGACACCCGCTCCCCTCAACCGAAAATCCCCTCAAGTGAACCGGACGAAATGAAATCCCCCGAGCAGCAAGCCGCAGCCAGCAGCCCCATCCCCGTCAACAGCAGACCCCCCGTGGAGTTTCTGGAAAAATACGTCATCCACGAGGACCAGCGTGGCGGCTTCCTGGGCATCATCAACAAATACACTTGGGGCGAGGTCAACTACATCCACACCCGGGCGGGCGTCGAGCGCGGCAACCATTATCACCGCTACACCAAGGAGCTTTTTTACATCCTGAGCGGCGAGATCCAGATCGACGTGAGGAACATCGTCACGAACGAGGAACACCATTTCCGCGCCAAGCCGCACATGGCCTTCATCATTGAGCCCTACGTGGTGCACACTTTCACCACCATCGAGGACTCGACCTGGCTCAACATGCTCTCGCATCGCATGGACGAGGAGAGGCCGGATTTCTACAAGGCATAGGCAACCACGCGGGACAAAGCTCGGCACCCTCCATGTCAATCCCTCCTTCCTCGCGGCAACTCTCGGTTGTCATCCCGACCTTCAACGAGCGGGAAAACATCGCCATCCTCCTGCCCCAAATCCAGAGGGTCTTTGAGGCGAACAACATTGACGGCGAGATCGTTGTGGCAGACGACAACTCCACGGACGGCACGCGCGAAACCTTGCGCAGCCTCGCCGCGACGATGCCCTCGCTCGTCGTCCACCTCCGAAAGGGCCGGCCCAGCCTCGCACGCTCCTGGTTTGAGGGATTTGAGCTGGCGTCGAAGGCGAACATCGTCTGCATAGACGCGGACTTGTGCCACGATCCCGAATGCTTTCCCAAAATGCTCTCCCTCATGGGCCAGCACGACATCGTCATCGGCTCACGCTACCTCGATGGCCAGATGATGAAGGACAAGTCGCGGCTCGCGATCTACGCCAGTTTCCTCGGGCGGTTCCTCACGCGCCTCGCGACTGGGTTTCCCGAAACAGACACGTCCCACAGCTTTCGGATGTTTAAGAAGAGCGTCTTCGATGCGATCAAGCCTCGCCTGATAAACGAGGGCAACGTGTTCCTCGTCGAGTTCCTGATCCACGCCAAGCGCGCGGGCTTCAGCGTCACGGAGATTCCGATCATCTACGGCAAACGCATCCATGGAGAGACGAAGCTGCGCCTCTTCCGCGAGAGCGTCCGCTACTTGCGCTTCATCGCCAAGGTCATCACCGCCCGGCTCTGCTCATGACGCGAGTGCTGCTCACCGGTGCTGCGGGCGTGGTTGGCTCGGCGCTCGCCAGATGTTTTTCAGACCCGGCCATGCCGCTGATTCGGGTCGATCGCCCCGGGCGGGAAGCGAACGGGACCATCGGCTGCGACCTTGCCGATCCGGCGGCGGTCGCCAGGCTGATCGCCGAGCAACGGCCCGACGCGGTCCTCCATCTCGCCGGCAACAAGGATGTGTTCGCGCTGGAAAAAGCCCCGGCGCTCGCACGCCAGGCAAATGTCGACACCACGAGGAATCTGGTGGACGCGATTGCAGGGAGGGATTGCTTTTTTGTCTATCTCTCCACCGATTACGTTTTCGAGGGGACTGCCGGCCCGTATTCCGAAACCTCCCCTGCCGCGCCCAGGACCGAATACGGAAAAAGCAAACTGGCGGCGGAACACCTGCTCAGCGCGAGCAGCCGCAAATACGCCATCGCCCGCTCATCGAGCATTTTTGGTTACCCACGTGACTTCGTGTCGCTCGTGCTCGACACCCTGCGAAAGGGGCAGCCCTTCCCCGCGTTTTCTGATCTGGTGAGCAACCCCACCTATCTCGGCACACTCTTTGAGATGCTGCGGCGGATCATTTCCCGGCGGAGCGAAGGTGTCTTCCACACCTGTGGCAGCCATGGGTTTTCGCGCGAGGCATTTGCAAGGAAGATTGCCGCCGCCTTCAACCTCAACGCCGGCCTGATCCGAGGCGAAACAAGGAGCGAGCGCATCCGGCCAGCCGACTTGTCCCTCGACAACACAGCGACCTGCGCAGCTCTGGGCTACCGGCCACTAGCCTTGGAGCAGATACTTTCTGAAAATCGGGCGCAATGGTCTGCGCCCGATCTGTCCAAGTGACGGAGCACTTGCGTCCCGCCCGCAGCAGCCGCGCGCAGCCTGTGGATTGTGAACCGCCCCGCCCTCGGGGCCATCACACGCGCCCCGTCTCCAGTTAGCGCAACGCAACCTCATGAGTGGAATGCTGCAAGAGCTGTTCGCCTTCATTGAGGCGCTGCCGCTGCCCGGCCTGGTGGGGGCGCAAGTGGTGTTGCCGCTGCTGGGCGTGTCGATCAGCCCGCTCTGGATTGCCAGGGCATACACGCCGGCGCGGGGCTGGGCGGCATGCTCTCGGCCTTCGCGCTCATCCTCAACCAGACGGTCGGCTACTGGCTCGCTCGGAAATGGCTAAGACAACCCATCGAGTCATGGCTGCGCGCGCGGGGCAAGAGCGCTCCGCAGATTCCCGAGGCGGAGGAAACCCTGTGGATTCTCCTCCTGCGCGTGACCCCGGGCGTGCCGCTCTTCGTGCAGAACTACCTGCTCGGCCTCGCTCAAGTGCGGTTCGTCCGCTACCTGACCATCTCGTTTCCCGTCCAACTTGCCTACGCCATCGCCTTTGTTTCGCTGGGCCACGCGTTCAAGGACAGCAACATCTGGCGAGGGATGCTCGCCGTGAGCGGCCTCGCGGCTGTGGCTGTGGCGGTGCTGCTAGTCCGCCGGCACCTGGACCGGAAACTGCGCCCGCCCGCGCAAGGATGACCGCACCAAACCCGGCCAGTCTGTTTTCGTCGTGATTCTCTCCCTGACCAATCTGTTCCGGCAGCGGTCGGATTTCACGCGGCAGGTGCTGACGCTGGCGACCGGCACGGCAGCCGCGCAGGCGTTGACCATCCTTGCTGCTCCGTTGCTCACGCGGCTCTATCGCCCCGAGGATTACGGAGTCTTCGCACTGTTCGGGGCGGTGGTAGGTTTGTCCGCGCTGTTTGCCAGTGGCAAATACGACCTCGCCATCCTGATTCCCAAGGAGGATGCGGCGGCCACGGCGCTTGTCGGAGCGAGCATGCTGATAACAACCGTGGTTGCGGCAGTGCTGACCGTGCTGCTCTGGTTCACCTGCCATCCGCTCGCCGCCTGGCTGGGGGATCCGCTCCTGGCCCCTTGGCTCCAATTGGTGCCACTGGCCGTGGTGCTGACAAACCTGGGCCTCGTGCTGACAGTTTGGGCGAATCGCCAGCAGGCCTACGGCGCGCTGTCGAACAGCCGGATGGCCGGGGCGCTGGCCGGCACCGCTGCCAATATCGCGCTTGGCTTTGCCGGCTGGGGCGCGGCAGGACTGGTCTGCGGGTTTCTCGTTGTCCAAGTCGCCACGCTCGCGATCCTGTGGCGGCCCTCGTCCGCTTTGCTGCGCGCCCTGCGGTCGCAGACAAGCCTCCGCGCCATCCGGGCGGAGGCGGCGCGCTTCGCCAGCTTCCCAAAATTCACGCTGGGGGCCGAGCTGTTGAACAGCTTGTCCAACCAACTGGTCGTGCTGCTGCTGCCAAAGTTTTTCGGCATGGCGGTGCTGGGCTGGTATGCGATGGGTCAGCGGGTGATTGGGATTCCCACGACGCTGGTGGGCGGAGCGGTGGGCGAGGTGTTCCGCAGCCAGGCGAGCCGGGACTACGCCGAGCACGGCAATTGCCGGGAGATTTTCCGAAAGACGTTGAAGCATCTGGCGCTGCTGGGCGCCGGGCCGTTTCTGGTGCTGATGCTCGCCGCGCCGGAGCTGTTCGCATGGGTGTTCGGAGAATCCTGGCGGATGGCGGGCCGCCTCACACAGGTGATGAGCGTGATGTTCCTGCTGAAGTTCGTTGTGAGTCCGCTTACCCACACCTTCCTGCTGGCCGGGAGGCAGCAGGAGGATTTGTGGCTGCATCTCCACATCATCGCCTCCAGTGCCGCCGCGTTGGGGCTTGGCTATTGGCTGTCGGGGGACGCGCTGATAACGCTGCTCTGCTTCTCGCTCAACTTCGGAAGCATCTACCTCTACTACCTCTGGCGCTCGCACCGTTTTGCTCAGGGGGCTGGAAGGTGAAAGCTCTGCTGCGACCCTGCTACCGGGCGCTCGTAGCGTTCGGTTGGTGGATTGTGCGGACCGTGCCGGCGCTGCGTCCGATTCACGAAACCCAGGGAACTCAGACGCCAATCACATTTCGGACCTGGTTCTTCCAAAAGGTTCTCGGGTTCAACCGTCATGTATATTGGCCGTGTCACTTCACCAGCACTGTGGCGGGGGCGAACAATGTGTATTGCGGCATCGAGACGTGCCCCGGCTACTCGCCCGGCTGCTACATCCAGGCGATTGGGAAAATCTACATCGGCGACTACACGCAGATCGCGCCAAACGTCGGCATCATCACGGCCAACCACGACTTGCATGACAACCGCAAACATCCAGAGCCGAGCACCGTGCGGGTTGGCAAGTATTGTTGGATCGGGATGAACGCCGTGATCCTCCCAGGTGTGGAGTTGGGCGACTACACGATTGTCGGGGCTGGCGCCGTGGTGACGAAGCCGTTCCCCGAAGGCTACTGCGTGATTGGTGGCAATCCAGCCCGCCTGATCAAGCAATTGAACCGCTCGAAATGCGTCTTCCATCGCAGCGCTGTGGAATACAACGGCTACATCCCGAGCGCCCAGTTCGAGGCCTTTCGGCAGCGGCGGCTGAATGTCTGACCGACGCACCGAAGATGACCACCGTAATTGACTACGGGATGGGCAACCTCGGCTCCATCGTCAACATGGGGCGCAAGGCGGGCGGCGCCTTCACGGTGTCCGAGGATCCCGCCGTCATCGCGCAAGCGGACAAGCTCATCCTCCCCGGCGTCGGCGCGTTCGATCACGGCATGACGAAGCTGCGCGAGCGCGGGTTGATTCCAGTTCTGAACCAGCAGGTGTTGGAACGGAAGATTCCCATTCTCGGCATCTGTCTGGGCGTGCAGCTCTTCACACGCGGCAGCGAGGAGGGCGTGTTGCCCGGCCTCGGGTGGATTGCCGGCAACACCATCCGGTTCAAGCGCGCCGTCCCGCCTTCGCAGCTCAAGGTGCCGCACATGGGCTGGAACTACATCGAGCCTGCGAAGGCTGACCCGCTGCTGCGCGACCTTCCGCCCGAACCACGCTTCTACTTCGTGCATTCCTACCACCTCGTCTGCGATGACGCGGCGGACGTGCTGACGTGGACGCAGTATGGCCACCGCTTCGCCTCCGCCGTGCAGCGAGGGAATATCTGGGGCACGCAATTCCACCCGGAGAAGAGCCACAAGTTCGGGCTGGCGCTGTTGAAAAACTTCCTCGCCCTCTGAGTGTTTCGCGCCCGCGTCATCCCGTGCCTGCTGCTCAAGGGCGACGGCCTCGTCAAGACGGTCCGCTTCAAGGAGCCGAAATACGTCGGTGATCCGATCAACGCGGTGAAAATCTTCAACGAGAAGGAAGTGGACGAGCTGATCTTCCTGGACATCACCGCCACCCCGGAGGGCCGCACCCCGTCGTTCGAGCGGGTGCGGAACATTGCCAGCGAATGCTTCATGCCCATGTGCTACGGCGGCGGCGTGCGCTCGCTGGAGCACTCGCGGCAGTTGTTCAACCTCGGCGTTGAGAAGGTCGCGCTGAACACGGCGGCGGCGGAAACCCCCGCGCTCATCACCGAGCTGGCCAATGCCTTTGGCAACCAGAGCATCATCGTGGGCGTGGACGTGAAGAACGACTGGCTGGGACGTCCGCGCGTCTTCACGCACTGCGGCACGAAGAACACCGGCCGCGGCCCCGTGGAATACATTCGCGAGATGGAGGAGCGAGGCGCGGGGGAAATCCTGCTCAACTCAGTGGACCGCGACGGCACGATGCGGGGTTTTGATGTCGAGCTGATCCGCGAGGTCACTAAGGCGGTGCATGTCCCCGTGGTGGCGTGCGGCGGCGCCGGCTCGGTGGCGCATCTCGGCGAGGCGGTGACCGCCGGCGCGTCCGGCGTGGCGGCTGGGAGCCTGTTCGTGTTCACCGGACCGCATCGCGCGGTGCTGATCAATTATCCGACGGCCGCTGAGTTGCAGGCGATTTCACATTAGGTCGCGCTGCTGCATCTGCCCCCTTTCATACTCATGCCTCCTCTCCGAATTCGAGTTGTGCGCCGCCTCCTGCGCGATCTGTCCCGGTTTGGGATCACTCAACGGATCGCCATGAACCTCACGACACAGGTCGGCGGTCGTTCGTTCCGTGTGCCGGTGGTGCAGGGGCTCGGGATGGGGAACATCGAGATCATCGAGTCGTGGATGGTGGAAATCTTCGACCGCCTGGCCCCGCCGCGCAGCGGGGTGTTTCTCGATGTGGGCGCGAACACCGGCCAGACGCTGCTTAAACTGCGAAGCCGCTGGACGGACACGCCGTGGGTGGGGTTGGAGCCGAACCCCGCCTGCGTCCAGTATCTCGGCCAGCTCATCGCGGCCAACGGGTTTCGCGCCTGCGAGCTGGTGCCTGTCGGCCTGCACACCGAGGCGGCGCTGATGAAACTCGATTTCTACACTGCCGACGGCACGGACAGCTCGGCGTCCTTGGTGGCGAACTTTCGCCCGGACGAAAAGGTCTTTGGTCATCGGCTCATTTCCACCCTGCCGTTCGCGGCGATCGAGCCGTTCGTCGCGCGCACAGGCGTAGCCTTTGTGAAGATTGATGTGGAGGGCGGCGAGAAGGAGGTCATTGAAACGCTGAGGCCAGTTCTTCAATCAGCGCGTCCGCCAGTGCTCATGGAGATTCTTCCCGTCTACAAACCGGAAAACACGCAGCGGCTGGAACGGCAGACGGCAATTGAGCGGATTTTTCGCGAGCTGGGTTATCAAATTTTCCGTGTCGGGAAAACCCCGACCGAGGGCTTTGCCGGCCTGCGCAGGTTGGAGGAGATTGGCGTCCATGGTGAAATCGCGTGGTCGGACTATCTCGTCGTCCCGGCGGAACGAGCCGCAGAATTCCTCAAGTCCCTTGGCGAAGTGGCCGCGCCACCGGCTGCCTGAATCGCCCGCACAATCCCACTGCCTATGAACACACACTCGCCAAACATCGCCGTTCTCGGCTGCGGATACTGGGGCCAGAATCTCGTCCGAAACTTCCACGGGCTCGGAGTTCTGCGCGCCGTGTGCGATCCCGGCGAGGCTGGGCGTGCTCGCGCCCGCCAGCTCGCGCCCGAGGTGGAAGTGATGGATGATTTCGCGAGCGTTTTCCAGCGCACGGACATCCATGCCGTGGTGCTGGCCACGCCCGCCGAGACGCACGAGCCGCTGGCCCTGCAGGCGCTCGCGGCCGGCAAAGATGTGCTGGTGGAAAAGCCGATGGCGCTCAATCACCAGCAGGGCTTGCGGATGCACGAGGCGGCGGAAAAGGCGGGCCGCATCTTGATGGTCGGGCATCTCCTGGAATTCCATCCAGCAGTGCTGAAGCTGCGCGAACTGCTGGCGGGTGGGGAGCTGGGCCGCGTGAATTACATCTACTCGAACCGCCTCAACTTCGGGAAAATCCGCACTGAGGAGAATGCCCTGTGGAGCTTCGCGCCGCACGACATCGCCGTGATCCTCCGGCTCGTCGGCGAGTTGCCGCTGGAGGTCACATGCACCGGCGGCAGCTACCTGACGCCAAACCTCGCGGACGTGACCGTCTCCTGCCTCCACTTCCGGTCCGGCCTCCGCGCGCACATCTTCGTGAGCTGGCTCAACCCGTTCAAGGAGCAGAAGCTCGTCGTGGTGGGAGACCGCAAAATGGCCGTGTTCAACGACGTGGCGAAGGAGGACAAGCTCGTCCTCTTCGACCAGCGCGTGGATTTCAGCAACCGCCAGCCGGTGCTGCAAAAAGGCGCGGACGTTGCCGTCGCACTCCCGGCGGGCGAACCGCTTCGCGCCGAGTGCGAGCACTTCCTCGATTGCATTCGCACACGCTCCCGCCCGTTGACCGACTCGGCCAGCGGCATCGCCGTGCTGCGCGTCCTGCAAGCCTGCCAGACTTCGCTGCAACTCAACGGCCGCCCCACGGTGCTCGCCGACGTCTGAACCATGAATGCGGCAAGGGAATTTATTAGGAGAGCAGGAAGGCAGGAAGAAGAGGGTGCCGGCATATCTCCTGCATTCCTGCTCTCCTAATATGTTTTCTCCCGCCCCCCGTGCTCATAGCCCGGAGTTCGCGTGAACGGGACCTTTCCTAAACATGGACTACGTCGCCCACCCCACCGCCGTCGTTGACCAGCCCTGCATCATCGGGGCGGGCACGAAAATCTGGCACTTCGCCCACGTCTGCGCGGGCGCGAAGATTGGCGCCCAATGCGGCTTCGGGCAGAACACGATGGTGGCCGGGGACGCGGTCGTGGGCGACAACGTGAAGGTGCAGAACAACGTCGCCATCTACGGCGGCACGACCATCGAGAACGATGTTTTCCTCGGCCCGTCGTGCGTGCTGACGAACGTCACAAACCCGCGGTCGCAGGTGAGCCGCCACAGCCTTTACGAGCGCACGCTCATCCGGCGCGGCGCGACGCTCGGCGCGAACTGCACCATCGTCTGCGGCGTCACGCTGGGTCGCTACTGCTTCATCGCCGCCGGCACGGTCGTGACGAAGGACGTGCCCGACTACGCGCTGATGGTCGGCGTGCCCGCGCGGCAGCAGGGCTGGATGAGCCGCCACGGCCACCGGCTCGCTCCGGGCGCAGACGGCGTGCTGCGCTGTCCCGAGTCCGGCTACCGCTATGAACTGACTGCCGCCGGCGCTTTGCGCTGTCTCGACCTCGACGAGGAAGCGCCGCTGCCACCGGAGCTGGCGGTCGGAAAAAAGATTTACGACGAATTCAAAACGGCCTGAACACCGGCCCTCTCCAAAACAACCCATGCCTGTCCCCCTGCTCGACCTCAACGCGCAAAATCTTGCGCTGGAAACCGAACTCAAGGCCGCCTTCGAGCGCGTGCTGCGCCACGGCCAATTCATCCTCGGCAAGGAGGTCACTCAGTTCGAGGAATCCATCGCCAAGTTCACCGGCGCAAAGCACGCCATCGGCGTCTCCTCCGGCACCGATGCGATTCTCCTCGCGCTGATGGCCGCAGGCATCGGGCCGGGCGACGAGGTGCTGTGCCCGAGCTACACGTTCTTCGCGACGGCAGGCTGCGTGGCGCGCGCGGGCGCAAAGCCCGTGTTCGTGGACGCCGACCCAGTCACGTTCAACCTCGACGTGGCGGACGCCGCGCGCCGGGTGACGCCCCGCACGAAGGCCATCATTCCCGTCCATCTCTTCGGCCAGTCCGCTGCGATGGATGAAGTGCTCGCGCTCGCGCGCCAGCACAACCTGCGTGTCATCGAGGACACCGCGCAATCCATGGGCGCGGCGCATCGCGGCCGGCAGTTGGGGACCATCGGGGACATGGGCACCTACAGCTTCTTCCCGTCGAAAAACCTGGGCGCGTTCGGCGACGCGGGATTGCTCGTGACGAATGACGACGCGCTGGCGGAGAAGTCGCGCCTGCTCCGCACGCACGGCTCGAAGCCGAAGTATTATCACAAGCTCGTGGGCGGAAACTTCCGGCTCGACGCGCTGCAAGCCGCGCTGCTGGCGGTGAAGCTGCCGCACTACGCCAGCTACACCGAGCGGCGGCGCGCGAACGCGGCTTACTACACGGCGCAACTGCGCGGCCTGCCCGGCGTGGCGCTGGTCAACGAACCCAGCGCGGGCGCGAAGCTGCTTCTGCCCGTCGCGCTGCCGGGGAACGACCACATCTGGAACCAATACACCCTGCGGGTCATCGGCGCGGGCCGCCGCGATGCGCTGCGCGCGCTGTGCGAGGCGCGGAAAGTTGGGACGGAGATTTACTATCCGGTCCCGATGCACGCGCAGGAGTGTTTCCGTTACTGCGGCTGCCAGCCCGGTGATTTGCCGGTGGCGATGCAGCTAGCAGGCGAGGCGTTGAGCGTGCCCATTTACCCGGAGCTGAACCGTGCGCAGCAGGATGAGGTCATCGCGCTGCTCCGCGAGTTTCTGGCGGCCTGACTGAAGCACCCATGAGCGCCACTCTTTCCCCCGCCCCGGCTCCGGCCACCGCGACCGCCCAGTCGGCGGAGCTGCGTGTCTGCACGCGTTGCGTGATGGACACGACGGACCCGGACATCACGTTTGATGCGTCGGGCGTTTGCCAGCATTGCCATGACTACGACCGCGTGACGCGCGAGCATGTCTTTGGCGGCGCGGATGGGCAGCGCCGGCTGGAGGAACTTGTTGCCACCATCAAGCGCGAGGGCGTGGGAAAGAAGTATGACTGCGTGATCGGCGTGAGTGGCGGGGTGGACAGCACGTATGTCGCCTACAAGGTGAAGCAGCTCGGCCTGCGTCCTCTGGCCGTTCACTTGGACAACGGGTGGGACTCGGAGATAGCGGTGAGCAACATCTCGGTGACGCTGAAAAACCTTGGGATTGACCTCTACACGCACGTGATTGACTGGGAGGAGTTCAAGGACATCCAGCTCGCGTTCCTCCGCTCCGGCGTGGTGGACTGCGAGATTCCCAGCGACCACGCAATCGTGGCGTGCGTCCACGACGCGGCGACGCGCGAGGGCGTGCGCAACACGATCTGGGGCTACAACCTGAAGACCGAGACCCATCTGCCCAAGGCCTGGTCGCGCGCGCATCTGGACTGGGGCTACCTCCGCGCCATCCACCAGCGCTACGGCTCGGGACGGGTGAAGACTTTCCCCCGCGTGGATTTCCTGTCCTACGTGACGAATTTTCGGCTGCGTCAAAAGAGGCTGATGCTGCTGGACTACATTGATTTCTCGAAGCCGGCTGCGTTGAAAATCCTAGAGCGGGACCTCGGCTGGCGGAGCTACGGGGGCAAGCACCACGAGAGCGTCTATACGCGCTGGTATCAGGGCTGGTTCCTGCCGAAACGTTGGGGCTACGACAAGCGCAAGACCCACCTTTCGAGCCTCATTTGCTCCGGCCAGACCACGCGCGCCGCCGCACTGGAGGAGCTGGCAAAGCCGAGCTACGACCCGGAACTTCAACAGGCCGACACGGATTACGTGAAGAAGAAGTTTGGGCTGAGCGAAGCGGAGTTCACCCAGATTCTGACCGGGCCGAAACGCTCCTTCCACGACTTTCCGTCCTACTGGAAGACCCAGCGCGGCGGCGTGTTTCGCGCGGGGCTGCGGGCCTATCAAGCGGTGAAGTATGGCCTGCTGCGGCGCGGGAGGCCGGCCTCGTGAGGGTCGCACTCGTCGTTGGAGCGCGGCCGCAGTTCATCAAGGCCGCGCCACTGCTGGACCAGTTGCGTGCCACGCCGGGCGTGGAGCCGCTGCTGGTCCATTCGGGCCAGCACTTCGACGAGAACATGTCGGCGGTCTTCTTCCGTGAGCTGGGCCTGCCGACGCCTGACTTCAGCCTGAGCATTCATTCCGGCAGCCACGGCCAGATGACCGGGCGGATGCTGGAGGCCATCGAGTCGTGCCTCATCAGCTCGCGAGCGGAACGAGTCGTCGTGTTCGGCGACACCAACACGACGCTCGCGGGCGCGTTGGCGGCGGCGAAATTGCAAATCCCCGTGGCGCACGTCGAGGCAGGCTTGCGCTCGTGGAACCGGACCATGCCGGAGGAAATCAACCGCGTGCAGGTGGACCATTGCAGCACGTGGCTGTTCTGCCCGACCGGGCAGGCGGTGGCGAATCTTACGGCGGAGGGCATCACGCGCGGAGTTCACATGGTCGGGGACATCATGTTTGACGCAGTGCGGCGTTTTGGCGCAGTGGCGAAGGCCCGGGCGGAGACGTTGGCGCGTTTTGGTTTGTCGGCGGGCGGCTACTTCGTGCTGACCATCCACCGCGCTTACAACACAGAAAACCCGCACGTGCTGCGGGGAATTCTCGCGGCGGCTGGGGCGTTGCGTGCGCCCGTGCTGTTTCCTGTGCATCCCCGGACTCGACCGCTTTTGGCTGCGGGCGTGGTCGTGCCGGGCAATGTCATTCTCTGCGACCCGCTGGGGTATCTCGACATGCTGTGCGTCGTCGCGAACAGCCGGTGCGTGCTGACGGATTCAGGCGGGTTGCAGAAGGAGGCCTATTTTCTGGGCGTCCCCTGCGCGACGCTGCGGCCGGAGACCGAGTGGGTGGAGACGGTGGAGGCGGGCTGGAACGTCCTCGCCGGCACCGAGCCGGACGGAATCGTAGCCGCAGTGGAACGGGTCCTCGCCGGGAGCCGACACCCAATCCCGTGCTACGGAGACGGTCATTCGGCGGAGCAAATCACCGCGCTCGTGCTCGCGGGGGCGGCAGCGGCTCCGCACTGATGAACCTGCTGATGCTCGCCTTTGAATTTCCCCCGCTGGGCGGCGTGGGAGTGCAGCGTTCGTTGAAGTTCGCCAAGTATCTGCCGGAGCACGGCGTCCGCCCGGTGGTGGTGACGCCGGACAAAGAATCCATTGAGGCGGTGATTGGCCCGGCGCGGGAAGCCGCGTTGCTGGATGAACTGCCCGCCGCAACCGGCATCGAGCGCGTGCCGTGTCCGCCGGTGCGGCGGGGCGGTTCCCGAATCGGCGACTGGCTTCATCAGTTCTTCAGCCTAGGTGAAGGCCTCGGTCGTGCGTGGCGCGAGCCGCTGCTCGCCGCGTGGCCGGAGCTGGTCCGCCGCGAAAAACCCGATGCGCTCTACGTGTCCGTTCCGCCGTTCAGCATGGCCCCGCTCGCTGTCGAGCTGGCGCAGCGCAGCGGGCTGCCGCTCATCTTGGATTTCCGGGACAATTGGTCGCAGTGGTGTTGCAGCCCGCAGCCGAGCTGGCTGCACTACCGGCTCACGCTCCGCCGCGAACGCGCGTGCCTTGACGCCGCGAGCGCGGTGGTTGGCGTGACGCGGCAGTTGGTGGAGGATTTGCAGCGCGCTCATCCCGGAGTGCCAGCGGAGAAGTTTCATGTGGTCGCGAACGGCTACGACGCGTCGTTGCCGGACTCTCCCGCAGCGCGCCCGGCCCCTTGTGAAAAGCCGTTCGTCATCGGTTACGTCGGCAGTTTCTACTACACGCCTGAGACGCGCGCCGCGCTGCTGGGCCCGTGGTGGCAGCGCTCGCCGCATCGCTGGCTCCAGTATGCGCCCCGGCGGGAGGACTGGCTGTATCGCAGCCCGTTCTTTTTCTTTCGCGCGCTTCGCCGGCTGCTCTATGGGCGGCCCGAACTACGGTCGCGCGTCAAAGTGCGCTTCGTCGGGGACACTCCGTCTTGGCTGCGAGCGCAGGTGGAGGAGTTTGGGCTGACGGACGTGGTGGAGCATCTCGGGCGGATGTCGCATCGCGCTTGTCTTGAATTTCAGGCGTCGTGCGACGCGCTGCTGGCCACGTCGGCGAAAGTCATCGGCGGGCGGGACTATTGCATCGCGGGCAAGACCTTCGAATACGTCGCGAGCCGGACGCCCATCATCGCGTTCGTGACGGAAGGTGAGCAGCGGGAATTCCTGGCCGCATCGGGACTTGCCATCGTGTGTGACGCGGATGAACCGGAGGCGGGCGCGCGAGGACTCGCGGAATTGATTGAGGGTTGCTTCTCGCCCGTGCCAAACCTGCCGTATCTGCGTGGGTTCCACCGGCGCGAAACTGGCCGCCAGATGGCGGACCTGGTGCGTCAGGTCGTTGACGCCGCGCGTCCGGTCAAGCCTGCTGAACGAGAGCTGGCCCCAGCGGGCCAACCGTAACGGAAGCGGTCCACCAACCCAGCGGCAGGCGGGACGCCTGCGCCACTATTGTCATGAAACTTCTGTCCATCGTCGTGCCTGTGTTCAACGAACAGGAAGTGCTGCCCGCCTTCTATGCCGAGATGGCTGCGATGCTGCGGGAGCTGCCAGAGCGGGTGGAGCTGATCTTCGTCAACGATGGCAGCCGGGACCGCACCCCGGAGGTGTTGAAGGAGCTGCGGCGCACGGATGAGCGTGTGAAGATCGTCAACTTCAGCCGCAACTTCGGCCATCAAACGGCCGTGTCAGCGGGCATCCACCATGCGCGCGGCGATTGCGTGGGCGTGATGGACGCTGACCTTCAGGACCCGCCCGCGCACCTGGCGGCGATGGTGGCGAAGTGGCGCGCCGGCGCGGACGTGGTGTATGCGGTGCGGCGCACGCGGCAGGGTGCATTGTGGAAACGGGCCTGCTACCGGCTGTTTTACCGGATACTGCGCTCGCTGGCGGCGATGGAGATGCCGCTGGACGCCGGGGATTTTTGCGTGATGGACCGGCGCGTGGTGGAGGTGCTGCGGGCGATGCCGGAGCAAAGCCGGTTCGTGCGCGGGCTGCGGAGCTGGGCTGGGTTCCGACAGGAGGCGCTGGAGTATGACCGGCCGGACCGCGCAAGCGGGGAGACCAAATACAGCCTGTCCAAACTGGTCCGGCTCGCCAGCGACGGCATCCTCGGTTTCTCGGTGGTGCCGCTGCGGGCCATCAGCGTGGCGGGCATCGCGGTGGCCAGCCTGTCTTTCGCGATGATCGGCTTTTATCTGCTCTGGCACTTTTTCGGTTTTCGGATTTTGGGGCACGCGCCGCAGGACGTGGTGGGCTTCCTCACGCTGGTCTGCCTGATTCTCTTCCTCGGCGGCATGCAACTGCTCGCGCTGGGCATCATCGGCGAGTATCTGGGCCAGGTTTTCTTGGAATCAAAACGCCGTCCGCTCTGGGTGATCGCGAGCACTGCAGGATTCGATGAGCCGGAGCCGAATCGTGATGACTGTGGCGGAACAACGCGATGAGCGCATCAAACGAAGTCACCGCATGGGACCGCTTCAGTGCCGCCGCCGCGCAGCGTCCAGGCTTCGTGACGCTGGCGTTTGGACTTCTTGGGTTTGCGTTGAGCCTGTTCTGGATGCGCGCCGGGCCGACCATCCCGAGCGGCGACTCTGTGGCGTATCTCGAATCGGCCCGCAGCCTGTTGGAGTCCCAACAACACGGCTGGCTGGTCTGGCAATTGGCCGAGGATGGGCGTGCGGTGCCGCTGGCGGGCAGGTTCGAGGTCAACACCATCTGGCCTCCCGGGATGTCTGCGCTTCTGGCCGGCGCGATGTGGGCCGGAGTGGACATCCAGCTTGCGGTGCGGGGATTGGTTGCGCTCTTCGCGGGGCTGGCGGCGGCGGGCGGCTTCGCGGTGTCACGATTGGTGACGCGTTCTGCTGCGGCCTCGATCATCCTCACGTTGCTCTACTTGGCGTTGTTCGCGGTCCAGTGGTGGGTGATCGAGTCGTGGATGGCGGAGGGACTTTATCTGGCAGTGACGTTTGGCGGAATCGTGCTTTTCCATCGCGTCGCGACCACCGCAAACCTGTCGAACGCGATTTTCCTCCCGGTCGGCCTGTTGTTCTCCAGCGTGTATTATCTGAAAAGCATCGGGCCGGGTTTCATGATGGCGGCTGTGGCGAGCGTGCTGTGTCTGCGCCACTGGCCGCTCCGCCGACGCATCATCTGCGCCGGCTGGCTGGCGGCGGGCTGCGGCGTGGGCGCAGCTCCGTGGCTGCTGCGCAACCTGTCGCTCGGCACGATCGGCAGCGGTGGGCTGGCGGCACCGGACGCGGTGATGAAATCGCTGCTGGATTTGGGGCGGCTGTTCGTTCCGCGGCACGGAGCCTTCACTGAGAGCGGGCGCGCGGTCGTGATGTTGGGATTGTTCGGGCTGGCCGTGATTGGAATCGTCGCAGCGCTGGCGTTGCCGGCAGGCCGGGCCGGGCGATTAAGGAGGCTGGTCGCACGAATCGAAGAGGCTGGGCCAGGGGCGATTTTTGCGGTGGTTTATTCTTTGACCTTCATCGCGGCGGTCGCCGCCGGGGTGAAGCTGGACAAGACCGGCTGGGTGGAGACGCGTTACTGGATGGAGATCGGGCTGTTCTTCCTGATGTTCGCATGGCTGGCAGCGCAGGTGGGTCTCGCGGAACTGACCGGGCTGGCGCGCCACGCGTTGCGCGCGTCGGTGCTGGTCGCCGGGGCAGTGATCGCCGTGGCGAATCTTGCGGAGTCGGCGCGCACTGCATCCTTCACGCGGCTGCGTGTGCCGGACGAGCCGCAGCGCAAACGCGCACGCGCCGAGCTGGTGCGGATGCTGAGTCCCGTCGGCCAAGTTGCATTCGTCTCCAACGAGCAATATCGCTTTGGCATCGAGACCGGAGTGTCCGCCTCCGCCACAGTCGAGGAAGCCCTGCGTCGGACGGGAGAAACCAAGCCGGTGCGGTTTGTGTATGTCGCCTACCCGGCAGAAACGAAGCCGACGATGGCCTTGGTCAGCACCCCGCCGGCTGTGCCATCAGGTTGGAAGGTGGTGGGAATAATTGGTGAAGCGGTCATTCACCATTCGGGCGATGCCGGCTTCGTCAGTCCGGTGAACTCAAAGAATCCATGAGAGCAATCACTTCTTACACAAAGGTTCAAATCTTCATCGGAGCGCTAATCCGCGGCCGCGCCTGCTTCGTCAGTGCGGAGTCCTTCAAGCATCTTGACTACCTCGACGTAGGCTGCGGACCGTTCGTGAACCAGAACGTTTTTGTGAATCTGGATTGGGAGTGGCGGCCTGGTGTCCAAGTGTGCTGGGACATTGTGAAGCGAGCGTATCCTTTCCCTGAGAACCGCTTCCAGGGGATCTACACGGAACACTGTCTGGAGCATATCAGCCTCGATGATTTGAAGAAAAACCTGGCTGAGTTCTACCGGCTGCTCAAGCCCGGCGGTCGGGTCAGAATTGTCGTTCCGGACGGGGAGCTGTATTTCGACCTCTACCAAAGGCAGAAGCAGGGCGAGAACGTGAAGATGCCCTACCAGGAGTTCTACGTTTCACCGATGGCGAGGATCAATGGCCTGTTCCGCAATCACGGCCATCAGTTCATCCACGATTTCAACACCATGCGAATCCTGCTAGCTGAGGTTGGTTTCAAAGACATCGCGAAGTGCTCTTTCATGCAAGGAGTGGACCCGGCACTCCTCAAGGACTCGGAATATCGGCGCAATGAGTCGCTGTATGTGGAGGCCAGCAAATGACGCCCCCTGGCTGCGCGCGCAATTCGCGTCAGTCGCCGCCCGACGCTCTCCGGGCGCAGCGCTTCGCACGCGCATAGCCCTCTAGTTTCGCGAAAATGTGTTCGATGCAAAGCGCGTGTGACACATGGCGGCGCTGGGCCGTGGGGCTTTGCCTGTGGGCCGGATGGCTGCTCAGTCCGGCTCGGGGCGAAGAAGTGAACATTCAAGTGGACACGAACAGCCGCCCCGCGCTGCGCTGGACGGTCGAAGGCAGCCGGTTCTTCAGGCTGGAGTTCGCCGAGACTTTTCCGGCAACGAACTGGACGTTTGTGCCCGCGAGTGGCCTGAACTTGCTTGCCGCCACCAACGACATCCTGGCGCAGCACCTTCAGATGTCAGTCGCATCGCGGTTTTACCGCCTGCGCAGCGTCGGAGTGCTTTCAAACAATTTGGTGCACATGGTCGTGGACGCTTCCGGCAGCGGAGACCACACCACCATCGATGGGGCAGTGGCAAGCATGCCGCCGGAAGGCGGCGTGGTGACAGTGCGGGCGGGGACGTATGCCGGGGGGCTGACGATTCCTTCCCGCGTCACGCTGCGGGGTGCGGGGGCGGATCAAACGCGGGTTTTGGCGCCGATCTGGAACGGCACCGGCCTGCGGACGGAAGCCGTCACCGTTGCAGGCGATGACGTGGTGATCGAGGGCGTGGAAGTGGACGGCCAGCGAGCCAGCCAGCCGGCGGCTGCCGACATCAATGGCCTGATCACCGTGTCCGGCGCGCGGGTGTCCATCCGAAACTGCCGGTTGATCAACGCGATCAACCACGGTGTGTCCCTGCTCCCGGCGACGAGCGATGCGCTCGTGGAGAACTGCGAAATTTACAACACGGCGACGAACAACCTCCCAGCGGGGACGGAGGGCGCGCGACAGGTAGGCGTGAGATGTCAGGAGGCCGTGCGGCCCGTCTTGAGAAACAACCTCGTGCGAGGCTGGGGGCAGGGCATCGTGCTGGCCACCGGCGTGACCAATGGGGTTGTGGCAGGAAACGAGTTCACCGATTTCGGGCAGGGCATTACCACGACGGGCTTGTGCAGCGGAATCCTGATCCAGAGCAATAGTTTTCCCCGGATGGCCTCCAACGCCGTGGCCATCAACGCCGCCGGTGGCGACGCTCATCAGATCGTTGGAAACATCATTCTCTCCACGAACTACGCCGCCGGCATTCGACTTGAGACGGGCACGAACCTTCTGGTGTCCAGCAACACGGTGACGATGCCCGGGCAGCACCTGCTCGTGCTGTCAGCCGACAATCGCATCGAGGGCAATCGGCTGGAAAAAACGGGCCTCCCGGACACCGGCATTGTCCGCATCGAGTCACCCGCCGCAGAACGGAATGTCGCCGTCAACAACGTCATCATCGGCTACGACGCCAATTCGGTCGCGTTTCACCTCGTCAACGGTGCGGCCACAACGACGGCGACCAACAATCTGATTTTGCGCGCCATGCCGTCGTTTCTCCTGGCCGGTCCCGGTCCCGGCAACACTGTTGTGGCCATCGTGCCGTCCACCTGCCAGATGTTTGTCGGTCCGTTGAGCATGAACGGCACGGTGCTCGGCCAGTTGCCGGGAATCCGGCTTGAGGGCGGCACGTTGACCATTGCCTCCACCAACTTGGCTTACGCGCTGACCCTGCTGCCGGAAACCGGCGGGACCGTGACCGTGGACGAGGGAGTTTATGACGGAGCATTTGAACTGCCGCGCAATACCGTCGTCCGTGGTCAGGGCGCGGGCCGCACAATTATCCGCGCACCGCTGGACGGCGTGGGGCAGGTGTTCCGCGTGGGTGGCAGCAATGTTTTGATCGAGGCGATGACCGTGGATGGCCGGCGTTCCGCCTACAGCGTTCTGCCCGGCGCGGTGATCGGCGTGAATGGAATCATCAGCGTGGCCGGAGCGGACGTGACAGTGCGCAACTGCGTCGTCCGGGACGCCCCGAACAACGGCGTCCTTGTGGGTGTTTCCGTGCCAGGCTTCCTGATTGAGAACTGCGTGGTGGAAAACTCAGCCACCAACAACGTCCCTCAAGGCACTCCTGGCGGGCACGGATATGGGATCTTCTGCGCGGGTTCGGCCAGTCCGGTGATCCGCAGCAACGTGGTGCGCGGCTGGGCCCAGGGCGTGGGCCTGTGGCCGGGGGTGACCAACGGCCTGGTGGAGAACAACCAGATCGTGAACAACTTCGGCTTCATCGATGCCGCGCACACGTCCACCCGCTCCGCCTGCGAGGACTACGGGGCAGGTGTCGTGCCACATGGTTGGAATCTCTGGCGTAGCAACCTGGTGGATGGCAGCACGGCCAGTTGTCTGGAGATCGCCCAAGGTGTCTATGGCTCCCGCTTCGTCGGCAACACGCTCCGCCGGCCCGGCCAGATAAGCGACTACGGCAACCACGTGGATGTCACCGGAGGCTCCGGTCAGACAAATCTCGATGTGGTGGTCGAAGGCAACATGATCATCTCGGACGGGCTTCGGGCCGACACTTTTGCGGTCAACGGTCTGGCCTACAACACCATCATCAGCAACAACATCTTCACGGGCTTCACCAACGTCGTCAATTCCGTGGGGCTGATCTTTCTCGGTGCTACGGTTGGGGTCCGGGGCACCGTCATTGTCAGTAACACCTTTACCGGCTGTCGCTTCGGAGTGCGGGTGAACGGAGACGCAACCGAATTCCTCGTGCGGGGCAACATCTTTACGGATGTCCAGCAGAGCGATGCGGTTATCTGGGCCGACTCCACGGGCACGGGCCGGATTGAGGGCAACCTCATCACGGGCACCCAGCCAATGGTGGGCATCATGCTCAGCGACACGGCCAACGTCGGGCAGGCAGGTGCCATCGTGACGGGCAACCACGTCACGCTGGCCGGCTCTTCCGTTTTTTGTCTCACCTCCAACAATGTGATCACGAACAATGTGTTCAACGAAACCATCACCGACGGCGGGGGCACCATTCTCCTGGTCGGCCCCGGCGCCCTGGGGAACATGGTGGCTGGCAACCTCGTGACCACGTTCAGTTCCTATTCCATCCGGCTCGCCAACGGTGCGAACCACAACACGATCACGAACAACACCCTCCCGCCCTTGACGCTCCGGATTGAAGAGAGCGCGGGCACCAACAACGTGGTCACGGGTAACTGACAGCGGGTAAGGCTCTGTGGCATCCATCCCAACCATCTCCGCAAAATTGCTGGTCCTTGAATCCGCCGGAAACCTGTGGGGTTCGGAGCGGGTGTTGCTCGACATGCTGGCCAGCCTTGATGGGATGGACGTGGCGGTCTGCTGTCCACCGGCGACGCCTATTGTGGCGGAGCTGGCACGGCTGCGGATTCGCGTCCTAGAGACCTTCATCGAGCGGCTGCATGAGAAGTCCCGGTTCACGCGGCTTGCCGCACTGCTGGGGCTGATTCGTGCGTGCGCGGCACATCGTCCTGACCTGCTCTACCTGAACCAGGCCGGCTGCTACCGGATTGCGCGCGTTGCCGCCCGGCTGTTCCGCATTCCCATCGTCGTTCATGTGCGGATTTTCGAGGACGCCGAGTATCTGGCCCGGCTGGCGCCGGCAAGCCATGAACTGCATGGCATCATCGCCATCAGCCAGTCCATTGCGGAGGAGATCGCCAAGCATCCTTCGCTCCGCGGGCTGCCGGTGCACACGATCTATGACGCCTATGCCTCGCCGCCTGGGGCGGACGCGGTGCCGGCCACGTCGCCACCGGCCTCCTCGCCGCAGATCGCCTGCGTTGGCCGCATCGTGCCGATTAAAGGACAGGACGTTCTGCTGGAGGCGCTCGCGTGGAGGCAGGCGCAAGGGTTGGCGACGCGCTGCGCGATGGTGGGCAGCGGTGAAGAATACTGGGCGGAGTTGCAGCGGAAAACGGCGGCCCTGGGCCTCACGGACAGCGTCGCGTGGCTGGGCTTTCAACGCGAGCCGCTGGCGACGCTCCGCCAGTGCTCGGTGCTGGTGGTGCCGTCGCACCGCGAGCCGCTGGGCCGCGTGATCTTTGAGGCGTGGGACACGGGCTGCGTCCCGGTGGCCTTCGCTGGATCAGGGGGCGCCGCCGAAGTGCTTGCGGCATCCCAAGGGGGGATCCTCTACCCGAGCCAGACGGCGGAGGATCTGGGACATGCGATCGAGCGCGCCTTGACCTTGGGAACAGAGGAGCGCGCCGAGTTCATCCGGCGGGGCAAACTGTGGATGAACGAGCACTGCGCACCAGCCAGCCATGCCACGGCGATGAGGGAAGTGTTTCTGGCGGTCGCGCGGGGGGGGTGAGGAGATTGCTGTGCGGATTCTTTTCCTCGGGCAGGTGGACCCAGGCCAGACCTCTCTGATGCGTCTGCGCGCGTTTGCGCGGCTGGGGCATGAGGTCCGCGGCGTCCACACTGTGGAGCCGTGGCTGCGGGCGACCTGGCTCCGTCGGCAATGCCAGAAGCGGCTGGGCTTCGGCTCGATCATTGATGAGATCAACGCACGGGTCGTGGCGGCGGCGCGGGAGTTCAAGCCCGATCTGGTGTGGGCGGAGAAGCAGGAGTATCTGCGCGGTGAAACACTCGAAGTCCTGCGCGGGACGGGCGCGCGGCTGGTGCATTTCACGCCAGACCCATATTTCACGCTGGACTGGAAGCGCACGCGGCTCATGGATGCGGCCATCCGGCGTTTCGATGTGCTGGTCTTCTGCAAAAGCTACGAACGGGGCGACTACGCGGCGCTGGGTCGCCCGCTGGTTTATATGCCGTTGGGTTTTTGCGATGAGACGCACCGACCCCTGCCTGATCCGGACCCGCGCTGGAATTGCCAGGTTGGCTTCCTGGGCGGATGGGAGCCGCGCCGGCAGGAGCTGCTCGCGGCGGTGGCTGCTACCGGCGCGCAGTTGAAGGTGTGGGGCGGCTACTGGGATTTTCTGGTGGACGGACGATGGACGTTTCGCCGCCACATCATCCTGCGCCAACTCGCGGGTGGCGAGCCGGTGCGGTTCCGCCGTGAGCCGGAACTCGCCCGCGCGCTGCAGGGCGACGAAGTCTATGGCGACGACTACGCGCGCGCGCTGACCGGATCGAAGATTGGCGTTGGCTTCCTGCGCCGTGTGTGCCCGGACCAGCACACCACGCGCACGTTTGAAATTCCTGCCACCGGCAGCCTGCTGCTGGCGGACCGGACGGATGAACACCGCGAGTTTTTTCAGGAAGGCGTTGAGGCCGAGTTCTTTGACACGCCGGAGGAACTGGTGGACAAGGTGAAGTTCTACATTGGCAATGAACCCGCCCGTGCACGACTCGCCGCAGCCGGCCTCGCTCGGTGCCACCAGAGCGGCTACGCCTATTTCCACCGGCTGGAGCGCGCGCTCGCGGAGATCCAAACAGCGGCCTGATGCAACCGATGCAACCTGAGCAAACACCGGGCAGTTCCGCGGCCGCCAGCCTGACACAGTGGCTCGACAGGCTGATGACCGCGCTGGAGGCACGGCTCACCAACTGGGCGGCGGGCCGCTGGTGGCGGCTCAAGCTGGCGGCATTTTGCAGCCTGTGCTCGATCCTGTATGCCACGCCGAATCTTACGACGCTGACCTCGATGGACACCCCTCCGCTTTGGGACGTGGTCCATCAGCAGGCAACACACCCGCTCACGCCCGTGCCGGGCTTGGCACCCACTTCGCACGAGTCGAAGCGCGTGTTCCGCCTCACGATGCCGCTGCTGGCAAAACTTTCGCCGGTGGGAACTCCACGGGGCCGGATGCTGTTCCTCTTCGCCCTGCAATACGCGGCAGGTGTCCTGTTTTTCGTCCTGTGCTTCGAGTTGTTCCGTGAGCTGGTGCAGAACCCGGCCACCGCTGCGGTGCTGACGTTGGGAACGGCGTTCCTCTATCCCGGCCAGGCCTGCTTCCACGATCTCTTCGGAGTGTTCGATGGCACGGCTGTAGTGTTCCTGCTGGTGGCCATGTGGTGCCGCGTGCCCGGAGTGGTGTTCGCCTGTCTGCTCGGCGCGTTCTGGATTGATGAACGCGCCGTCATCGCCGCGAGTTTTCCATTCCTGTGGATCAAGCTGCGCGAGGGACTGGCGGACGGCTGGCGGCAATTGCTGCTGCCGGACCGCGCCAGCATCGTGGTGCCGCTGGCGGTCGCGATGACGCTGGGGCTGAGACTTTGGCTCACGAAGGTGCATGGCTTCCACCTTCCCCTTGGCCCGGAGAGCGATGTCAGCGCGACGAAATTTTTCCAATCCGCCAGACTTGACCGCCTGCCCATCGGCCTCCTCTCACCCTTCAAGCTGCACTGGCTGGTGGTGGGGCTCGCGGCGGCCTGGTTGTGGGCGACTCGCCGCTGGGCGCTGTTGGTGCTGGGAGGAGCGGCTGTGGTGGCTTCAACGGCGGCGGCCTTGGCAGTGGTGGACATCACTCGCAGCCTCGCCTACGCGTTTCCGGCGGTCATCATTTCGGTGGGGCTGCTGGCCCGGGCAGCCGGCCAGCGGTTCGTGTTTGGGCTGGCGATAGTGCTGCTGGCCTCGGCCTTGATCGTGCCCAGCTACGATGTGAAGACCGGGGCGGCCTGGATGGTCCCGTCGGTCGTCAAGCTCATGGTAAGCCCGCTTCTTTGGCGGTAGACGGCACCGCTCAGCGGATATCAGCGAACCCAATTCGTGCCCAATACTCCCAAAGAAAAACTTGGCGCTCTCACCGGGCTGAGATTTGTGGCCGCCCTCCATGTGGTCCTGGGCCACGAGGCGCAGTGGATGTTCGCGGATTTCGCGGCCCTCGTGCGCAGCGAGTCGGTGAGTTCAGTATTTGGGGCCAGCGCCACGCAGCTCGTGTCCGAACTCATTGGGAACCTGGCTTTCACCGGGCGCTCCAGCGTCAGCCTCTTCTTCGTGTTGAGCGGTTTCATTCTGGCCTACAATTATCGCGACACGTTGGGAAAGAGCGTTGCTCTGCCTGAGTTTTACTGGATGCGGTTCGCGCGAATCTACCCTGTGTATCTCCTCGCCTTCCTCATGGTCCTGCCGTTCGTGGTGGCGAGAATCTTCACGGAAACAGAATTGCCCGGCGATGCTAGCCGACGTGGCCTGCTGAACCTGTTGCTGGTTCAGTCGTGGTATCCGCCTGATTCGCTGAGCTGGAACGCGCCGGCGTGGAGTCTGAGCGTCGAGATGTTCTTCTACGTCAGCTTTCCTTTCCTGCTTGGCCCAATCCTTTCTGCTCCCCGCCGGACGGCTCTCTGCGTGGCGGTGGTGTTTTGCGTTGTGACCCAAATAGCCGTTGGGTTTGGGAAGCTGCACACGGGGGAAGAGGCGCCGGTCTGGTATGCGTTTTTCAGCAACTTCCCGTTGCTGCGGTTGTCAGAGTTCACCTTGGGCATCGCACTGCTCCACCTACGCCCGGAGGCTGGCCGGCCATCTAGCATACAGTGGGTTGCGGGCAATTCGTTTGCCCTGCTGCTGGCGGTTGCTGCCTGCGTGCTGGCCGTCGCGTGGAAATCCGACGGCGTCGGAGAAGTGGCGCGTGGGATAATGCTCCCGCTGTGCTTTGCGTGGCTGATTCATTGTCTGTCCTTGGGCACAGCCGACCGCGTTCTGGGCTGCGCTCCGATGACGCTTCTGGGAGAGGCGAGCTATGCGCTCTACATCACCCATGAGTCGCTGCTACCCTATTTCGAGACGATCAAGCGGAGGCTCACCGGAGATCCGGAGATGGGGCGTGGGCTGAGAATTATTTTCGTCCTGGCCGCCATCGCGTTCTCCGTGCTGGTTTTGAAGTGGCTGGAGACCCCCGCCCGAAAGGCGCTCGTGAAGTGGTTCGGCCACAACCGCACCACACCAGGTTGAGAGGGCGGATTCAGAGTTCAGGCCAGCCAGCCGGGCAGGTTTTTCACCAACAATCAGTGGAAGCACAGATCATGGCGACGGAGACCAACGAGCAGCAGCGGTTGACGGTGCAGGGCTTTTTCTACAATGACCCGGACCTTTACCCGCCCATCGTCAACGCGATTCGCCTGCTGTGCCGGGCCGGATTCTCGGTGGAGCTGTTTTGCCGGGAAACCGGCGGGCCGCACGGCGTGAGCTACCCGCCGGAGGCGCGGATTGTGCGGTTGGACCATCGCGGCAAAGGCTCATGGTCACAGTTTTTCGCGTTCCTCCGCGAGGCTACGGGACGTGCGCGAAGTGATGCCGGTTTGTTTTGGGGGCATGATATGCATGGGTTTGTGGCGGCACGCATCGCTGCATGGCGCCGCGGTCGCCCGTTCGTATATCACTGCCACGATTATGCGGACCCCGGCTGGATGACGGCAGGCATCCAAGTGGTCCATGCGTTCGAGCGGCGCTTCGCGCGCACGGCGGATGCGGTCGTGATCCCGGACGCGGGACGGGCCGAGGTCATTGCCAAGGATCTTCGGTTGCGACGCGCACCGCTGGTCGCGGCCAACGCGCCGATCCTGACGCCACTGGTGCGGAGGCACACGCTGCGCGAGGCATTGCAAGCGCGCGGCCACCGGTTTGAGAAGGTGGTGTTTCGCCAGGGCAGGATTGGCCGGGGCCACGCCATCGAGGCGACCATCCAGTCCATGCCACTCTGGCAGCGGCCCGGTTGGGCCTTCGTTGTGATGGGCCTCTCCGACGAGGCCTATCTCAAATCCCTCCATCAGCTGGCGCGCGAGCGGGGGGTCGCCGACCGGTTCGTGGTGTTGCCCCCAGTCAACTACGACGAGATACTGCACTTCACCCCGGACGCCGATGTTGGACACGCGCTGTATGAGCAGACCCATGTCAACAATGTCCATATCGGCACGGCGTCGAACAAGGTGATGGAGTATCTTGCCGCCGGGGTGCCGCTGCTGGTGTCGCCAAACGAAAAGTTAAGACAACTCGTTTCAACCAACGCTTGCGGCGCCTGTGCAGACGAGCGAGACCCCGCCAGCATCGCCAAGGGCATCAACGAAATGCTCAATGATGAGGATCGGCGAGAGTCCATGGGACGTGCGGCGCGGCGCGTCTTTGAAGAGAGTTATTGCTATGACCGGCAGTTCGCTCCGGTGCTGGACCGGATGCGTGCCCTGACATCCGGCCTGTCACCGACGTGGATCCTCACATGAGTGCTGTCTCTTCTTCCTCGACGTCAGCGACCACAGCGACTCCGCCGGTGCCGGGTCGGGCGTATTCGTTGCTGGCTCTCGGCGGCTACGCGGCGGTCATCTCCGCCAGCGCGGTAGTTTTTCAATACTGGCAGGCTGAGCCTGTGCCCGAAGATGTGTATCTGCTCGGAATGGGGTTGCTGGCCTTGTGTCTCCTGCCGCTCGCATTGTGGCAGGCCGGTGCCCGCAGCGGGGCACCTATGTTCGAGCTGTTGTGCGTGGCCTATGCGATCGCCTATGCGATTCCTGTGTTCCTGCATGAGAACTCCATCCGTGTTTTCAACACTTACTCGCCGCTCGATTGGGTGACGATGCGACGGGCGCTGGAAATCACCATCTTGGGAATCACCGCGATGATCGGAGGCTACTACTTGGCCCCGCAGTCGCCGTTATCACGTTGGCTGCCCCGGGCAGATCTGCCCATGAAACCCGGACGGTTTTTCACTTTCCTCTTCATTGCTTTTGGCGTCGCGGGCGGCCTGCAGATGATCAACCAGGCCACCGCTGGCAGCTTGGCCGCGCGGCTCCCCGGTCAGCTGTTTTCGCTGTTCACGTTTGTCACTGGAGCTGGCATCGCCTTGCTGGCATTTCGGGTCTTCTCGCCGGGGGCGAAATCACCGCCCCACCTCAAGGTGATCCTTTATGGCGTGGTGGCGGCCTTTGCGATGATTGGTGCGGGAACGGGCATGTTGGAGGCTGTGTTCACTCCGATGCTCGTTCTGCTGGCCGCCCGCTGGAGTGCGCGGCAACGCGTTCCCATAGTGTGGCTGTTGGTTGGCTGGGCAGCCATTCTGGTGATGAACTCGGCCAAAGCCGACTACCGGAACGAGGTTTGGTTTGCGGAGAAAATCCCCACGGTCACGGAACAATTGGCTGTCTGGATGGACAAGAGTTCGGCAGTGGTGAAGAGCCTGAGCACATCCGATGGCCTGAACGACGCGGTTGTTCGGACGGTCCACCGGTTTGACATGATCCACATCTTTGCTCACGTTTTGGGACTAACCCCAGGGGAGTTGCCCTTTTATGAAGGGGCAAGCTATTCCTACCTGTTCTACGGGTGGATTCCACGCGCGATCTGGCCTGACAAACCCATTGCTCAGGAGGCCAACGTCATGTTCGCGCTCGACTACGGCCTGCTGGTGGACTCGCAACGTGACACCACTCGGATGGGCATTGGCTTCCTGACGGAAGCCTATGCCAACTTCGGGGTCTGGGGGGTGATGGGAGTGATGTTTTTGATTGGGTGGCTGTTCGGTGCCATTGGCATGGTTTTCAACGGCCCCTTGAGCGATGGGGGAAGGGCGACCTATGTGGTCGTTTTCGCGTTTTTCATGAACGGCCTTGGCTCAGCAACGACAATGTTCTTTTTCCTCGCCATTCAGGGCTTCATAGCCCTGCCGATCATCTTGCGCTATTTCGCGACCTCTTGGCGCGCGCCTGTCGCACCGCTGCCCTCTGCCGCCAGTCCAGGAGAGGAGACGGCTGGCCACGCATGACGCGCGACAGCCCTTGGCAATCGCCTCTCTCGGCGACTCCTTCCCGTCTCGGTTTCCCTTTTCCCGCGTGTCCGCGAGCCAGCGCCACCTCCTGATTCACTGCCAAGTTTTCTGGCCGGACAACTCCGCTGTGTCCCAGATGGTCTCGGCGGTGGCGGAGGACGCGTCGAAGGGGGGCTGGCGCGTGACTGTGGTCACCAGCGCGCGCGGCTACAATGCGGACGAAACCTACCCTCCGCAGGCCGAGCACGGCGGGGCCAGCATCCACCGTGTCGGCGGGGCGCGCTTCAACCGGCACTCCGTCGCCGGGCGGCTTGCCAACTACCTCAGCTTCATCGTCGCATCTGGCTGGAAGCTGCTGTGGCTGCCGTCGCCGGACTGCCTCGTGGTGACTTCCGCCCCGCCCTTCTCGCTGGCGCTCGCGTGGCTCATGCGCGTATTCCGGCGCGTCCCCTTTGTGTTCGTGGCCGAGGATTTGTATCCCGAGATCGCCATCGCCTCGAAAATCCTCCGGGCGGACTCCGTCACCGCGCGATTGGCTGGCTGGCTTTTCGGGTGCTGGCTGCACCGGGCTGCGGCGATCATCGTGTTGGGCGAGCATATGAAAGCACGGCTCCTCGCCTCCCATCCGCGACTCGACGCCGCACGCGTCGTGCCGATTGACAACTGGCATGACGGGCGACGCCTCTTCCCGCTGGGGCGCGCGGCAGGTGAACGCGTGTGCGTCCAATACTCGGGGAACTTCGGCGAAGGCCATGACTTCGCCACGCTCGTTGAGGCGCTGGAACTGGTAAAAGAGGATGCGCGGCTGCGCTTTCAATTCGTCGGCGGCGGACGTCGCAGGTCTTGGTTGGAAGATGAAGTCAGACAACACGGGCTGACCAGTTGCACTTTTCACGACTATGTTTCCGAGGAGGAACTCAACCAGAGCCTCAACACTGCGGATGTCTGCCTCGTCACCGTCGCGCGTGGCTTCGAGGGGCTCCTGGTCCCGAGCAAACTTTACGGCATCATGGCCGTCGGCAAACCAGTGCTCTACTACGGCGCGCCGGACGGCGATGTGCCCGCGCTGGTGAAACGGCACGAGCTGGGCTGGGTCATCGAGCAAGGGGACGCCGCCGGGCTGGCATATGCGTTGCGGGAGGCCGCCGCTGACCCGAAGTTGCGCGCTCGGCTGGGGGCGAACGCGCGACATGCGTTTGAGGCCCACTACGATCGCCCGCTGGCCACGGCGCGCTATCTGCAGGTCTTCGATGGGGTCGTCGCAAATGGCCGCTGAATCCAATCTGCCCCGGCGCTTGGTGGTCACCGGCGCGAGCGGGTTCATTGGCGGACACCTGACCGCGCGACTCGCCGAGACTGGTGCGGGCGGCTGCCTGTTGTCTCGCAAGCAACCGTCCCGTGTCCCCACCGGATTCGCGTGGCAGAAGTGGCAGGCGGGCCGGACCGTGCGTTTGGACGGGGCCGGGGCGGATGCGTGCGCCCTCCATCTCGCCACCGTCCATCACGTCGAGCGACCGGATGCGCTGGCGCTGGCGGCTTTCCATGAGGTGAATGTTCAAGGCACGCGGCAACTGCTGGCAGATTGCGCGGCGGCGGGAATCCGGCGCTTCATTTTCTTCAGCTCGATCAAAGCGGCGGCAGCCGTTCACGGGACAGCAGCCCAGACTGAAGCTGACCCGGTGGGCGAGCTGCCGAACTCGGACTACGGCCGCTCCAAGCTGGCCGCCGAGCAGTGCGTGCGGGAGTGGGCAGCGGCGGACGCCAGTCGCGCGGCGATCATCCTGCGGCCGTCTGTCGTGTATGGCCCGGGCAACACGGCCAACCTGTTTGCGGTCGTGGACGCCATTGCGCGCGGGCGTTTTTTTTTCGCCGGGCGGAACGACAACATCAAGTCGCTCGTCGCAGTGCGAAATGTCGTCGCCGCCGTCGAGCATCTGGCGGCGCGGATGCAGCCAGGGGTGGAGCTGTTTTATCTCGTGGACCGGGAAAGTTTTTCTGTGCAGGAAATCGCAGCGATGATAGCGCGCGCGCTGGGGCGCGACAGTGGAATCCGGTCCCTGCCGGTGCCCTTGCTCCGGGCGGGCGCGGTGGCAGGGGACGTGGTGGAGCGGATGACTGGGATGAAATCTCCTCTGACTTCACGGCGGCTGGCGGCGCTCTTGGAAGAAACTCATTTCACCAGCGCAAAGCTTGTCGGCACCGGGTTCACCCACCCGGTCACGACGGAGGCAGGCCTGGCTGAGATGGTGGCGTGGTATCGCGCGGGCGGGCCGCACAGAAGTTGAATGGTTTTTCCGCGATGTGGCTTTTCTTGAGCGCGGCGTTGGTTTCCTGGCTCGCGGGCTTTCCCGTCCGGCGGCTGCTCGTGCGCTGGAACATCATTGACCAGCCCAACGCGCGGTCCAGCCATTCGGAGCCGGTGGCGCGCGGCGGCGGGTTGGGCATCCTGCTCGCGTTGGGGGTCGTCGCGTCTGCGGCGGTGCCGGGTGGCCCGCTGCTGGCCGCTTGGCTCGGGGCGGGGCTGGGGGTTGCCGTTATTTCATTTCTGGATGATCTCCGGCCTCAGCCCGCATGGCAGCGCTTCGGCTGTCAGCTCACCGGGGCTGTGTTGTTCGCGGCGGTGGCGGGTTGGCCGTCCGTGGTGCTTTCGTTTCAAGCTGCCGGGGGCGTGCAACTGCCGGCGGCAGCGGGCATGGCGCTCGTGTTGTTTTGCCTCGTCGGCCACACGAACGCGTTCAACTTCATGGACGGCATCAATGGGCTGGCCGCCGGTCAGGCGGCAATCACCGGTGTGGGCATGGCGGTGGTCACGGGGCTGGCGGCGGAGGCGTGGGCCTCGCCGCCGGTGCTGCTTTGCTGGGCAGTGGCGGGCGCGTCGGCGGGTTTCCTGCCGCATAATTTCCCGCGCGCGCGGATGTTCATGGGTGATGTGAGCAGCGCGCCGCTGGGGCTGATGCTGGCGGCGCTGGCGGTGTGGCTGGCAAGCGTGCACGGGCCCTGGCTGCTCCTGCCGCTGGCGCTGCTCCACGCCAACTTCCTGCTCGATACCGCTATCACGCTCGCACGCCGTGTGGCTCGGGGTGAGCGGTGGTCCGAGGCGCACCGCGAGCATTTCTACCAGAGGCTGATCCGCGCCGGAAAATCCCACGTGTTCGTGACGGGCGTGGAGCTGGCGTTGCAATTAGCCGCCCTCGGCCTGATGGTCTGCTACGTGCTCGCGGCACCGGAGGCGCGGCCCTGGCTGGCAGCGGCGGTCGTCGCACTGTGGCTGGGGTTCTTCGGCTGGGCGGAAACGCTTTTCCGGCGGGCGCAACAACAATGAAGTAGCTGGATATGTGGAAAGATTTTCTGCCGCGATACCGGGCACAGTTGCGTTTTCTGCTACTGGTGGCCCTTTACAGCGCCGGGTTGATTGGATCGTTGTGGCTTGCGTGGCAGTTGCGCTTCGATTTTGCCGTGCCGGGCGAGTATCAGCCGGCGATGTGGATGTCCATCGCGTGGATTGTGCCGGTGAAGCTGGCGCTGCTGTGGGCATCGCGGCAGTTCGCCGGCTTGCTCAGCTACTTCGGCATCCGGGATCTTTTCCTCCTGTTCGTGGCGGTGGCAGGCGGGGCGGTTGTCCTGCTCGTGGTCCGCTCGATGGACACGGCCAGCGAGTGGACGCCCACGCGGGGTGTCATCATGGTGGATTTCATCCTTTCGTTCGTTGGGCTGGCGGGCATTCGCCTGTTCTTCCGGCTCTACCGCGAGAAGGTGGCGCACCCGGAGCGCCATGGGCACGGGCGGATGAAACGAGTCGCCATCGTGGGCGCTGGTTTTGTCGGGGCCAACCTCGCGAAGGAGCTGCTGATGCGCCGCGGGCTGGGCTTGAACCCCGTGGTGTTCTTCGATGACGACAGTTCAAAGTGGAACTCGCGAGTGCATGACATCCCCGTGGTGGGCGGGCCGGACCTGCTCCTTGAGGAGAAATTTGAATGGCAACTGGACGAGCTGATCATCGCGCTGCCAGCCCCCTCTGCACGGCGCATACGCGAGGTGCTCGCGCTCGCCCAGCAGGCGCGGATCAAGTGCGAGACCGTCCCCTCGATGGAAGAACTGGCGACGGGTCGTGTGAAGGTGAGCCAGCTGCGCGCGGTGCGGATCGAGGACCTGCTGGGCCGTGATCCCGTGGAGTTGCAGACGGACAACATCCGTCAGTTGCTGCACGACCGCGTGGTGATGGTCACAGGCGCGGGCGGCAGCATCGGCAGCGAGTTGTGCCGCCAGATCGCCGCCTTCAATCCGCAGCGGCTTCTGCTGGTGGAACGCTGCGAGGTGCAGCTCTTCCAAATCGAGCAGGAGCTGGCCTCAGCCGGGCATGGTGGGATCATTGTGCCGGTGGTCGCGGACATTCTGGACGCGGCCCGCATGCGGGCGGTGTTCACCCGGTTCCGTCCGAACGCCATTTTCCACGCTGCGGCACACAAGCATGTGCCCATGATGGAGCACCAGCCGGCGGAGGCGGTGAAGAACAACACGCTGGGCACGAAACTCATCGCCGAGCTGGCGCAGGAGTTCGGCACCGGCCAGTTCCTCCTCATCTCCACGGACAAAGCCATCAATCCCACGAGCGTCATGGGCGCGAGCAAACGCCTGGCTGAAATATTCCTCCAGGCGTTGCACGCGCAGAAGCCCGGCGGCACGCGCTTCGTGGCCGTGCGTTTCGGCAACGTGCTCGGCTCCTCCGGCAGTGTGATTCCGACCTTCAACCGCCAGATCGAGGCTGGGGGCCCGGTGAAGGTGACGCATCCGGAAGTGACGCGCTATTTCATGACCATTCCCGAGGCGGTCGGCCTCGTCCTCCAGAGCGCGAGCCAGGCCGAGGGCGGGGAAATCTTCGTCCTCGACATGGGCAAGCCGATCAAAATCGTGGACCTCGCGCGGCAGCTCATCGAGCTGCACGGGCTGCGGCCGGACGAGGACGTTGAAATCGAGTTCACCGGCCTGCGGCCCGGCGAGAAGCTCTTCGAGGAACTCAGCCATCACGGCGAGAACTTCAAGGCCACGAACCACTCGAAGATCATGCGCTTCGTCTGCACGCCCGCGCGGCTCGACCAGGTGTGTGAGCAGTTCGCGAAGCTGGAGCGCGAGATGCACATCGTCGAGCCGGACCAGATGAAGCGGCTCATCCGCGAGTCCGTGCCGGAATACCAGCCCTTCCTCGGCGGCGCTTGAATCGCGCTTCCCGCCCGCTCCCCTTCCCGCTTCCCGCCCATGTGTGGCATCGCCGCCTGCTTTGCTCATTCCTCCGCCGCTCCGCCGGTGGATGAATCTGAGCTGCTGCGGATGCGCGACCAGATGACGGCGCGCGGACCGGACGGCGCGGGCCTTTGGTTTTCCGACAACCGGCGCGTGGGACTGGCGCACCGCCGCCTGTCCATCATCGATCTTTCCACCGCAGGCGCGCAGCCGATGAGTTCCGAGGATGGCCGGCTGGTGATTGTCTTCAACGGCGAGATTTACAACCACCGCGAGCTGCGCGCAGGGCTGGAGGCGCGCGGACGGCGCTTCCGCTCCCACAGCGACACGGAGGTGCTGCTGCACCTTTATGCAGAGCGGGGCCGTGAAATGCTGCGCGAGTTGCGCGGGATGTTCGCCTTCGCGCTGTGGGATGCGCAGCGCCAAGGCCTGCTGCTCGCGCGCGACACCTTTGGCATCAAGCCGCTTTACATCGCGGATGATGGGCGGACGTTGCGCGCTGCATCGCAAGTGAAGTCCCTGCTTGCCGGCGGACATGTGGACACCGCGCCGGACCCCGCCGGACAAGTCGGCTTTTTTCTCTGGGGCCATGTGCCGGAGCCGTATTCGCTGTATCGCGGCATCCGCTCGCTCCCGGCGGGGGGCTGGCTGTGGGCAGGCGCGGACGGCACGCGGGACGGCGGAACCCACGGGAGCGTGGGTGATATTCTCCGCGTGGCCGCGGGTTCAGATGGCATGGCACAAGCACCGGACTTCGTGCGCACTGCGTTCGCCGACACGGTGCGACACCACCTAATCGCCGATGTGCCCGTCGGCGTGTTCCTGTCTGCCGGGCTGGACTCGACCGCGCTTGCGGGCCTGGCGTCCGAGCAAGGCGGACGGCTGCGCACCGTGACGCTGGGCTTCACCGAGTTTCGAGGCACCGCGAATGACGAGGTGCCGCTGGCCGAAGAAGTCGCGCGCCACTACGTCGCTGAGCACCAGACCATCTGGGTGACGAAGGAGGATTTTCACGGCGAACGCGCCGCGCTCCTGCGGGCGATGGACCAGCCCTCCACTGACGGCGTCAACACATACTTCGTCAGCCTCGCCGCGCGTCGCGCAGGGCTGAAGGTCGCGCTCTCCGGGTTGGGCGGTGACGAATTGCTCGGCGGCTATCCGAGCTTCCGCGATGTGCCGCGCGCCGCGCGCTGGCTCGCGCCGTTCCGCCACGCGCAATGGCTCGGTCGCGCGTTTCGAGCGGTGGCCGCGCCGGTGCTGCGACAGCGAACATCTCCGAAATACGCCGGCCTTTTGGAATACGGCGGCACGCCCGGCGGCGCATACTTGTTGCGGCGCGGCATGTTCATGCCGTGGGAACTGCCGGCCCTTCTCGATCCTGACCTGGTGCGCGCAGGATGGAACGAACTTCAACCATTGCTCCGGCTCGACGAAACGCACACCACCCTGCCCACGCCGCGCCAGAAAGTTTCCTCGCTCGAAGCCGTCTGGTATATGCGCAACCAGCTCCTGCGCGACGCGGACTGGGCGAGCATGGCCCACTCCATCGAGGTGCGCGTGCCGCTTGTGGATGTGAACCTGTGGCGCACGCTCGCCCCGCTGATCGCCAGCTCGCACCCGCCCGGCAAGCAATCGCTCGCCCTCAGTCCCGCCCGCGCGCTGCCAGCCGCCGTGCTCAACCGTCCCAAGACCGGCTTCTTCATCCCCGTCCGCGACTGGCTGCTGGAGGGAAGCAGCAGCACGCCAGCCGAGCGCGGCCTGCGCGGCTGGGCGAGGTTCATCCACGCTCAGTTCGCACGGAACTGAACTCCTGCGGATGCGCATTCTCGTCCTGCTCACGGATGGCTTCGGCAGCCAGGGCGGCATCGCCAAGTTCAACCGCGATTTGCTCGGCGCGTTATGCGCTCACCCAGAAGTCACGGAAGTGGTCGCGCTCCCGCGATTGTTGCCAGAAGCGCCCGGCCCGCTGCCACCCCGCCTGAGGCATCTGACCAACGGCACTGGCGGCAAACTGAAGTTTCTCCTCGCGGCGGCTGGCACCGCGATTCGCCAAGGGCCGTTTGACCTGCTGGTTTGCAGCCACCTCAACCTCCTGCCCGCAGCCGCCCTGGTGCGTTGGCGCGTGCGTGGTCCGGTCATTCTGAATCTGTATGGCGTGGAAGCGTGGCAGGCACCGGCCAGCCGGTTGCATGGCCGGCTCGCCCGGAGAGTGGAGGCCGCCGTGGCCATCACCGAGCTGACGCAGCAACGATTCCTCGGCTGGTCCGGCGTGGCCGCAGCCCGGAGCCATGTTCTGCCGTGCGCGGTGGAGCTGTCGAGCTACGGCCCCGGCCCCGCACCCGCGCAGCTTGCGCGGCAGTATGGCCTCGCGGGCCGCACCGTAATCATGACGCTTGCGCGCCTTTCGGCGGACGAACGCTACAAAGGGGTGGATGAAGTGCTGGAGGCGATGCCGCAATTGGCCCGGGAAATTCCAAACTTGAGCTACCTGATCTGCGGCGACGGCACGGACCGCGAGCGGTTGGAGGTGAAGGCCGCGCAACTGGGCCTTCGAGATCGCGTCGTCTTCGCCGGGCGCATCCCGGAGGAAACCAAGGCAGACCACTACCGGCTTGCGAACGCGTTCGTGATGCCCGGCTGGGGTGAAGGATTCGGAATCGTCTATCTCGAAGCGCTCGCCTGTGGCATCCCCGTGCTCGCCAGCGCCGTGGACGGCAGCCGCGAGGCCGTGCGCAACGGAGAACTCGGCGTGCTGGTGGATCCGCGCGCGCCGGGGGCGGTGGCCGAGGGAATCCGCAAGACCTTGGCGCGCGAGCGCGGGCCTGTGCCGGCGGGTCTGGACTACTTCTCCATCGAAAACTTCACACGCCGCACCCACGGAATTGTGAACCGTCTCGTGCCCTCCAGGCGGCCCAAAGCGAAATGTTGATCGCCCAGCTCCGGTAGGCTCATGCGCGTCCTGAAAGCAACTGGCGTCTATTTCCCGGAGCTGAAGTTCGGCGGCCCGCCGCTCAAAATTCACGCCCTTGCTCAGGGCTTGCGCCAGCACGGACACGAGGTGTCCGTGCTGACTTTTTTTTCAGAGGACTCAGCGCGCTCCGCGTCCACCCACTACGACGGTGTCCACGTGCAGTATCTGCCCTGGCGGGGCAGCGGCCTGCGCCAATGGCCTACGGATCGGCGGCTGATCACGCAGGCAGTCGCGGCGGCGGACGTGGTTCACATCTACGGACTCTACAACTCACTTACCCCGCTCGCTGCCCGCGCCGCCGCTCAGGCGGGGAAACCCTGCGTGCTCGAACCGCTCGGCGGGTATTTGCCGCGCGGGCGGAACCTCTGGGCGAAGCGACTCTACCACCACGCCTTCACGCATCGCATCGCGCGACAGGCGCAATTCGTCATCGCCACTTCGCCGCAGGAGTTCAAGGAGCTCGAGCCGCTGGGGCAACCGCCAAAGCTAGTGCTGCGCCGCAACGGCATTGATGTTGAGAGTTTCGCAAACCTTCCCGACGCCGACATCTTTCGGCGCAAGCTGGGAATTCCCGCCGACCGCCGCGTCGTCCTCTTCCTCGGTCGGCTGAGTCCGGTGAAGAACCTGGAGCAATTCCTCGAAGCCTTCGCCCGCGTGCGCCCGGCCGACACAACCCTCGCGCTCGTCGGCCCCGCCGAGCCAGATTACGAAACGCGGCTCCGAGCCGTGGCGCAGCGTCTTGGCATCACGGGCGACATCGCGTTCGCCGGCGCGCTCTACGACGAGGAAAAACTCTCGGCCCTCGCCGCCGCCGATTTGTTTGTGATGCCCTCGCTCATCGAAAGCTACGGCAACGCGGTGGCTGAGGCCGTGGCCGCCGGCTTGCCAGTGCTGCTCACCGACACCTGCGGCATCGCCCCGGCCATCCACGAGCGTGCCGGCCTGGCCGTGCCGCTGGGCGTGGAGACGCTCGCCAATGGTCTCCGCACGATGCTCGACCCGGTGGAGCGTGCACGCTTGACCAGCCGCCGGAATGAAGTGATGTCGCAGCTTTCCTGGGCCGAGCCGCTGCGGCAGATGGACGAAATCTACCGCTCGCTGGTCGGCAACAGGCACTGAGCCCTTCGTCGTATGGCCCGCATTCTCGGCATCTCCGCCTACTACCACGACAGCGCCGCCGCGCTCGTTGTGGATGGGGACATCGTCGCCGCCGCGCAGGAGGAACGCTTCACGCGCATCAAGCATGACTCCGAGTTTCCGAAGCACGCCGTGGATTACTGCCTGCGCGAGGCCGGCCTCACGCCAGAGCAGCTCGACCATGTCGTCTTCTACGACAAGCCGCTGCTCAAGTTCGACCGCCTGCTGGAAACCTACCTCGCATTCGCGCCCGCCGGACTTCAGTCCTTCATGATGGCGATGCCGGTGTGGCTGAAGACCAAGCTGCACCTGCCCCGCGAGATTCGGAACGCTCTTGGAGGCCGCTACAGAAAACGCATCGCGTTCACAGGCCACCACGAGTCGCATGCGGCCAGCACCTTTTTTCCGTCGGCCTACGAAGACGCGGCCATCCTCACGCTCGACGGAGTCGGCGAGTGGGACACCGCGACCATCGGGCATGGGCAGGGGAACAAAATCAAACTCCTCAAAACGCTTCACTTCCCACACTCGCTCGGCCTGCTTTACAGCGCGGTGACCTACTTCTGCGGCTTCAAGGTCAACTCGGGAGAATACAAGCTCATGGGCCTCGCGCCCTACGGTGAGCCGCGATACGTGGACACCATTCTCAAGCATCTCGTGGACGTGAAGCCCGACGGCTCGCTCGCGATGGACATGAGCTACTTCAACTTCTGCCAGGGGCTGACAATGACGAACGCCAAGTTCGCGTCGCTCTTCGGCGGCCCCGCACGCAGCGTCGAGTCCGCCATCACGCAGCGCGAGATGGACATCGCAGCCTCGATTCAAAAGGTCACGGAGGAGATTGTCCTGCGCATGGCCCGGCATGCGAAGGAGCTTACCGGCAGCAAGAATCTCTGCCTCGCAGGCGGCGTCGCGCTCAATTGCGTCGCAAATGGCAGGTTGCTCCGCGCTGGAATCTTCGAGGACGTGTTTGTCACGCCCGCGTCGGGCGATGCGGGCGGTGCGCTGGGCGCGGCGCTCTTTGTGCAACACCAGTTGCTCGACCAGCCGCGCACGCACACGGCTTCGCGGAAAGACTCGCTCAAAGGCTCGCTGCTCGGTCCGAAATTCTCGAACGAGGAAATCCGCGCTTTCCTCGACGGCCAGCAAGTTCGCTACACGTTTTACGAGCAGGAGCCGGAGTTGCTGGAAGCTGTCGCGAAGGAAATGGCCTCGGAGAAAGTGGTCGGCTGGTTCAGCGGACGTATGGAATTCGGCCCACGCGCACTCGGCGCGCGCAGCATCATCGGCGACCCGCGAAGCCCGGCGATGCAGTCGCAGATGAACGTGCGCATCAAATTCCGCGAGAGCTTCCGCCCCTTCGCTCCGTGCGTGCTCATCGAGGATGTGGCCAAGTATTTCGACCACGACCGCGAGTCGCCCTACATGCTGATGGTGGCCGACGTGAAGAAGAAACATAGGCTGCCGCTCACGCCCGAGCAGCGGCAGTTGCAGAAAGACCCCGATCTGCGCAAGCGCGTGAACGTCCTACGCTCGACGCTGCCGGCCATCACCCATGTGGACATGAGTGCGCGCATTCAAACCGTGGACGAGGAGCGGCACGGGCGTTACTGGCGGCTGATGAAGGAGTTCAAACGCCAGACCCGCTGCGGCGTCATCATCAACACGAGCTTCAACATCCGGGGCGAGCCGATCGTCTGCACGCCGCAGGACGCTTACCGCTGCTTCAGGGCGTCGGATATGGACTTGCTGGTGCTGGAGAACTGCGTGCTCCGCCGCACCGAGCAGCCGCAGCAGGACGAAGGTCAACGGAAAAGATACATTGAGAGTTTCAAGCTGGATTGAGCCACATGGTCAACCCGTTCAAAGAAGTTAACTGGAACCCGGACAGGGCGGCGCTCCGCACGTTTGCACGGAGCTTGGTCATCGGGTTTCCGTGTGTCGCGGTTGCCTTCCTGTTGGCCGGCCTCCTCGCGGGCAAGGGCTGGAATCTTTCCTTCGCGCTGAAACTCGGCGGCGGCGGCGCGGCGGCTGGCGCGCTCTTCTACGTGGTGCCTGCCATCGCCAGGCCGTTTTACATCGTCTGGTATGCGCTCGCGTGCTGCGTCGGGATTGTCGTTGGCAATGTCCTGCTGGGCCTGATTTTCTACGTGCTGGTCACGGGCATCGGCTTCCTGAAACGGCTTGGCGGGCGGCAGCCCATCCGCAAGACTCCGGATCGACAGGCCAGCACCTATTGGGTGGACGCGCCGCCCGCACCGGAAGCAAAGCGTTACTACCGTCAGTTCTAGATGGCCTCGATGAAAGGCACGACATGAGCGACCAGAAACCAAACGACTTTGAGAAGGCTGGCGAGCAGGCGCAGCCCGGCCTCGTGAAGGAGTTCATCGCCTTCCTCGGCGAAAACAAGAAGTTCTGGCTCATCCCGCTGCTGCTGGCGCTGCTGGCCATCGGCGCGCTGCTCATCCTCGGTGGCACGGCTGCGGCCCCGTTCATCTACACTCTGTTCTGATCTGCCATTGACGTTCCTTCCTGCGCACGCGGCGCTCCGAATCTCGGAGCGCCGTTTGCTTTTCTCCCGGCCCGCGCCGGAGAAATTGCTTGAGCCGCCCAAGGATACCGGGCAAAGCCAAGCCCGACGCGCTGTCATGCTTGCCACTTACCTCCGCTGCTTCCTGAACCACGCCGGCAACCGCGTCGGCCTCTCGGTCGTGCTCACGGTCGTGGTGGGCGTGCTGGAGGGTGCCGGGCTGGTGGTGCTGCTGCCGGTGTTGGAACTCATCGGCACTGGCGGACCGCGCGCGAGCAGCGGGCTGGCGACGGGACTTGCGGACGTGTGGCAGGCGGTCGGCCTGCCGCTGACCCTGCCGGTGGCGCTGGTCATTTTCATCGCCTTCATGGCCGCGCAGATTGCGCTGCGGCACACGCTTGATCTGCTCAACGCGGGGATTGAGACCGCTTTCACGAGCCGGCTGCGCGAAGAGCTTTATGCGGCGATGGTCCGGGCGGACTGGCTGTTCTTCACGCGGCAGCGGGCGTCGGACATCACGCAGGTGCTCACGGATGAAATCCAGCGCGTCGGCTTCGGCACGCAGCAACTGCTCGCGGGGTTGGGCCTCGCGGGCGTGGCGCTGGTGCAGGCGTCGCTGGCGCTGGCGCTTTCGCCGGTGTTGACCGCGCTGGCGCTGGGCAGCGGCCTGGCGCTGGCTCTGGCGCTGCGCCCGCTCACACGCCGCGCCTACAATCTCGGCAAAGAAGGCCAGGAACGCCGCGCGGACATGGCCGCCGCCATCACGGAGCATCTCGCCGGCCTCAAGGTCGCCAAGAGCCACGGCCGCGAGGCGCATCACCTCGCCCACTTCCGCCGTGTGCTGGCAGACATCGTCGCGCACATCCTCGACGCAACGCGCGTGTATGCCACGACTCGCGCGGCCTACGAACTGGGCGCGGTGGTGGTGCTGAGTTTGTTCCTCTTTGCCGCAGTGCGCTACGCGGGCCTGAGCACGCCCGAGCTGCTGCTGCTTGTCTTCATCTTCGCGCGGTTGCTGCCACGGCTGGCGGCGCTGCAGAGCAACTGGCAGCGGGTGATGCACATGATTCCATCGTTCACGGCTGCGGAACAGCTGCGGGAACAGTTCATCGCCGCGCAGGAGGCCGCATCCCCGCCGATGATGGCGCGCGTCGCGGTTGCTGGCGAAGTTTGCTTCGACACCGTTTCCTTCCGCTATCCCGGTGTCGAGGGGCGGGAAGTGCTGGCAGGTGTGAGCCTCAAAATCCCGGCACGCCAGATGACCGCCATCTGCGGTCCATCGGGCGCGGGCAAGAGCACCATCGCCGACCTGCTGCTGGGCCTGTTGCGCCCCTCCGCCGGACGCGTCCTGGTGGACGATGCGGCGCTGGAGGGCGAGCGCGTCCACGCGTGGCGCGCGAGCGTGGGCTATGTGCCGCAGGAGACGTTTCTGTTTCACGAAAGCATCCGGGCGAACCTGCTCTGGGCGCGGCCCGAGGCGACTGAGGCCGAACTCGTCGCCGCGCTGCGGGCTGCGGCTGCGGAAGAGTTTGTAAGCCGACTGCCGCAGGGCTTGGAAACCATTGTGGGCGACCGCGGCGTGCGTCTCTCAGGAGGTGAGCGGCAACGACTCGCGCTGGCCCGCGCGCTTCTGCGGCAGCCGACGTTGCTGGTGCTCGATGAGGCAACCAGCGCGCTGGACACGGTGAACGAGCAGATTATCCAGCAGGCCATCGAGCGGCTGCACGGAGAGCTGACCCTCGTCATCATCGCGCACCGGCTCTCAACCGTTCAGAATGCCGACCAAGTCATCGTGCTCGAACACGGGCGCGTGGTGGAAAGCGGCGCGCCCGGTGAACTGACCCGTCGCGAGGGAGGCGCCTTCCGCCGGTTGATGTCGGCTGGGCTGGACTTGCCATGACCGCCGCGCTGCCAGCCCAACTGTCCCCTCGCGTGGCCGCGTGGCCGCCGGAGTTGAAGGCGCTGGTGCAACTGCTGCGCTTGGCGCTTGGCACAGCGGGGGCGGAGGACTTTCACTGGCCAGCCGGACTTGATGCCACCGCGTTTGGTGCCGTCGTCGCGAGGCATCGCGTGGGGGCGTATCTGCATCATCACCTCGCCGGAGACGTGCGCGCGGCGCTGCCTGCGGCTGTGCAGGAGCAACTCACGGAAACTGCCCGGCGCACGGCGCGGCTCGCGCTGGTGCGGTCTGCGGAGCTGGTGCGCATCGCCCGGCTGTTCGCGAACGCGGGCATTCCTTTCCTCAGCGTGAAGGGTCCGCTGCTGGCGCAAGCGCTCTATGGGGGCGTCGGTGTGCGGCACGCAGGCGACTTGGATTTGCTCATCGCACCCGCCCGCCTCGGCGACGCCGACAAGGCTCTGCTCGCCGCCGGCTGCCGCCGTTCACAGCCAGACTTCGAACTGACGCCCCGGCAGCGCCGCGAATACCAGCGGCTCAAGCACGAGTTCGAGTATTTCAACGACGCGACCGGCGTGCGCATCGAGGTCGAGTGGCGGCTGGAGGGACTGGGGCGTCAGGCTTTCAATGAGTGGCTGAAGTCGGGCACACGGGAAGCGCTCGGCGGCGTCGAACTGGCGCGGCTGCCGGCGGAGACGGAGGCGCTCTACCTGTTCGTCCACGGTGCGGGCCACGAATGGTTCCGCCTGTTCTGGCTTGTGGACTTGGCACGGCTGCTGGTCCACGGCGGGGTTGACTGGCCGCAAGTGATGAGGATGGCTCGGGCGTCCGGCGTGGAAGCGTCCGTCTGGCAAGGTGCGCGGCTGGTGGAAGTGCTGTTTGGCGTCACGGTGCCGGAACGGGTGAACGTGCCAACGGTGCATGCGTCACGGGTGAGCTGGCTCGTCAACTCTGCACTGCGGCGCATGAACCGGGCTGAGGCGGACCAGCCGGGCCTGCGGGAACTGCTGCGGCAGACCCGCTATCAACTGCGGTTGCGTGGCGACTGGTCTGCAAAGGCCGCCGTGCTGCGGCCTCGCCTCATGTCGCCAGCCAACTGGAAGATGCTGCGGTTGCCGGACCGGTTGTTCGCGCTCTACTACCCGGCCGCGCCGCTGCTGTGGTTGCGCCGGCGCATGCGCCGCGGCTAGCGTCTGACGATGACTCCGACCCACATCAACTATCCAGCTCGCTCACATCGCCCACTCGCGCGGCTGGCATTGGCGACGGCTACTTGTGGGCTGATGCTCGTGGCCGGCGAAGTAGCGCTGCGGCTGTTTGCGCCCATGCACTTGGTCGGCTTTCCGAGGGCCTACGAGTTCGATGCCGAACTGGGCGTCCGCGCAAAGCCGGGCGTTCATGCACTGCGGACCACCGACCACCAGCAGGAGCTGCGTGTCAACCGGTTGGGCACAGTCAACTTTCAGGAGGATTTCTCTGGCTACCGCGCCCGCCTGTTCGCGCTCGGAGATTCCTACACGCAGGGCACGGGCCTGCCGGCGGACGCGGTATATCCCTTTCAACTCGATCTCTTGCTGAACCGCGACGCCGCTGGCCGTTACGAGAGACGCGTGGCGGTGATCAACCTCGGCCTAGCCGCGAACGGCGGCGAGCAGTCGCTGCTCATCCTGCGCCGCTTCATCGAGAAGCTGGGCCGGCCCGACGTGGTGCTCTATCTCGGTGCGGAGAACGACGGAAGCGATGACGCCATGTTCCTGCGCGGCGACCGACACCGGCATCTGGTGGATGGCAGCCCGCGCTGGGGCGCGACGTTGCCGCTCGCGCGCTGGGCGGCAGAGACGGAGATTGGCAAGCGTCTCCGAGTGGCGGTGAAACGACCGCCCACGTCCTCGGTGCCTGCCGGTGTGCGCTCCGGCCCTTCCGTGGCAGAGCAGCAGCGGAGCGTATTCGAACGGTTAAAGGTGCAGTGCCGTGCCACGAACACAACTCTGGTGGTCGGTTGGGCCGCCGCGCCCTCGCATTCGTATGACTGGCTCAAGTCGTGGGCGGCCAGCAATTCTGTGGCGTTCGCAGACTGGTGGCCAGCAGTCGAGTCCACGCGCGCCTCGATTCCGGAGCTGCCCCTGCACAATCCGCATTCAGGCGGGCATCTGCGGCCTTGGGTGAATCGCGTGATTGCCGAGGAATTTGCCCGACAGCTTGAACCTCAGCTTTCGCCGACGATCAACTCCAATTCCCGCGGCTCTACCCCATAAACTTGTCGCCGTAGTCCTTAGCTATGCTGCACTCTATGACAAAGCGCGCGCGGTGGTTTGATCAGGCAGGTATCGAGTCCAAGGACCGCCGCCGACCCTTTCGTTGAAACGAATCGTATGAGTGGCATTTACGGCTATTTCTCCCTGGATGGAAGGCCCGTGGATCGCAGCGCCCTCGAAGGGATGCGCGGGGCGATGGCCTACTGGGGGCCGGACGGTGCCGGCCTCTGGCACGATGGCAACGTGGGGCTTGGGCATTTATTGCGGCACGCCACGCATGAAAGTTTGCAGGAGCAGCTGCCCCTGCGTGATTCAGACGGCGGGCTGATCATCACGGCGGCCGCTCGCTTGGACAACCGGGAGGAACTGGCCACCCAGCTCGCACTTGCTGGGAACAATCACACCGCCGTGCGGGATGGTGAGCTGATTCTGCGAGCCTTCCAGAAGTGGGGTGAGGATTGCGTGCTCCACCTCCGCGGTGATTTCGCGTTCGCCATCTGGGAGTCCCGCGAGCGCCGCTTGTTCCTGGCCCAATGCCCGTGCGGAGTGAGTTCCCTCTATTATCACGCGAATCCGCGGTGGTTTGCGTTCGCCTCCTGTGTCAAGGCCCTGCTGGCCGTGCCAGAAATGCCGCGCCGTCCAAACCTCTTGCGCGTTGCGCAAGTGCTGACAGCGTGGAGTGGCCGGGGCAATTTGTGCGGGTATGAAGGCATCGTGCGACTGGAACCGGGACACACCCTCACCATTTGCGCGGGCGGCCAGATGAGGAAGCGGCGGTATTGGTTTCCCGAGACTTTGGCTCCATTGGAGCTCAAGTCCGACGATGAATACGTCGAGGCGTTCCGGGAACAGTTCACGCGCGCCGTGCGGGTGCGGATGCGCGGCGGGCGGGCGGTGGGCGGCACGTTGAGCGGAGGGCTTGATTCCGGTTCGGTTTGCGCCCTGGCGGCACGGGAGCTTCGTGCCGAGGGACGCCGACTGGCGGCGTTTTGCTCAGTGCCGCTACACAAGATCGAGTTTGAGCTGCCCGGCTTGTTCTTCGACGAGCAGCCGTTGGTGGAGGCCAACCGCGCTCACTTCGGAAATCTGGATGTGCAGTATGTCCGAGGTGAGCGCATTTCTCCGCTGGCGGGCTTCGCACGAGTTTTGGAGATTTGCGATGAACCCGGGCACGGGGCGGTGAATCATTTTTGGATCGTGGACATGCTCGAACAAGCGAGGGCACGGGGGATCGGTGTTTTGTTGACGGGCCAGTTCGGCAACGGCGGCGTTTCCTGGACTGGCTGGCCAGAGAGCTTGTGGCCCGACCTGCTGCACGGGCGCTGGCGGGGCCTGTGGGGTCGCGCCAGAAAGCTGCAGCCCACCGCCGCGATGGTCTTCCGTCGGCATCTGCTGCGGCCGGCCCTGCTACCGCTCAGAGAGAGTTGGCGGCAACGAAAAGGGAACTGGCAGGAACCGTGGTTGAACTACTCGGCGATTCGGACTGAGTTTGCCCGTGGATTGAATCTGCGCGAGCGGATGCAGGACACGGGACACAACCCCAGCTTCTCCTTCTCGGACCCGCATCAAGAACGCCTGGCGGTCATGAACTTGGCGGAGAACCCGGTGGGCTGTGGCTGGGCCGAACTGGGTGCCGCCTATGGCCTGGACGTGCGCGATCCGACAATGGACCCCGAGTTGATTGAGTTTTGTCTGCGGGTGCCCAACAGCCAATTCTATCACCGGGGTCAAACCCGATGGTTGCTCAGGCGCGCGATGGATGGATTGCTCCCGGACGCCGTTCGCCTCAATCCCAAGCGCGGCAAGCAGGCGATGGATATCGGCTATCGGATTCGAGCTTCCGCTCACGAGTTACGGGAGGTTTTTGAGCGGATGGAACGCTCTGCGTTGGCGAACGAGGCAGTTGACGTGCCTCACCTGCGGCGGGTGCTTGACTCACTCCAATACGGAATCAATGCGCAAAACACGATGGAGTGCGTGACTCTGATCACCCGCGGGACGATGGTGGGGATGTTTCTCCTTCGCTTTGACAGCCCCGAAATTGAACGGCCCTTGCCTTGGTCGAGATGATTTGGGAGCAGGATTTTCTGCGGCGCATTGCTTCGCAACTCAAAGAAAACGCCACGCTTGGAAAAGCCCAAGCGTGGCGGGAAGAAGCTTTTCGACCTGAACTTCAGGTGTTGGTGTTAAGACCGTCAACGGCTGCGTTTAAGCCGATAAGGGTGTCAAAGTTGATGGAAAGTTCGGTGACGGTCGGCTCGTTCCACTGTTTCTTTTCGAGCTGTGAGTCCTGCGTTTCGGTGTCGTTTTTCATAAATTGATTAGTTGATTCAAAAACCGGTCTCCGTTGTCTTGGATTTCGATGGCTGGCGCAAGCATTTTTTATCTATTTGTGGAGGCGGGGAAGGGTTGAATCGCCACCAGCTACCCCCGTCCGCCAACCGCATTTGTGAACAATGGCATCACTTGTCGCCGAACCACGCGATGGTTGTGTGCTGGAGGCTCGCTTCCCGTCCGGTGAGAATGTTGTCCCCGGCACGCAACCAAGCGTGAGCGGTGAGTGCCGCATCCTCCGGTCGGCCCACTCCGAGGTAGAGCGTGGTGGCGAGTTGCCGCCGCTGTAGCATCCACTTGGCCGCGATCGCCTGGGGCAGACACACAAAACCGAGGGGGAGATTCCTGGCGACTGCTTGGACGGCCCATGAAACCCGCAGGGCGAGTTTGCGCTCAGGCTCGGTTATCTGGGCCGGACTTTCGCTCATCGCCTGGCCCAGCCTTGGGGCCAGCCAGCGAAATGGCAGGAGCAGGAGCAGGAGCCGGGCACCGCAGAGCCAAGCCACCGCCTCCATCAGCAGCGCTTGGTCGCTCCAGTTGCATCGCCCAAGCTTAAGCACGCGGCTGCTCATGGCTCACACTCAGAAGCCCGTCATTGGCCAGTCGGTGGAGGAATGCAAGCACCTGAGTTTCGCACTTGGCCCGGTCAACGGCGAATTCTGCAAGTAGTTGTTCGCAGATCGCCCCGACCCGACGACGCTCTGCAATCAGTTCCCAAATGCGGCTGCCCACTGGGTCCAGCCCGTAGTAAGCCCCGTTGGCGATGCTCATCAAGGCTGTCTGGCCGCTCACCGAACTGCTGATCAAGTCCGTCGACCGGGCGACCCGCGAGTCCAAGTTCAAAAACGTCTGTGGCATGGTTTTGCTGGCTTGGAGCAGGGCATGGCTGCCTTGGCCCCAGATTGAGCTGACTGGGCACACTAAAACACAAGGCCAAGAGCAGTGAAAGATTGAACTTACCTCAGACTTTCAGGGCATCCCAAAGTCTGCTGCCAGCACTGAAGTGAGCTTCTCCGGTTGGAATCCTTGTGCAGGACGCCTGACGCGTGTGAGGGGCACTGCGTCCGCTAAGCGTGCGATGGACTGGAAATGGCTGCTCTGCAAGCCCAACCCCGGGACAAATTGAGCGCGATACGTGTGCTCGGCCAGGCAACGGATGCTCTCGAAAGGAGCTAGCCGGCTCAACTGAACTTCATCTGTAGCCACGGGTTCCAGGACGTAGAGCCGGGCGATTGGGAGGCTTGTGGAGTGAAACTCGCTCCGAAACGAAAGCGACCGTTTGGGCTGGCTCGGCCAGAGATTCGGCATTCGTCTGGCGTCCTCCCCGAGTTTTTCTGCCACCTCAGGCCATAACTTGAATTGGGGATACCCGGGTGCAATCCAAGGCCGGCCATCGGGAGCAAAGTGAACCACGGCGATGTCGTCGGAGAGCACCCGAAAGCCGGCCTTTCGAAAATGAGCCGCGAGCGTGGACTTGCCGGCCCGGGACGCTCCCAAGAACGCAACCGCCCCACGCGGCGCGGCTATTACACTGGCGTGGAGGGGCAGCAGTCTTCGTTGCAGCAAAAGCGCACCCATAGGCCAGCAGAGCAACAGAACACGCACCGCATCCAGAGGAGCACCAGGCTTGGGTTGGACGATGATTTCCCGCCCAGCCCTGACCAGGTAGTGCGCACCTTCTGTCACCCACATCAAGAGGCTGTCCGGCGCGGTTTGGAAGCACGCCCCCGAGAACTGAGGTGATGCCAGTTCCGTCGGCACCTCGCCGAGGCGGAAGACGGCGTCCACCGGTGCGTCGGCGGGCGCGGGTTCCAATTCGGGAAAGGGAATCCATGTCGCGACAGTCAGACCATAGACGCGATGTCGGTGCGGCGGGAGATTGTCCAATGTCGAAGCCACGAGCGCAGGGAGCCTACCCGCAGTCCGCTCGTCGGACCAAGTTGAAATCTCGCGTCCAGCCATGTTTGGGCGCATCTTGACACTGCCCCCGACTTGACTGGCATTGCGGTGCGCCGATCTCCGATCCGGCGCGTTTCCGGGTGCTTTGCACCACCCGCCGGGTCGGAGACCGGCGCTCCGGGGGCAGTGTCAAGATGCGCCCGCCATGTTTGGACATGACTTCCTCCCGCGGGCGGGCATGGGCAAGTAGCTTGCGAGTTCCTTCGGCCCGCAGCCGCCGCACGCGAATGCGCATGACTAACCGCTCCCCGTCTCCGCGTCTGATTGTCCGCTGGTCGCCTGAGCCTGTCATGAACACCAACCGCCAAGCCACATTCTCCCGCCGCACTTTCCTGCGCGGCGCCGGCGTCACGCTCGCGCTGCCGTTGCTCGAGGCCATGACGCCGTTGCGCGCGCAGGCTGCCGCCCCGCCGCGCCGCCTGATTTGCATCAACACCACGCTGGGGCTGCACACGCCGAACTTGTTTCCCTCGGCGGCGGGAAAGGACTACGCGCTGACACCTTATCTGGAACCGCTCGCGGAATTTCGCCGCGACTTCACCGTTTTCTCCGGCCTCTCGCATCCCGAGGTGGATGGCGGGCATCCCGCCGAGCTGTGCTACCTCACGTCAGCCCCGCACCCGCGCGCGGACAATTTCAAGAACACCATCTCGCTCGACCAGTTCGCCATCGAGAAGCTCGTGCCGGACACGCGGTTCGGCTCGCTCACGCTCGCGTCGTCGTCGAGCCGGGGCTTGTCCTTCACGCGCAGCGGCGTGCCAATTCCAGCGGATGAGCGGCCATCGCGCGTCTTTCGCAATATGTTCGTGAACGGCACGGTCAACGAGGTGAACGCCCAGGTGCAGCGGCTCAAGCAGGGCCAGAGCATCATGGACACGGTGCTCGATGAGGCGAAGGATTTCCAACGCGGCCTCGGCAAGCCCGACCGCGAGAAGCTCGACGAGTATTTCACCTCCGTCCGCGAGGTCGAGGTGCGCATGGTCAAGGCGCAGGACTGGGCGCGGCGCCCCAAGCCGAAGGTGGACGCCAAGCCGCCGGTGGACATCGCCAGCTCCGTCGAGGTGCCCGCGCGCGTGCGGCTGATGATTGACCTGATGCACCTCGCGCTCCAGACGGACTCGACGCGTTTCATCACCTTCGCGCTGAACGGCCTCAACGCCGTGCCCGTCATCGCTGGCGTCACGCAGGACTGGCACAATCTCTCGCACCACGGGCAGGATCCGCTCAAGCTTGCGGAGTTAAAGCTCGTGGAGCTCCAGCAGATGAAGCTCTTCGGAGAGCTGCTCGCCAAGCTCAAGGGCACGCTCGAACAGGGTGGCACTCTGCTCGACCGCACCATCGTCCTCTTCGGCAGCAACCTGGGCAACGCCAGCAGCCACGACAACAAAAACATGCCCATCGTTGTGGCCGGCGGCGGCTTCCGGCACGGCCAGCACCTTGCGTTCGACCCGAAGAAGAACCCGCCGCTCTCGAATCTTTACGTGCAGTTCCTTCGTCGCCTCGGCGCGGATGTGAACGCGTTTGGCTCCAGCTCCGGCAGCGGGACGATACCGGGATTTGAGCTGGGAGGGTGAGGATGGTAGCGGCCACTGACCGTGCGCGGAGCGCGGTGCCACGCGGCAGAAAGCTCCGGCACGAGAAGTGGGCTTGAATTTCCATTTCGCTGGCTAGCGCACGTTTCTGAGGAATCCACAGACTGTGTGAAAACTCCGCCGCCGCACCGGAAGTGCTGGTTGCAGCAACGGAGTTGCGAAAGAGAGTAGCCCACGGCGTCAGCCGTGGGTGCGCGCAGGCAACCATCGCAAGCCCCGACGGTGCGGCAGAAAGTTCGGCCTGCCACCAAGTCCGCTCGCCCGTTCTGCCGCCGCGCCGCGGCTCGCCGCCTCCGTCCGTGAAACCCACGGCTCTCGCCGTGGGCTACTTTCAGTCGCAACTTCGTTGCTTTGCCGAAGTCAGAAGGGTGCGTGAACATTTCACACAGTCGGCGGAGCCGCGCTCCTGCCAGTCGGCTGCCAGCCACTTCGGAGTTCCGGGTCAGAACTTCAATTCGCAATCCAGCTCCACCAGCCCGCGGAAGTGCGCGGCGTAGGGGGCGAGTTCGCCTTCCTTCGTCGCGGCGCTCACGGTCAGCGAGGCAAGGTCGTGATAGTCACCGTCATACTCGGAGCATTGCATGTAGAGGCCCACGCGGTAGTCGCCTTCGACAAGGGGAAAGTTCTTGATGCGGCCCGTGCAGCGGAATGGCTGGCCCGGCTCGATGGGAAACTGGCCGGCGGTCGTGCGGAGGTCGAGGATGGCCACGCGCTGGCCGAAGGCGCTGTAAATCAGGATGGCCACGGCGATGAGCTGGGTGCGCTGCTTGGTGCCAAGTTCGAGTGTGAACTCCAACGGCTGCCCGCTGACGACAGGGTTCGGGTTGAACTCCAGCTGGCGGCACTCGATGATTTTTCCCAACGGCACGGCGGTGTCGGTGCGCGGCTTCTTGATCTCGCCGAGGTAGGCGTTGATCTGCGTTTCCGGGCTGCCGTCGCCGATGAGCTTGCCGCCAGCCATGTGGATGATGCGCCCGCAGAGCGCCTGCACGGCGGCCATGTTGTGGCTGACGAAGAGCACGGTGCGCCCGCAATTCTTGGCCACATCCTGCATCTTGCCCAGGCACTTGTTCTGGAACGCGGCGTCGCCCACCGCGAGCACCTCGTCCACCACGAGAATCTCCGGCTCCAGATGGGCGGCGACAGCGAAGGCGAGGCGCACATACATCCCCGAGGAATAGCGCTTCACCGGGGTGTCGAGGAATTTGCCAACCTCGGCGAACTCGACGATCTCGTCGAACTTCGCGCGCACTTCCGCCTTGGTCATGCCGAGGATGACGCCGTTGAGGAAGATGTTCTCGCGGCCCGTGAGTTCCTGATGAAAGCCGGTGCCGACCTCCAGCAGCGACGCGAGCCGTCCGCGCAGGTAAATCTCGCCCTCTGTCGGCTCGGTGATCTGGCTGAGGACTTTGAGCAGCGTGGACTTGCCCGCGCCGTTGCGCCCGATGATGCCGATGACCTCGCCGGGCTGGACATCGAAGGAGACATCGCGCAGCGCCCAGAAGGACTCATTGGCGGCCTCGTGCGGTTTGCCGAGGCTTTTGGCCCAGTGCGAAAGCTGGTCGCGCAGAGTGTCCTGCGACTTGGCCATGCCGAGCCGATACTGCTTGGAGATGCTGCGGACGCTGATGATGGGCTTGGACATGGGTCAGGCGGCAACCACGAATGGACACGAAGGAACACGAATGGGAAACCAGCCGAATTGAGGAGAACGGTGAGGTGCTGCGTGTTTCGTGTTCCGTGAATGACTTTGAGCGCGTCCTGCCGTAGTCACGCAACACGCAACACGCAGCACGCCGACGCCCCATTCGTGTCCATTCGTGTCCATTCGTGGTTAAATCACATCCGCAAACGTCTTCTCCGCGCGGCGGAAGTAGAGCGCGCCGCTGACCAGCAGCGCGGCGATGACCCCGATGCTCACGCCGAAGCCCGGCCAATACGGCTCAAACGCCCCGCCCAGCACACACCAACGGAAGCCGTCAATCACCCCAACCATCGGGTTCAGGCTGAAGAGAAAGAACACCGTGTCGCCGAACTTCTCCCGCACGAGGCTGGACGGAAACGCCACCGGGCTGGCGTAGAGGCCCATCTGCACGATGAACGGCACGATGTATTTCACGTCGCGATACTTCACGTTCAGCGCCGAGAGCCACAGGCCGATGGCAAACGCGGCGGCGAAGGCGACGAGGAAGAACACCGGCAGCAGGAGCAAGTGCAGTTGCCAGCTCACGCCCGCCCACAACATCACGCCGAACAGGATGACCAGCCCGATGGCGAAGTCCACCGCGCCGCTGATGACCGCGCTGGCCGGGATGATGAGGCGCGGGAAATAGATTTTGGAAATCATGTTCGAGGAGCCGACGAGCGAGTTGCTGCTCTCGCCCATCGCATTGGCGAAGAACTGCCACGGGAGCAGCCCGGCCAGCGTCAGCACGGCGTAGGTCTCGAAGTTCATCCCCTTCTTCTCAGAGAAGCCCGCGAGCTTTCCGAAGACGATCGTGAACACGACCATCGTAAGGAATGGCTTGAGCACCGCCCACGCGACGCCGAGCGCGGCCTGCTTGTAGCGCACGAGGATGTCGCGCCAGGCCAGGAACCAGAACAGCTCGCGGTAGCGCCACAGCTCGTCGAAGTCCACGGCCACGAGGCCCTTCTTGGGCCGGATGACGCGCTCGTAATCGGCGAGTTCGTTGACGTGCGGTTCAGGGGCGGTCATGCGGGCAGAAGGCTGAACGAAGCGGAAGGAGATTCAAGTCTGGCGCTCCTCTCATTAGCACCGGGCTTCAGCCCGGTGGCCGGGCGGAGCAACGGAGGAAGCCGTTTCAACGGCTTCCCGTTGCGGCGTGTGCCAGCGTGGCGAAAACCGTCGAAACGGTTTCCGCTGCCATCTCCCGTGCCATCACCCGGCTGAAGCCGGGTGCCAATGAGAGGGGCGTTCGTGCGCAAGACAAGGGCTAAAAGCCCGCAATTCGCCAGCCTGGGGTGGAGCGAACGCAGTGAGCGAAGCCCCAGGTCCCGGACAGCCAGCGGGCCAAGGGCTGCAAGCCCGGCACAAACGGTTGCATTTGCAGAATCAAGTTCCGCGCTTTCAGCGCTCCGAACTTTTGGAAACTCTGAACCTGGGGCTTCACCCCAGGCTGGCGAATGGCGGGCTTTCAGCCCTCCTGTCCGGCGGAGCACTGGCTGCTGGAGCTGCGACGCGGCGTTCATCGAACTTGGCATCGGGGCGCGTTCCGCCGGTCACCGCACATTCGCCACATACCAGTCCAGCGCGAGTTCGAGGCCCTGCGGCATCGTGTGCGTGGGCGCGTAGCCGAGGAGGCGGCGGGCCTTGTCCACGTTCGCGAGCGAGTGGCGAACGTCGCCCACGCGGAACTCACGGTAGGTGGGCTTCTGCTCGGGCAGCGACGGGTTGCGCCGGCGCAGGCCGTCGTGGATGGCGCGGTAGAGGTCGTTGAGCGTGGTGCGGTCTCCCACGGCGATGTTGTAGGCTTGGTTCAACGCGTCGTCGTTCTGCGTGGTGGCGGCGAGGAGATTTGCCTGCACGACATTTTCCACGAAGCAGAAGTCGCGGCTGGTCTCGCCGTCGCCGTTGATGAAGACGGGTTCCTTCTTCAGCAGCGAGGCGACCCACTTGGGCATGACGGCCGCGTAGGCTCCGTCGGGGTCCTGACGCGGGCCGAAGACGTTGAAGTAGCGCAGGCCGATGGCCTTGAAGCCGTAGGTGCGCGCGAAGACGTCGGCGTAAATCTCGTTGAACTTTTTGGTCGCGGCGTAGGGCGAGAGGACGTTGCCGACCTTGTCCTCGACCTTGGGCAGGTCCGGGTGGTCGCCATAGACGCTGCTGCTGGAGGCATAGACGAGGCGCTTCACCTGCGCGTCGCGCGCGGCGAGCATGATGTTCAAGAAGCCGAGGACGTTGGCCTCGTTGCTGGTCACGGGGTCGGCGACGGAGCGCGGCACGGAGCCCAGCGCGCCCTGGTGCAGCACGTAATCCACGCCGGCGCACGCCTCGTGGCAGAGGTGGCCGACGCGCAGGTCGGCATCGAGGAAGCGGAAGCGCTCCCACTGGCTGGCGGTGACGAGGTCCTTGAGCTGGTTGAGGTTCTTGCGGTGCCCGGTGGCGAAGTTGTCGAGGCCCACGACGCGCTGGTCGAGCTTGAGCAGATGCTCGACGAGGTTGGAGCCGATGAAGCCGGCGGCCCCGGTGACGAGCCAGGTGCGGGGGGATTTCTTCAGGTCGGCGCGGAGGGTTTCGTAGGCGGACATGGCGGGTTACGGATTACGCATTACTCGTTACGCAATCGAGGCAGTCGATAACACGTAATGCGCAAGGGCCTCAAGACTTCCAGACCTTCCCGGCCGCGACCTTCACATCCGCCATCGCGTTGCGGGTGTCCACGATGACTTGCGCCCAGTCTGCGAGTTCCTGGTTGCTGGCCTTCTTGTGGTTCGTGGAAATCACCACCGCGTCGTAGCTGCTGATGCTCTTCTTGGTCCACGGCACGGACTTCGTGCCGGCCCAGTGGCCGTGCTCGCGGCTTGGGCGGACGACGGGGACGTGGGGGTCGTAGTAGGACATCTTCGCGCCGCGCGCCTTGAACAGGTCGAGCAACGTGTAGCTGGGAGACTCGCGGTCGTCGTCCACGTTGGCCTTGTAGGCCAGGCCCATGATGAGAATCTTGCTGCCGTTGATGGATTTCTTCTTCGCGTTGAGGGCCTCCTGCGTGCGGTGGACGACATACATCGGCATGGCGGTGTTCACCTCGCCGGCCAGTTCGATGAACTTCGTGTTTTGCCCATACTCGCGCGCCTTCCACGTCAGGTAGAACGGGTCAATCGGGATGCAATGCCCGCCGAGACCGGGGCCGGGGTAGAAGGCCATGTAGCCGAACGGCTTGGTCTTCGCCGCGTTGATGACCTCCCAAACATCGATGCCCATCGCGGCGTAAACCTGCTTCAGCTCGTTGACCAGCGCGATGTTCACGCCCCGGAAAATGTTCTCGAGCAGCTTCGTCGCCTCCGCCGCGCGGCAGGAGCTGACGGGCACGATTGTCTTGATGGCCTTGCCATAGACCTCAATGGCCCGTTTCAAGCACGCCGGCGTCAGGCCACCGACCACTTTGGGAATCTGCGCGACGATGCTGTTCGGGTTGCCGGGGTCTTCGCGCTCGGGAGAGAAGGCGAGGTTGAAGTCCACGCCGGCCTTCAGGCCGCTGCGTTCGAGCACGGCGCGGAGATCCTCATCGGTCGTGCCGGGGTAGGTGGTGGATTCCAGGACGACGAGCAAGCCCTTGTGGACGTGCGGCAGGATCGCCTCGCCAGACTTGATGATGTAGCTGATGTCCGGCTCGCGGTTCTTGTTGAGCGGGGTGGGAACGCAGATGATGACGGCGTCGAGCTTCTTGATGGCGGAGAAGTCCGTCGTCGCGCGGAAGCGGCCGGCGCTCACCTGCTCCTGAATCGCCGCCGCCGGGATGTGCTCAATGTAGCTCTTGCCCGCCGTGAGCGCGACGATCTTCCGTTCGTCCACATCCAAGCCGGTGACATCCACGCCGGAGCGCGCGAATTGCAAGGAGAGAGGGAGGCCGACGTAGCCCAGTCCGATGATGCCGATTTTCATGTGATGGTTCGACAGCTATGCCGCGACATCGGGCGCCTGCTCCGCTGGGAGCGGTCCCGGTCGCGCGTGCATTCGGGCGTGGTTGTATCTGCCGAACAAGATGATGGAAAGCAAAACCTGCCCGTCGGCCGCGTGCTCTTCGCAAACCCGCGGCTGGCATGGAACTTCCTCTACGGTTGCCACTGTAGATTTGCAAACGCATGAGCGCCGCCACCGATTCCCCTCTCGCTGCCGCGCACGGAGCGCCAATGATTTTCGTCGTGGATGACGAGCCTGTGTCAGCCGACATCGTGGCCGAACTGCTTCAACTGGAAGGCTACCGCACCCGTGTTTTTCATGACTCGCAGATGGCGGCGGAGGCCTTGGCCAATTCGCCCGTGAAGCCCGACATGCTCCTCGCTGACTTCAAGATGCCCGGCTTGAACGGACTGCAACTGCTCGCGCGCGGGAAGTCAGAAATTCAGGGACTCAAGACAATCCTCCTCAGCGGCATGGCCTCCGACCTGATGCAGGGCGAGAACGAGTTTCACCCCGACCTGTGCGTCTCCAAGCCGTTTCCCGTGGCGACGCTGCTGAAGTCGGTGCGGACGGCGCTGCTCTCTCCAAACTGAGCGTGCTCACTGCGAGATTTTTCGCGTGCAAACTGTCCTCCCTCCGGCTAGACACCCGCCGCCAACTGCACACAAATTATGAAACAATTCACTATCGCACTCAGTCTTTGCACGGGCCTTGCGCTCGCCATCACCGCCACGGCCGCCGCCAAGAATGAACTCCCCCCGGCCTCCAAAAAGACCGGCCTCACGTTTGACAAGGACATCAAGCCCATCTTTGAGAAGTCCTGCTTCGAGTGCCACGGCGAGAAGAAGCAGAAAGGCAAGCTGCGCCTCGACACACTCGCCAACGCGCTGAAGGCCAGCGAGAATGGCAAGTCCATCACGCCCGGCAAGAGCGCCGACAGCTCACTCGTCAAGGCCGTCGCCCGTCTCGTAGAAGACGACGCCATGCCGCCCGAAGGCAAGGGCAAGCCGCTGACCAGCGAGCAGATCGGCCTCATCCGCGCGTGGATTGATCAGGGCGCGAAGTAAGCACGGTCCCGCAACTCACCTTCACGTAACTCCGGTCCGCCAATGCGGGCCGGAGTTTTTCTTTGTGCCGGCGACATGCAGCCGTTCTGTAGCGGCGGTCTGTGACCGCCGTCCTCTGAGCGGTCACTCCATTGTCACCACCGCCTCGTGCTTGAACGGGTCGGCGAGATCGAGCGTGACGGCTACCACGGTGCGCTTGCCGGGCCGCACGCTCACCGGCACGAGCTTCTCGCCCGCTTTGCGATGGATGAACTTCAACGTGTATTCCCCAGCAGGCGGCTCGGGCAGGGCGAAATGCCCGTCAGCCGCGCTCACGGCGAAGAACGGATGCTCCACCACGCTAACGTAGGCGAACATCCACGGATGCACGTCGCACCTGAAGCGGAGGAAGAACTCGGGCTTGGGGAAGCTGAAGTCCAGCGGCGCGCCCCCCGCCATTTGCGCACGATTCCCCTCCCGGTTGCCAACAACGATTGGTGTGGGATGGACGTTGTGCATCAACGGATCGTCGTTGAACACGCGAATGATTTGACCGACGCGCACAGCGCTCACGTAAGGCAGATATTCGCAGCCGCGCTGGCGGATTTCGACGGGGTTGCCCGGCACTTCCTGAAGCCCGGCGGGGAAGTCCTTCAACACAATGAACACATCCGCCAAGCTACCGTTTGTGCCGACAACGTAGAGCCGCGTGAATGGCTGGGCGTTGCCCGCATGCAGTTTGCCACACGATGGATCCATCGGAATCGCCTTCTCGGCGGGAGGTGCTCCGCGCAGGAACACGCGCCCCACGATGTCGCGTGCTGGCAGCCCAATCACCGCGAGCGCACCTCGGGCGGGAGGGATCAGCCCCGGTGGTGAATCGGCTGCAACGACCCGCGCACCGAGTGGCGGTGCTGCGCTGCCCGGCACGGGAGCGACGGCATCGGCGCGGGACTTCGCCTGTGCGGCGGCACTTCGAACGGGGGCAGTCAGACGCACCGACAACGGAGCGGTTGGTCGCCCGGGAACACCCGGCATCGTTGCCGGGTTCGGCGGATAATCCCGCGCCGGTGGTTCCTTCATTGCACGGAAGTGCTGCGCGAGTTGAACGGCCAGAAACACAACCCCGACGCCCGCGAGCGCGGCGGGGATCAAAACCAGAAGCCGCAGGCGGTTGACCGTTCGTTGCGGGCGGGAGTCAAGTGGCTCGTTCATGGCTGCGTGGACAGACAAACACCATGCCGCCGCTCAAGTTGCGCGAACTTCGTGCGTCGGCTTCTTCACAGCAAACCCATCGCACGCACCGCCGCGATGGTCTGCTCCGGCGTCTGGTGATGCACCACGCGCCAGCCTCGCGACGCTCCCGCTTCCACGTTCTCCAGCCGGTCGTCAATGTAGAGCAGCATCGCACCCGTGCGGCCTGTGCGGTGCTCGACGATTTCATAAATCCGGTGGTCCGGCTTCATCATGCCCGCCTCGTGCGAGTAGATGTAATCCGTGAAGCCGGAGAAGAACGGGAAGTTCACGCGGATATGGCGCACCGCGAGGTCGTTCGTGTTCGAGAAGATGAACGTCGGCACGCCGCGCGCGTGGAGCTGCGCGTGCAGCTCGATCATCGAGTGAATCGCCGTGAAGATGTCGCCGAAGATGTCCGCAAACTCATCGAAGCCACCCGTGTAGCCGCTCACCGCGGAGACCTCGCGGAAAAACTCGTCGTTCGTCATCCCGCCGCTCTCGAAGCGGAACAGCAACGACGACTGGTCCAGCAGCCCGCGAATCTGCTCCGCGTCCCGCCCGCTGTGCGCCGCCAGCCGCCGCGCCACGATACCGTAGTCGAATTCCAGCAGCACCTTGCCGAGGTCGAAGACGACGGCGGTCGGTGTAAGGGAAGATGTGGGGCTCATCAGGCGTAGTCGGCGCGGGTTGCGAAGTGGTTAGTGATTAATGTCGGGCGCTGCGGAGATACAAGGCAAGTTGGCCGGTGTAAATTGCTTTCTGCAAATGTGCTTTCTCCTGCCCGCTGCCCCCCCTTTCGCGGGAGGCGCAGCGGAGGCGAGCATAGCACAGTGCGGTCCCAGCAGAGGATCTTGAGCCGCGTGCGCCGCCGGTTGGTGAACACAAACAACGCGCCCGTCTTGGGGTCCTTGCCCAGCCGCTCGGTCACCTGCGCGTGCAGGCCGTTAGCCCCCTTGCGCATGTCGCAGGCCTCCAGCGCCACAAACACCCGTAGGCTGCCAGCAAAACTCATCAGGTGCTGGAAGGTTGGGCCAGCGCCCGCAACAGTTCCGCCGCCAGCACCGCCTGCCCAGACGTGTTCACCTCCAGCCGAGCGCCGCCGGGCAACTGCACATACTCCGTTGGGTTCCGCACCGGTGGCCTAGTCCACCACCGCTTCCAACCAGCGCAGTTGTCCAAGCGCAGGCGCAACCACCGGCGCAGCGGCGCCCCGCTCCTTGCGCCGCCGCTGCACCCAGCCGGCGATGGTCTGGTATTTGAGGCCCGTCAAGGCGGCGAACTTGGCGACCGAGAGGCTGCTGCGCTCGAACTCCTCCAGCAACTGCTCCCGGCGGGCCTACTGTGTCCTGATCCGCCCTTTGGTATCGACCTTGAGAATCTGTTCATCCTCCGTAGATGTCATAGCCGCAATGCTACGGATGCTACGCATAGTGGTGCTCGGTGTGACGCTCACACTACACCCCCTTTTGAGGATAGGCAGCGGGATATCCCCCCAGCATATCCACGCGTTCACTCCGCAAATTAGTCGAATAAGCTGTCCACTAGCGGAAGTCGAGTTAAGCATCAATCCCATTGCCGACAGCCTCTTCCACATTACGACCCATTTTCTATTTCGAAGTTCGTGTGAAACTGACCCTACCCCCGCAAGGGCCCCCTCGCATCAGCCCCTCCAAAGCAAGCTGAGCACGCCGATGTAGTGTCGCCCCTATCTCGTAAGAAACAAGGCTGCGTAAGAAAGCCTGTTTTTGTGGGCGTTTTTACAAGGCCCGATTTCGGAGGCCAGTCGTTGCGGCAACACAAAAAGGCCGGTCGTGGTTTCGGCAAAATTCCACGCGGCCAAAGTAGCGGATTAAATTGTGGAACCGGAAGCGGGCCGCATGGTCCAAACGCAAGTGAGCAATCTCGTAAGCAGGGTCGTTACCGCAGCCTCGCGGCCACGGACGCCACTAGGGATAGGGTCGGCTCACGCGGGGCCAAGCTCCTGAACGGGTTCTACGGAACAGCATGGCAAGCCGGCCTACAGCTTCCCTTCCGGTTCGCCGCTCAATGCACCAAAACGCCCCTCACGCCGCAAGCCTCATTTGTTTCTTGCGCGAAAGGGTCCGCCAGCAGGCGGTTGGTCGGCTCTTGACTCAGTGAAAATCATTGCAGAATCAACACTCCCAATCCGCCCTCCGCCCCAGGAACAAATGTTGGGCTAAATTCACATATCTACATGTGGGGCGCACTAGACTGGCGGCAACCTACTCTCGCGGAAGCTATACAACCACTACCATCGGCAATGCTAAGTTTGACTTCCGAGTTCGGAATGGGATCGGGTCGTACCATAGCTTTGTGGCCACCAAGAACATTTGAGGAACTATAACGAATGAGTTCCTCAAAAACTACACACAATGAACAAAAAATATGGCAAATGTATTATTCTTTGAATACTGAAGCAATCAAGCCTCACGACCGATTAGTATCAGTCTACTGCATGCCTCACGGCATTTACATATCTGACCTATTAAACGGGTGGTCTGCCCGTGGTCTTAAGGGCCTTACGGCCGGGAGACATAATCTTGGGATGGGCTTGGCACTTAGATGCTTTCAGTGCTTATCCCTTCCGCACATGGCTACGCAGCGATGCCCCTGAAGAGACAACTGCCATACCAGAAGTGCGTCAAACCCGGTCCTCTCGTACTAGGGTTTGAACCCCTTAAGTCTCCTACGCCCACAGTGGATAAGGACCGAACTGTCTCACGACGTTCTGAACCCAGCTCGCGTACCGCTTTAACCGGCGAACAGCCGGACCCTTGGGACCTTCTCCAGCCCCAGGATGCGA
>JACRKB010000127.1 GCA_016235545.1 Verrucomicrobiota bacterium | reverse complement strand
TTTGGCCATGATGCTGCCGCCGCGCGAGACGATGCCGGTCATGCGGTTCGCCGTGAGCGGCACGAAGCGCAGCAACACGCCGGCGTGAATGGTGAAGTAATCCACGCCTTGCTCGGCTTGTTCGATGAGGGTGTCGCGGAAAAGTTCCCAGGTAAGGTCCTCGGCTTTGCCGTTCACTTTTTCGAGCGCCTGATAAATAGGCACAGTGCCGATGGGCACGGGAGAGTTGCGGAGAATCCATTAGCGCGTGGCGTGGATGTTCTTGCCGGTGGAGAGGTCCATGACGGTGTCCGCGCCCCACTTGGTGGCCCAGCGCATCTTCTCGACTTCCTCCTCGATGCTGGACGCGACGGCGCTGTTGCCGATGTTGGCGTTGATCTTCACGAGGAAGTTGCGCCCGATGATCATCGGTTCGGACTCGGGGTGATTGATGTTGTTCGGGATGATCGCGCGGCCAGCGGCGACTTCATCGCGCACGAACTCGGGGGTGATCTGCGCGGGGATGCGTTGCGGGAAACGACTGAAAATGCTTGGCGTGTAAGGGCTCTTGCCGAGTTGCGATGAACCGGCGTGCTGTTTGTTGAGGTCGTTGCGAACATTGTCCTTCGCTAGGTCGGCCATCTGCGCGCGGCCTAGGTTCTCGCGAATGGCGATGAACTCCATCTCCGGCGTGATGATGCCGGCGCGGGCGTAGGCGAGTTGGGTGACGACTTTGCCCGCCTTGGCGCGGAGAGGACGGCGGCGTTGCGCAGTGAGGCCGGGAAACTCCACGAGGCGATTCTTCTCCGCCTTGCTCGCGAACTCGGCGTGCTTGCCGGAGAGATAGCCGTTGTCCATGGGCTTCACTTCGCGGCCATCAATCTCCTCGACGTCGCCGCGCTGGAGAATCCAGTCGTGGCGCAACGCAGGCAGCCCTTGCTCGGACGTGCCGGTGAAGGCGGGGTCGCCCCAGGGCCCGGAGCAATCATAGACGCGCACTGGATCATTTGGCGTGACAGCGCCGGTGTATGACTTGGTCGGCGACACCTCGATCTCGCGCATCGGCACGCGGACATCGGTGTGAATCGTGCCGGCCACGAAAACTTTTTTGCTGGCGGGCAATTGTTCGCTGCTGTGCGGTTCGAAGGAAGTCTTTGGGTCGGCGATCATGGGGCTGTCAGTTCAGGGTTTCAGGTTCAAAATTCAGAGTTGCGACATGATCGGCGGCTGCGGGTGTGAGGGAAAAGAAGCTCGCGTCGGGCGCTTCCCTTCGCCGGCATTACCCGGAGCAGGTTCAAAGGGTCGGTCACGCTCCCGCGCAACCCTCTCAGCCTTTGCCGCGCTCGCGGCCGGTTGGCTCCCCGATTCGGAGCGCAGACTACGCGGGCCTGTGGGACGGTCAAGCGGGGCGTTCAACGGTGTGTTGCTCCAAGGCCTCGAAGGAAGCGAAGTCTCCCCTTCGCGGCCTTCGCGCGAGCCCTTACGCCTGCGCAACTGCGACACGCTGTCCGTCTGCGCTGGAGCGATACATCGCGTCCATCAATTCCAGCGTGGCGAGGGCGGAGGAGGTCGTGTTGCGACACTCCTTGCGCTCGCCGCGCGCGACGGCCAGCCAGTCGCGAATCAACTCGCGGCTGCGATAGCCGCTGTAGCCGGGCGTCGCATCTGGCGGCAGGGAAAAGACTTCCTCCATCGCGTGGAACTGCGGCTGCGGGCCGTGAATCTCCAGCACGCCGCTGGTGCCCGCGCGGTTAGGATCCCAGTGCACCCAGCGCTCGCTGCCGCGCAAGGCCCACCGCCACTCGCCCGCCCAGCGCGGCAGCCAGTAGCCGCCGGTGAACGTCGCCAGCCCGCCGTTGGACAAGTCGAAGATGGCCGAGCCGCCGTCCTCGACGCCCAGCGGGGTCTCGCCGAAGACGCCCGTGCGTGCGCTCACGGCTGTCACAGACTGGCCTGTCACGTATGTCAGCAAATCGAGGTAGTGACAGCCGAGCCAGTTGAAAAAGCCACCCCCACTCAACTGCGGGTCGAAGAGGAAATGCGCGGGACCTCGGCGGTTCGCATCGCTCGTCACGCAGGTCATCTCCACGCTGATGAGCTTGCCGAAACGGCCCTCGGCAATCATCGCCTTGAGCCGCTGCGCACCTTCGTCGTAGCGCCAGAGGTAGCCGGTTTGAAAGGCGACGCCAGCCGCGCGGACCTTCTCCAAAGCCGGACGGGCTGCAGCGGCGTGCAGGCCGCAGGGTTTCTCGGTGAGGACGTGCTTGCCAGCGGCGGCGAGCTGCTCCAGCGCAGCGGGTGTGCGGTCGTTGGGCAGGCAGACGACCGCGCCATCGAAGAGAGTCGAGCCTTGGGAAAGCAGTTCCGCAACGCTGTTGAAGCGCGGCACAGCGGCGAGCTGCTCTTCCAGGCTTGCGAGCGTGCCGGGGAACTCCGGCACGAGGGCCGTGATGGCAACCTCATTCGCGAGGTGGAGCAGCGACTCGCGCCAAGCCGCGCCGTGTGGATGGTCGATGCCGATGAATGCGACGCGAAAGGGCTGGCTCACTTCGGGAATTTCAAAGTTCGGAGGGCAAAGTTCAAGGTTCAAACGAGGAGGCTGTGATTCCATAAGCCGGATCGATTCTTTGGCCACGGATGGAACACAGACGAAACACGGATGGGGACGAGGAAAAGGCAATCTTGCAAGGAGACGAACGCGCACACCAATCCTCCTGCCCTCTTGCTTTCCTTATTGAACTTGGACCCCTGAAACGAAGCGCCCTTCCGCATCGCACGGAGGGGCTGTTTTCGGCCTGCGCCAATTGATCAGGTTGGGCTAGCAGCCTGTTAGACTCACGCACACGTATCGAATCCGAAGCTCTACGATTCGATATGGAGCGTTCTGATTTTGGCGAAGGGTTTTGATTGCCCCCCAAATGCCACGGCTGGCTCCGCCCGCAGCCCATTCCACTCAAAGCAACGGGAGTGGCAAGTGAAACGCCACCTCAACTTTCAGCATCCGACCCTTCAACTCTCTGCCAAATCAGGAGCAGCCGCAGCCGTGGTTGTTGCAGCAACCCCCGTCATTCATGTCTTCCGCCGTCGGCACGCGGCCCAGCTCCAGCGTCTTCTGCACGCTTTTGAGGATCGCGTCCTGAATCCGGGATACCTCCTGCTGTGCGTCCATGAATTCCGTGGCCACCGGGTTCTTCGTGAAGCTGTCGCGCAGAGCCTCGAAGCGGCCAATCTCCTCCTCCGAAATCTCCATTCCGTTTTGCTGCTTCTGCTGAAGAATCGCGCCGGAGTCGTTGAGCATCTGGTATTCGTATTTCACCTTCTCGTCCGCCATGAAGGCGTCGATGCGGCGGCGCAGGTCGCCGAAGTCAGGCCGTTCGAGGATGGCCTGGCAGAGGTCGCGGATTTTCACGTCCACGGGTGAGGATTGGATGGTGGTTTCCATAGTTTGAGTTGGTGGCCGGCACTTCAAGCGGCAGGCGGCGCAGAAAGTAGCAGCGCGCGCCGGCTGGGCCAGTTTTCTTTTCAACGAAGCCCTTTGTCGGTCGGGCGCATCTCATTTGCTTGCGGCCCGGTCGGCACGGTTCCCCAACCCTTGGGCTCCGGGTCCGGCGGCTGCAAGAAAGTGATTTGCAGCCGCCAGCAGCTCCCAGGCACCGGCAAAAAAAAGGGAGACTGCCGTGGGCAAACGGGCCCGGCGGCAGTCTCTTCGCAAGAGGACTAACTATGACACACCAAAGCTGTTTTCAGGCCATCGCCAATTGTGGGAGCGGGACGTGGACATGGTGAACGGGATGATTGAACCGGAGCACTTTCTGGCACGCCTCGTCGAGGTTGTTGACGAGAAAGTCATGATGGCCGGAGCCATTCCAAGGAGACTTGATGAGGACCGAGTTGCAGCCAGCCACAAAGGCCGCGGAGGCGTCCTGCCACTTGTCGCTGATTGCGAAGCTGCGCTCCATGTCGAGGTGCCAGCGGAAAGCGGCCTCGGTGAAAAGCCCCGCGCCGGGCTTGCGGCAGTCGCAGCGGTCGCTCTCCTCGTGCGCGCAGAGCAGGATGTCATCAACCGGCAGGGAGCGGCGGAGCAATTCGTGCATCCGGTCCAGTTCGCGACGCGGGAGCAGGCCGCGGCCGACATTGGGCTGATTCGTCGTGACGAGAACGAGATAACCTGCGGCCTTGAGCCGCTTCACCGTCGCGCACGCGTCCTCGCGGATGCGAAATTCCTCGAGACACATCGGGGGGACCTGGTTGCGCCCGGCGACCTGCACTTGGTTCAAGACACCGTCGCGCTCGATAAAAACGGCTGCTTTCATGGCTGCGAGAAAAGCAGGTTCGCGGCCCGCTGTGCCATCTGAAGGGAAAAATACGGGAATCCCCTGATGAATTCTTCAGGGATGCCCCGATGGAGGGAGTGGAAGATGAGAAAGTGAGAAAGCGAGCAGGTGAGAAAATGGGAGGCGGGGGAACCTTTCACTTTCGACTTTCAAAGGGCGCAGCGATCGGAGCGCCCTCACTGAATCAAAAGCTTTGAACTTGTCCCTCCATCACAAGATGCGGTCGTGCGCCCACGGATACCGGGCTGTGCAGCCGAACTCACGCGTTTGCTGGCCGATGGGCGGGGTGTGAAAATTGGCCGGGTCGAAGGAAGCGCCCGCCCCGCGCAGCACGGCTTCAAGCAGAGGGTGTCCGTAAGTCACACCGTGGAAGACGACTTCGTTGCGGTTCACGTCCACAACACGCGTCCGGTCCGGCGCCACCACCACCCGGCGGAACGGCTTGAGCTGGTGCCGCTGGTCAGCGAGGAACGCGGCCACTTCCTCCGGAGTGCTGCCGGTGAAGGTCGCCCCCACGCTCATTCGATGAGGTCCTTCGCCTCCTTGAAGCGCTGCTCGATGCGCTTGACGATGGGCATCGCGCGCAGCATGGCGTTCTGCTCCGTCTGGCCGAGGAAGGGCTTCATCTCCACACGCACGGCGGCTACCACCTCGCCGTTGCGGTCATGCAGCGGCAGCGTCACCAGATACAGGTCACGCGCCTTGTCGGTGCCGGAATACATCACGTTCTTGGCGATGACGTGCTTCTCCAGCTCGCCGCCGGGGCTGCCGAGCAACTGCTCGTCGCGGCTGGCGATGACGCGCAATTCCTGCCCCGTGCCCTTGACCATGTAGATGACCACTTCGGAGATGCTGGTCTTCTTTTGGAACATTTCGCGCACAAGCGCCTTGGCCAGCGTCTCGCGCGGGGTGTAGGTGACCTTCGCGTCGGCGAAGTGGCTCACGGAATCCGACTTCGTCCAGAAGCCCAGCTTGCCGAAGGCGAACGAGTTGTCCGTCAACGTGGGGATGGCCTCCTTGCCATTGAGCAGGCAGCGGATCTGGTTGCCCCTGCACTCGATGGTCAGCTCGTGCCACAGGCCGCGCGCGATGGGGATTTCCGGCCCGATGGGCGCGCTGCGGTCGCCGTTGACGAACTTGTAGAAGCGCACGTTGTTCCCCAGCCCGCTGGCCCGGATGACGTAGTAATTCTTCGCGTCCTGAAAGCGGAAGGCCACTCCCGCCATCTGCTCCACCTTGCCGTCCACGCATCTAAACTTCGTCGTGAACGTGAAATCGCCGAACACCTCCTCGTCGAAGATCAGCCCGGGGAAACGCTCATCCGTCATGTCCGTGGAGAGCTGTGCCAGCACGCCGTTCTTGCCGCCGCGCGGTGCGTTGCCCGTGAGCGGCTGGAACGCGGTCGGCGCGTCGGCCAGCACGACCTTCCAGTCACCCGGCGTGCCCGATCCGGTCAGCACGCTGACGAAGCCCGTGGGAGTCTTGCCCTCGGGCATGGCGGAGAAATCGAACAGCCGTTGTGCGCCCTGCGCGACAGAGAGCGACACGGCAACGGCCAGCAGAATAGGAAACCAGCGTGACATCGGCGGCGAAGCTAGCAGAAGAGAGCGGGCGGACAAGCGTTAGAAGCCGGGCGCCGCAGCATCCGGCGCATCTCTGCTCAACTCGGACCCCGAAAAGGACAAGCCGCAAAGAACCAAAAGAGCCGCAGCGAAACGCCGATGCGGAAGACCCAGTGGAAGGAGGAATAGTCCGCATCCCGGTGTTTGAAAGCCTCGCCCCTGTTGCGTCTCCCTACGTTCCTTGCGGCCAGATTCGGCTGTCGGGTGTTCGCCGATGAGGCTGGTTGCCACGCAAGTTTGAGTCCGAATTCCGAAGTTCAGCCGCGAAAGGGGGGCAGGGAACACAAAGGAGCCGAGTCGGGGATCACCGGAGCTGGGACTATTTTCAACCCGATTTCCGAAGTTGGCCGCAAAGAGCGCAAGAAGACGCAAAGAAGAAAGGGGCTTCCATCACTTTGCCTGGAACTTGTTCACTGCGCGCAGTCTTGGCCGCAATCTCCGCTCTTCGCGTCCCTTGCTACTTTATACCAACTACGTTAATTGAGTAGTATAACGGGTCCGGAAGAAGCGTTTGCTTGAGCTAGCAGCCAGTCGAAGACCAGGGAGTGCACGCGGCGGGCGTCCTGCCAGAAGCGTTGCAACTCGGTCTGCAACACCGCTTCG
>JACRKB010000126.1 GCA_016235545.1 Verrucomicrobiota bacterium | reverse complement strand
GAGTTGCAGACCCGCCCCACGCGCCCTCTCGTCATCATGATGTCCGGCTATGGCTCCGTGGAGTCCGCAGTCGAGTGCATGTGAAGCGGTGCAGTTGACTACCTCATCAAGCCCTTCACCAACGAGCAGCTCGAAATCTGCATTCAGAAAGCCGAGGCCTTCACCCGCCTCATCAAGGTCAACGCCTACCTCAACCAGGAAGAGGACACCGAGACCGGCTACGAACTCCTCGGCCACAGCCCCGCGATGGAGCAGCTCCGCGCCCTTCTGCGCAAGGTCGCTCGCACTCAGGCCACCGTCTTGATTCAAGGCGAGAGCGGCACCGGCAAGGAACTCGTCGCCCGTGCGCTCCACAAGCAAAGCCCCCGCGCCGCCGCCGCCTTCATCAAAGTCAACTGCGCCGCAGTCCCCGAGAACCTCATCGAGAGCGAATTCTTCGGCCACGAGAAAGGCGCGTTCACCGGCGCGCTGAACAAGCGCGAAGGCCGCTTCGAGCTGGCCCACGGCGGCACCATCCTCCTCGACGAGGTCAGCGAGATTTCCCCGCAGGTGCAGGCCAAGCTCCTGCGCGTCCTCCAGGAGCGCGAGCTGGAGCGCGTCGGCGGCAACCGCACCATCAAGGTGGACGTGCGCGTCCTCGCCACCACCAACCGCCAGTTGGACCAAAGCGTCGCGCGCAAGGAATTCCGCCAGGACCTCTACTTCCGCCTCAACGTCGTCCCCGTCGCCGTCCCCGCCTTGCGCGACCGCCGCACCGACATCCCCTTCCTTGCCGAACAATTCATGCACCGCATGGCCCGCAAGCACGGCGTCCGCGTGCAAGGCTTCTCCAAGGAATGCCTCGCCGCACTCACCGCCCACGACTGGCCCGGCAACGTCCGCGAGTTGCAGAACGTCATCGAGCGCGCCGTCATCCTCTGCGGCGACGGCGAACCCCTCGGCCCCGACCACCTCGGCCTTGACGGCATCGTCGCCACCGCTCCAGCCGCGAGAGCCACCCACACGCCAACGGCCCCGACAGCGACAACCGCACCCCCCGGCGCGCAGGCCGGACCCGACGCCGACGGCACCCTCCCGACCCTCGCCGAACTGGAAAAGCGGCACATCTTCGCCGCCCTGGCGCGTTGCAACGACAACCGCACCCACGCCGCCAAGCTCCTGGACATCAGCATCCGCACCCTCCGCAACAAGCTCAACGAGTATGCCGGCAAAACCGGGGGCGACTCCGAGGCGGACGGAGACTGACGGTTTGGAGCGCGGACGCCCACGTCCGCATCCGGCAGCATCCGGGCAAGCTCCACTTCTTCAGAGGATTGAAGCTCGGCTGCGGATGTGGGCGTCCGCGCTCCAAGTGCGGCGACCCTGAAGTTTCTTTCCCGTCCGTTCCGGCAAACTTTGCCGCCGCCCCAGTCTTCTCCACTGATTCCCTCGTATTCCGGCTCATTCCTCCCCGTGGCACCGGCCTTGCTGAACAGCGCTCGGATTGTTCCGACATGATTGATGCCCTGTTCAACCAGCCGAACTACCAGGCGACCAAAAAGCTCCTGGATGTTTCGACGATGCGCCATGAGGCGCTGGCCAGCAATCTGGCGAACTTGGAGACCCCCAATTACAAGCGGCTCGATGTCTCCCCGGCCTTCGAGGCCGAGTTGCGGCAGGCGGTCGCCACGCAGGACCCGTCGCTCATCGGCTCGTTGCGAGCGCGCCTGGAGGTGGACTCCACCGCGCAGTCCAGCGGGCGCGACGGCAACACGGTGCAGCTCGAAACGGAGTTGATGAAGCTCAACCAAAACACCCTCGAGCACACGCTGGAGACGCAGCTCATCTCCGCTTCGCTCCTCAAACTGCGCCAGGCCATCACCGGGCGGGCCGCCTGATTTCACCTATGTTGTCCCTGCTTTCCGGCGTTCAAAGCACCTCGACTGCGCTCGAAGCCGAGCGCATCCGCATGGAGGTCATTTCACAAAACATCGCCAACGCCAACACCACGCGCGGCCCGGATGGCAAGCCTTACCAGCGGCAGGAGGTCGTCTTCGAGGCGATGCTGAACCGTCAGTTGGCCGGCCCGGACGCGGGGGGGAAGAGTGTCCACGTCGCTCGCATCACGAAGGACGCCACGCCGCCCCGCCTTGTCTATAACCCCGGCCATCCCGACGCGAATCCGCAGGGCATGGTCGCGATGCCCAACATCAACGTGCATGAGGAGATGGTGGACATGATTGCGGCCTCGCGGTCGTTCGAGGCGAACCTCGCCGTGGTGAAGAACGCGCGCAGCATGGCGCTGCAAACGCTGAACATCGGCAAACGCTAAGTGAGCATGATTCCCCATTCCCCATTCCCCATTCCCCATTCCCGGTAGATGGACCCTCTCTCCTCCATCCGCGGTCTGGTGCCCGGCCTGCAAGGGCTGGCACTGCCGAAATCCGCCGAGGACGCCATCAAGCAGTCGCCCATTGCGCAGGCGGATTTGGAGAAGCTGGGGCGCATCCAGCCGCAGCCCATGCTGCAACCGCTCGGCAGCGGGAAGGATGTCTTCGGCGAGATGCTGGGCAATCTCGTGCAGGGCGTGAACGAAAAGCAGGCCGTGTCGAAGGACACGGTCAACGCCCTTCTTGCCGGCCAGAACGTCCCGCTGCATCAGGCGATGATTGCGATGGAGGAGGCCAGCGTTTCCTTCCAGCTCATGGTCGAGGTGCGGAACAAGCTGTTGGAATCCTATCAGGAACTCATGCGGATGCAGGTGTGATGAGGTGACGCTCCCAAGTTTCAAGACCCAATCATGAACGGCCCTTTCTCCCAACTCGGCGACCAGCTCGGCGGCATCTGGAAGCAGCTCGGCGTCAACCAGCGCGTCAGCCTCGTGCTCGCCACTCTCATCGTGGTCGGCGGCCTCGCGGGCATGATGCTCTGGTCCAGCCGCGTCAATTACGCCCTGCTTTACGGCAGGCTCGACGACGCTGAGGCGGCCAAGGTCATCGTCGTGTTGAACGAGTCAAAAACTCCTTACCGCACCGGAGCCAACGGCTCGATTCTCGTCCCGGCGGACAAGGTCCACACGCTGAGGATGCAGCTCGCCTCGCGCGGCATCCCGCGCGGCGAGGGCGTGGGCTTCGAGATTTTCGACAAGCCCAACTTCGGCATCTCCGACTTCGTGCAGCGTGCGAATTACTCCCGCGCCGTGCAGGGCGAACTGGCGCGCACCATCAGCCAGCTCGACGAAATCGAGGGCGCACGCGTGATGATTGTGATGCCGGAGAACCGGCTGCTCACTGACAACACGCGCCGCGCGACGGCCTCCGTCTTCGTGAAGCTCAAACCACACGCGCAGCTCCCGGCGAGCGCGGTGAACTCCATCCGGTTCCTCGTCGCCAACGCGGTCGAGGGCTTGCAGGCGAACTTCGTGAGCGTGGTGGACAACCACGGCAACGTCCTCTCCGAAAACAACGAGAACGACTCCATCGGCGGCCTGTC
>JACRKB010000125.1 GCA_016235545.1 Verrucomicrobiota bacterium | reverse complement strand
GAGCGGGCGCCCGCTGAGGCCGCCTGTCTCGGCGTAAGTCTTTTTGAGCCTTGCGTCGTTTGTGTCGGGCCGCGCGAGGGTCGTGTTTGTTGCGACGATGCCGGCGAGCTGGCGCGGCCCGGCGAGTTCGAGGATTTCATCGAGCGCGTCAAAGGTGAGGTCGGGGGCGACCTTCACGAGGAGGGGCTTGGGGGAGTTTTGAGTTTTGAGTTTTGAGTTTTGAGTTGGGGCGGTCTTCCTCGCCATCGCGCCGTTCACTTGCTGCAAGGCGGCGAGGATTTCGTCGAGAGCGGCCTTGTCCTGGAGCTGGCGAAGGTTCGGGGTATTGGGGGAGCTGACGTTGACCACGAAGAAGTCCGCGTGTGGCCAGAGGACGCGGAACGAATTGGCGTAGTCGTCCGCCGCCTCGTTGAGTGGCGTGACTTTGGATTTGCCGAGGTTGATGCCGACGGGGTGGTCCGGCCAGCGGCCCTGCTCGCGCCAGGCGGCGAGGCGGTCGGCCAGCGCGCGTGCGCCGCCGTTGTTGAAGCCCATGCGGTTGACGAGCGCCTCGTCGGCCACGGCGCGGAACATCCGGGGCTGCGGGTTGCCCGGCTGCGCGTGCCACGTCACGCCGCCGAGTTCGCTGAAGCCGAAGCCCAGCGACCGCCACACCGGGACTGCGGCGGCCTGCTTGTCCATGCCGGCGGCGAGGCCGACGGGATTTGGGAATCGCAGGCCGAAGAGTTCCACCGGCAAGTCTGGCGAGCCGCATGCGCAGGCGAGCGCGCGGCAAAGCGACGGCTGCCGCGCGGCCCAGCCCAGCGCGGCGAGCGTGCGGTTGTGAATGGCCTCCGAGTCCTGCGTGAAGAGCGCCGGGCGGATGAGCGAACGGTAGAACCAACTCATGTGCCGAGGCTGTCCAAGCGCTCGCGAAAAGCCAAGCCCGTCATGGGGAGCCGCCTCGCGCCGGTGGGGTTCGACGGAGTCTCACCCTACCTCGTCACCGCTTGCCCCGGCACCCAGCTTGCCTTGCAGCAAGCTGCTCTCGGCCCGCGCGCGGTTGCCTTGTCGGTGGGCTTGGGTTACACAGATTCGCACGTGAAGAAACTCGCGGACAAAATCCGGCGCGTCGGGCTGGTGGCCAACGTGGAGAAGCAATCCTGCATCGCGGTCGTGCAGCAGGCCGCACGGCTCGTGCGCGCCAGCGGTCGCGAGCCGGTTGCTGATGTGGCCACCGCGCGGCTGGCGAGGCTAAAGATCGCCACGGCCACGGATGCAGCCGCCGTGGCTCGGGTGGCTGACCTGCTGCTGGTCTTCGGCGGCGATGGCACGATGCTGCGCGCCGCGCGGGACACGGCGGACGCCGGGACGCCTCTGCTGGGCGTGAACATCGGCGGCCTCGGCTTTCTCACGGCGATTTCCGCCGGCCAGTTTGCGACGCAGTTGCGCGCCGTCTGGCAGGGGAGCTTCACCTTGGAGACCCGCCCGCTCATCGAGGCGAGCGGCTCGCTGGGAGGATTGTTTTTGTCCCGCGCCGCGCTCAACGACTTTGTGGTGAGCCGTGGCTCCGGCTCGCGGCTCATCGAGCTTGAAGTCACCGTGGACGGCGAGGAACTCACCCGATATCGGTGCGACGGGCTCATTGTCAGCTCTCCGACCGGTTCGACGGCCTACTCGCTGGCGGCGGGCGGGGCGATTGTCAGCCCGCGCGCGGAGGTCTTCACCATCACGCCGATCTGCCCGCACACGCTCTCGAATCGTTCCGTGGTGGTGAGCCTTCAATCCGCCATCGGCATACGCGCGTTGAGCGGAAGGATTGAGGCGCTGCTCTCCGCCGATGGCGAGGTGGTCGCGCCTCTGGCCGCAGGCGAGACCGTGCTGATACGTCGCAGCACGCGAGCGGTGCGGCTGCTGCATCTGGCGGGGGACTCGTTCTTCAGGACGCTGCGGCAGAAGCTGAACTGGAGCGGATCGCACGTGTGAAAAACAGTTTTCAGGGTCCAATTTTCAGTGTTCAGTCCTCTGCGTGCCATCGGAAAATCCACACTCGTTGATCGCTGCGAGCTGATCGCCGCCCGCCACCATCATGGTTCGACTCAAAGACATTGCCTACCGCGCCGGCTGTTCAGTGATGACCGTCTCCAAGGCGCTGCGGGACGCGAAGGACATCTCCGTGGCCACCAAGGCGCGCATCCAGCAGATGGCCGAGGAGATGGGCTACGTGCCGGACGCCGCCGCCGCCGGCCTGCGCACGCGCAGCACGCGTCTGCTGGGGCTGATCATCCCGACGCTGACCAACCCGCTCTTCGCGCGTGTGGTCATGGCCATTGAGGAATGGGCATACCAGCACGGCTACGCGTTGCTGCTGCTGCACTCGCACAACGACCCCGCCCGCGAGGAGCAGTGCATCCGCCGTCTCCTGTCGCGCCGCGTGGACGGGCTCTTCATCTCGCCGGCCTCTCGCATGGAGACCACCGTGGTGATTTACGACGAGCTGCTGCGCAGCGGCCCGCCGGTGGTCATCCTCGGCTCGCGTGCGAAGTTCTGCGCGGGCTTCGACTGCGTGGAGAGCGATGACGCCACAGCCTCTGCAAACGTCACACGGCACCTGCTGGACCTCGGCCACAGGCGCATCGCATTCTTCGCGGGGCCGCAGGTGTCGCCGTGGGCGAACGACCGTTTGGCCGGCTACAAGAAGGCGCTGCGCGAGGCGAAGGTGGAGTTTGACGACCAACTCATTTTCCAGGCCGGGGCGACCATCGAGGAGGGCGAGAAGGTCGCGGTGCAGTTCCTCAACGAGTCCACCGACGCCACCGCCATCCAGGCTGTCAACGATCTGGTCGCCATCGGCGTAGGCAGCCTGCTGCTCAAGCAGGGCTTGAAGATTCCGCAGGACTATTCGGTGGCCGGTTTCGGCAACATTCTGGTAAGCGAGCATTTCCGCGTGCCGCTGACGACGGTGCGGCAGCCAAAGTTCCGTCTTGGAGTTGCGGCGATGGAGCTGATGCTCGCAAAGTTGCGCAACGAAAAGGCAGAGTCAAAGCGCCTGCCCGCAGACCTCGTCATCCGCCAAAGCACGGCGACTCCGGCGAGGAAGTGACGAAGCGGAGCAACCCAGTTTCTTGCAACTCATGTGGCGATCAAGGGCAGCAACGGAGTTGCGAAAGAAAGTAGCCCACGGCGTGAGCCGTGGGTCAGGCGGTGACCAGGGCGAGCCGCAGCGCGGCGGCAGAGGAGCCGCCATCCATTCATGTCGCCGTGGGAGTCTGCCGCCCCACTGGGGCTCAGTTGGGACGCTGCCACCCAGGGCTTGCGCCCTGGGCTACCCTCTGCCGCTGCTGCGCAGCTGGGAGAATTGACCTTGTCCAGAGCCATTTGCAGGAAAGTGAGATGCGCCCGGTGACGAAGCGGAGCAACTCAGTTACTTGCAGGGGGAATGTGGCGAGCGATACAGTTGGCCCGCTCCTCCTGCTCGTAATCCTGCTCCAGTGCGGGGAAGTGCAGGATGAGCAGGATTAGGATCAGGATTACGGGCAGGAGCGGAACAGCCACTGCGATGCTAGAAACTGAGATGCGCCCGTGACGAAGCGGCCACGCCCTATCTGGATGGGGGCTCGGCAGAATCTTGCCCTACCCGCTCCGCCTCCAGCCTGCGATGAACATCCCGCCGCCGCCCGTCCCCTGCGGCCAGAGGCACTGCTGCGGTTGTGGCGGCTTGTGCGTCTGGAACGGGTTCGGCATCGGCAGGGGCGTGAACTCCGGATGCGCGGCTTGAAACATGGCGGCGACTCCCTCGGTCTCGGCGCGGGTGAGGGTGCAGACGGAATAGATGAGCTTGCCGCCGGGTTTCACGGAGGGCGCGACGTGGTTGAGGAGCTGCGTTTGAACCGTCGCAAGCTCGCGCACATCCTCGGGTGTCGAGGTCCAGCGCGCGTGCGGGTTGCGCTGCCAAGTGCCCAGGCCGCTGCACGGGGCGTCCAGCAAGACTCCGTCGAAACGCGTCTTGGTCGGGAGCTTTGCGCCGCCGCCCCAAAGTATGGCGCGGTAGTTGAAGCACTTCGCGCGGGCGGTCCGTTGTTTCAGCTTTTTCAAACGCCACTCGGCGCGGTCGCTCGCCCAAATCATTCCCTTGCCCTGCATCTGGGCCGAGAGATGAAGCGTCTTGCCGCCTTCGCCGGCGCACGCATCCCACCACGTCTCGCCGGGCTTGGCGGCGCAGAGGACTCCAACCGCTTGGGACGCGACGTCTTGAATCTCGAAGTCGCCTGCGTGGAATTCAGGGCGGCGGAACAGGTCCTCCTCACCCCCATAGGCCAGCGCGTCGAGCAGTGGGCAGGTGCGGGTGTGGCCGAGCACTTGCGAGAGCGCCTTGGCGCGGCCGGGTCTGACTCGGAGCCAGAGCGTCGCCTCGGCCTGGATGGTGCGCAGCCACGCGGCGTTGACGGGCAGGCTGTCGTTGACCCACGCGGGCAACGTGCGCGCGAGCAGGTCCGCGTCGCGAAAGGTCTGCGGGTTCATGGCGAACTCGGCTGTGAGTTCGAGCGCCGAGCGGATTTGTGATTCGATCTTGAGCGAGGCGTCCAGCCAGCCGCGCCAGCGGAAGTAGCCGAAGACGGCCTGACTGGTCTGCGCGGCCTCCTCGTTGGAGAGCCTGCCCGCGTCGCGCAGGTGCTGGCGGAGAACGGCGTCGGCGGGGCGCTCGCGCGAGGATTGCTCGATGACCGCTGTGGCGAGCTTGAGCCAGCGCAGCGTGTCGCGCGGCGGCAGGGATGGGTCATCGTCCAAGTCCGTCGGCGCGGCGCGGCGCGGCCGGAGCGGACGGTAGGCGGGTGAAAGACGTGATTGCGGCACAACGTTCCGTAGCACGGCCATGCTGATGGGAGCAAGCGTGGTGGCGATCCATCCGCGCCCGAAAAACTCCTTGCGTGTTTCGCCGGGGCGGTGTTTCTCGCGGCAAGACTTTCCATGAAAACCACGTTGCCTCCGAATCCCTTCAAGCAGGCCCTGCGCGCGGGCCGCCCGCAGATCGGCCTGTGGAGCAGCCTTTGCAGCAGCCTCACAATGGAGGTGATCGCGGGCGCGGGCTTCGACTGGCTGCTGGTGGACACGGAGCACGCGCCGAACGAGCTGCCCGCCGTCTTCAACCACTTGCAGGCGTGTGTCGGTGGCACGGCCTCGCCCGTGGTGCGCGTGGCGTGGAACGACGCGGTTCTCTTCAAGCGCCTCCTCGACATCGGCACGCAGAACTTCCTCGTGCCGTGGGTGCAGAACGCGGACGAGGCCCGCGCCGCTGTGCGCGCTGTGCGCTATCCGCCGCAGGGGATGCGCGGCGTCGCGGTGACGCATCGCGCCAACCAGTGGGGCAGGGTGACGGACTACTATCAGCGCGCCAACGACGAGGTCTGTGTGCTGGCGCAGATCGAGACGCGTGCGGCGCTTGAGCAGATCGAAGCCATCGGTGCGGTGGAAGGCGTGGACGGGCTGTTCATCGGGCCGAGCGATCTCGCGGCCGACATGGGGCATCTTGGCAACAACCGGCATCCTGATGTGAGGGCACTCATCGAGGCCGCTCTGCCGCGCATTTTGAAAACGGGCAAGGCAGCAGGCATCCTTGCACCCGTCGAGGAGGACGCGAAGCACTGGCTCAAGCTGGGCTTCACGTTCGTCGCGGTGGGTTCGGACTTGGGGATTCTCGCACGCGGGACCGAGGCGCTCGCCGCGAAGTTCAAAGTGTGAAAGTGAAAGTCACCGCTGAACAACTTTCTTCCCAGGCCGCCGCGATCCTCCGTGCTTGGGGCCTCGACGAGGACAGCATCTCTGCGACGGTCGAGGTGATGATCTACGCGGACTTGCGCGGCATTGAGTCGCACGGAGTTTCCACGCTCACGCTCTACGACGAATATCGCCGTGCGGACAAACTCACTCTCCGCCCGCAGCCGCGCGTGGTGCGCGAGACGCCGGTGACGGCGTTGCTGGACGGTGATGGCGGACTCGGTCATCTGCCGTCGCAGCGCGCGATGCGGCTGGCCTGCGACAAGGCTGCGAAGTGCGGCGTGGGCGTCGTCTCGTTGCGAAACTCGAATCACTTCGGCGCGGCGGGCGCTTACGCGATGATGGCGGCGGAGCGCGGCTTGATCGGCTTCGTCACCTGCGCGACGTGGAGGCCCGGCATCGTGCCGACGTTCGGAGCGGACGCGATGCTGGGGACGAACCCGATTGCCTTCGCCGCGCCGGGCAAGGCAGGTGCGCCTTTTTGTTTGGACATGGCGACGAGCACGGTGGCTTTCAACAAGGTGAAAATGGCCGCCTGGCACGGGAAGGAAATTCAGCCCGGCTGGGCGATGGGCGCGCAGGGCCAGCCGCTCACGGACGCGGCGGCAGCGGTGAAGAGCATCCGGCTCACGCCGCTGGGCGGTCTGCCGGAGATGAGCAGCCACAAGGGTTACGGGCTGGCGACGATGGTGGAGATTCTGTCCACGACGTTGAGCGGATCGTTCTTCGCGGCGACGCGTCCGAAGGAGCATCCCGCCGCGCCGCGTCACAACGTCGGCCAATTTTTCCTCGCGCTGGACCCGGAGGCGTTCGCGGAGGAGGGGGAGTTTGAAGAGGGATTGGATTCCATGCTGGCCGCGCTGCGCGGGACGCGCCGTTCGGATGAGAATCAGCCGGTGCTGGTGGCTGGCGACCCGGAACAGGAGCAACTGGCCGGACGGCGAAGGGAAGGAATTCCCTTGTCGGAGGAAGTGCGCCGAACCTTGTGCGGGCTGTGCGAGGAGGCCGGAGCTCCCTGGCTGCTGGGCCAGTGAGGGCTCAGAAGTTGAAGAAATTCGTCATTCCCAAGGCCGCGCTGTTGATGAAGCGCGCTGTGGCTGCGGGGCCGGGCACGGGTTTGGCTTTCACCACGCTGCCGTCCATCAGGCTCCACATCAGCCGGCCACCGTGAACTCCGCGTTTGGGCATCTGCGCGGTGTAACGGGTCGGGTCGTCGTAATAGCCGGCGGGGGCGTTGGCGTCGTGGCCGATGACGTTGGTGCTCATGTCAGAGGTGACGAAGTTACGGCTGGGCTGTGGCCATTGCTGCACGCGCTTGCTGGGTGCCCACGCGGCAGCCGCGCCGGTGAAGGTGTTGACGCCGTCGAGACGGCCCCACATGAGAGTGACGTTGGCGTTGCGCTCGTCCACGGGCCGGTCGTTGAAGCGGATTTCGTAGCGGCTGATGGTGTTCAGGAAGCTGCCCGCCAGCCGGGATTCACCAGGCAGGGCTGGGCAGCGTGCCACCTTCACCTCCTGAGCCGCCGTGGGCCATGCGTTGGTGGGCGGCAAGGCCAAGTAGCTGCGCAGGAAAAACGCCGGATAGACGCGGCCAGTCAAGTTCAAGTCCGCCCGCATCACGCGTGGATAAAACGTCGTGCTCATTCCACCGGGGAGGAAGTCGTCGTGGTCTCCGTGATACAGGTTGACCGCGAGGATGATCTGCTTGCTGTTGTTTGCGCAGACGCCGCCTTTGCCGGCCTGCTTGGCCTTGCCCAGTGCAGGGAGGAGGAGGCCTGCCAGGATGGCGATGATGGCGATGACGACGAGCAGTTCGATGAGTGTGAAGCCATCGGGCTTGGGCGGGGCTTGGCGCAAAGTGTGCATAGGCGCTGTTTGGGTGCTGACTGGTTGGAAGCTAATGTGATTTGCCGCCCAGTCAACGGGAAGTTTGCCGGGCGCATCCCGGTTTCTGGAAGCGAACGGCTTTTTCGCCCCTGCTCATAATCCTATTCCGGTTCCGCAGAGCGAAGCGGGAGGGGCCTGATTAGGATCAGGAGCATGACTAGGACGAGCGCCTGCTTCCGGGCAACGAGCGTCCAAACTCCACCACATCCTGCAAGAATCTGAGATGCGCGCCTGCCAGCCTATCGGCTTGTGAATGCGCATCCCCGCCATAGCATCCGTCCATGCACGCGCTCATTGCCAAAGTGGATGCCAGCTTCCGCCAGCGCCGATGGCTCGTGTCGGGCGCGGGCGTGCTGGTGGCGGTGTCGGGCGGCGTGGACTCCATGGTGTTGCTGCGAGTGCTGCACACGCTCGCGAAGAAGCACGGCTGGCGGCTGGCTGTCGCGCATTTCAACCATCGGCTGCGCGGCGCGGCGAGCGAGGGGGATGCGCGTTTCGTGGCGCGAGTGGCGCGTCGGTTGGGGCTGGAATGCGTGCTGGAGAGCGGCGATGTGCGCGGCCTGGCGTCCGAGCGCGGCTGGTCGGTGGAGATGGCCGCGCGTGAGCTGCGGCATGAGTTTCTCGCGCGGACGGCGCGGCGGCTGGGCTTGCGCACCGTGGCGCTGGCTCACCATGCGGACGACCAGGTGGAACTATTTTTCCTGCGACTCCTGCGCGGGGCAGGGGGCGGCATGGCGGGCATGAAGTGGGGGAGCCATTCGCCGGCGGACAAGGCCGTGAGACTCGTCCGTCCGCTGCTGGACCAGCCGAAGGCCACGCTTGTGGAGTTCGCGCGCGAGGAGAAGGTTCGTTTTCGCGAGGATGCCTCGAACGCGTCGGTGGACATTTTGCGCAACCGCATTCGTCGCGAGCTGCTGCCGTTGCTGAGGAGGAGTTATCAGGAGGGTTTGGATCGCACGATCCTGCGGGCGATGGAAATTGTCGGCGACGAGGCGGAGTTCGCGCAGGAGGCCGCGCGCAAGTGGCTTCTTGGAAGGTCGGCCTTGCCCTTTGCACGCCTGCCCGTCGCGGTGCAACGGCAGAGTGTGCGTCTTGAACTCGTCCGGTTGAATCTCGTTGCCGACTTCGAGCTGGTGGAGCGGCTCCGGCTCCGGCCCGGCGTGACACATTCGTGGCAGGATGGCTGGCTGGTGCGCGATGCCGCATCGGGCTGCGTGTCGATGCAACGCGCGGTCCAAGTGTGGGGGACTCCGGGCACGAGGCAGATTTCGTTGCAGGCCGCGTGCGGCTCGGTGTCTTTCGACGGTGTTGAAGTGAAGTGGCAAATCAAGCCGCGTGCTACCCACAGCGCTATTCGCCACGCGAAGAACCGCGAGCGTTTCGACGCGGACATAGTCGGCCCGCGCATCGTGCTGCGGCACTGGCGGCCCGGCGACCGCTTCCAGCCGAGCGGCATGGCGCAGGCGGTGAAACTTCAGGACTTGTTCACGAACGCGAAAATCCCCGCGAGCGAGCGGCGGCGACTGCTCGTTGCGGAGGCGGCGGACGGGAGGGTTTTCTGGGTGGAGGGCCTGCGGATCTCCGAAGCCTTCAAGCTCGCCGGGTCCACGCGGGCGCAGTTGGAATGGCGCTGGCAGCGGGAGCGCAAAGAATTCTGAGCATTCTTCGGTTCGCGTCGAATAATGCCCCCGTCGGCCTCCGTCAACCAATGCGTCGCGAAACGCAACTGTGCATATGAGCAAAAATCAACCTACTTGGTGCAACTCCGCTGAACACAGCTTTTACACCTCACGGCGCAACGTCCTCCAAGTTGGCGCGCTGGGCACGCTCGGGCTGACGCTCGGTGACGCACTCAAGGCGCAGGCCTACGAGGCGACCCCCTCCAAGGAAGGCAAGGCCAAGAACGTCATCAACATTTACCTGCCCGGCGGCATGGCGCACCAGGAGTCCTTCGACCCGAAGATGTATGCCCCCATCGAGTATCGCGGGCCGATGGGCACCGTGAAGACAAAGCTCGATGGCGTCTATTTCTCCGAGCTGATGAAGAACACGGCGCAGATCGCCGACAAGATAACGGTGGTCCGCTCGATGACCCACGGCGAGGCTGCGCACGAGCGCGGCACGCACAACATGATGACCGGCGTCCGCCCCAGCCCGGCCCTGGTCTATCCCAGCTTCGGCTCCGTGATTTCCCACGAGCTCGGGCCGCGCAACAATCTTCCGCCCTATGTGGCAATTCCCTCCGTCACCGCAAATGGCGGCACGGGCTATCTCGGATCGGCCTTCGCCCCGTTCAGCCTTGGCTCCGATCCCGCCAGCAACGGCTTCAAGGTGCGCGACCTGACTTTGCCCAGCGGCATTGATGACAAGCGCTTCGCCACCCGCCGCTCGATGCGTGCCACGGTGGACGAGCACTTCTCGAAACTGGAGAAGACCGATGCTCTGGACGGCATGGACACCTTCTACCAGCGCGCCTACAGCCTCATCTCCTCCGAGAAGGCCCGCGAGGCGTTCGACATCGAGAAGGAATCCAGCAAGCTCCGCGACGAATACGGCCGCAATACCGCCGGCCAGAGGATGCTGCTCGCCCGCCGCCTTGTGGAATCTGGCGTGCGCTTCGTCTCCATGACCTACGGCGGCTGGGACCATCACGACAACATCAAACGCGCGATGGAAGGGCAGATGCCCAACTTCGATCAGGCTTTTGCCCGACTCATCCGCGACCTTGACGAGCGCGGGATGCTCGACAACACCCTGGTGTTCGTCACCTCCGAGTTTGGCCGCACGCCGAAAATCAACCAGACCGCCGGACGCGACCACTGGCCCAAGGTTTTCTCCATCGTCATGGCGGGTGGCGGCATCAAGCGAGGCTACGTGCATGGCTCCTCCGACGCCCAGGGCGCTGAGCCGGACAACGACCCGCTCACGGTCAGCGACTATTCGGCGACTATTTACAGCCTGATCGGCATTGACCCGGAGCGCCGGCTCATGTCACCGGGCAGCCGCCCGCAGGCCATCGTCCTTGACGGCCATGTTCAGAAGGACCTGCTCGCCTGAGCGCGGGTGGTGCTCCGAGTGAAGAATTGATAGCAGGCGGGGCAATGACCGGTGGACGGCGTTGCCCCGTTGCACTTGGCAACGATGCAAAACACGAGCGGGATTTAGATTAAGATTAAGATTACGAGTAAGAACCGAATTTTTACCCGCATCTTCTCTCCCTGCTCTTCACCCTAATCGTAATCTTACTCTTAATCCTCCCCCTTCCGCATGAACACCCGCACCCACATCCTCGCGCTCCTCGCCGCCTCCGTGCTCACCGCCGGGGCGGTCGGTCCGGCCTTGCAAAGCACCACGCCCAACGGCGTGCAGCGCGGCACGGAAGTCGAGTTGAAGTTCAATGGCTCCCGGCTTGCCGATGCCCAGGAAGTGCTCTTCTACGAGCCGGGAGTGAAAGTCCTGGAGCTAAAAGAAGTTAAGGACAGCTTCGTGCTCGCGCGCGTGAAGGTTGAGGCCGACTGCCCGCTCGGCGAGCACAAGATTCGGGTCCGCACCAAGTCAGGCATCTCCGACCTGCGGACGTTCGTGGTCGGGGCCTATCCGCAGGTGGAGGAGAAGGAGCCGAACACTACCTTTGATAAGGCGCAGCAGATTCCCATGAACTCGACGGTGCTCGGCACCATGACAAATGAGGATGTGGATTACTACCAGGTCACGGCCAAGAAGGGCGAAACCATCGCCGTCGAGGTTGAAGGCATCCGCCTCGGACGCACCTTGTTCGACCCCTACATCGCGATTCTCGACAAGACCGGCAAGGTGCTTGCGAAGGCGGACGACACCGCCCTGCTTATCCAGGACACCTTCGCCACGATCCAGGCACCCACCGACGGCGAGTATGTCATCGAGGTGCGCGAGACGAGCTACGGCGGGCAGGGCAATCCTTACCGCATTCACATCGGCAGCTTTCCCCGGCCCAGCGCGGTGTTTCCGCCCGGCGGCAAGGCGGGCGAGTCGCTTGAGGTGAAATTTATTGGCGACGCGGGTGGCGACATCAAGCAGACCTTCAGCCTGCCGCAGCCGGACAAGTTCAAGTTCGGCGTGTTCGCCGAGCGCCGGGGTCTCGTCGCGCCCAGCTTCAATATTGTTCGCCTCTCGCCTTTCGCAAACGTGCTGGAAAAGGAGCCCAACGACGATGTGAAGCAGGTTTCCGTTGCGCCCGGCGAGCTCCCGCTCGCCTTCAACGGCATCATCGGCAAGTCCGGCGACGTGGACTGGTTCCGATTCAACGCGAAGAAGGGCCAGACCTTCGACATCAACGTCTATGCCCGCCGCATCCGTTCGCAGCTCGACACGGTGCTGGCCGTCTGCGACGCCGATGGCAGGACGCTCACGAGCAATGACGACAGCGGCGGGGCGGACAGCAAGGTGCGCTTCACTTTCCCAAAGGACGGCGAGTTCGCCATCAAAATCACCGACCACCTCGGCAACGGCGGACCGGACTGCACTTACCGCGTCGAGCTCACGGCGGTCGTGCCCGAGGTGAGCACCTACATCGCTGACACGGCGCGTTACGACGCGCAGACGCGCAAGTCCATCGTCGTCGCGCGCGGCAACCGCTTCGCCTCGCTCCAGTCTGTCCGTCGCACCGACCTGCCGGGAGATTCCGGCGACTTGGAATTCGCTATGGAAGGCTTTCCCTCCGGCGTCACGATGCAGGCTGCGCCTGTCCCCCGCGACCAGACGACGTGGCCAGTCGTGTTCGAGGCCCGAGCCGACGCGCCGATTGCCGGCAAGCTGGCGAACCTCGCCGTCCGCACCACTTCCGAGGCGAAGACCCCGGCCAAGGGCGGCATCTGGCAGAACTACGACCTCGTGCAGGACGGAAACAACGGCGTCTATTACCAGACTTGGACGGACAAGCTCGCCGTCGCGGTGGTGGATGAGCTGCCCTTCAAAATCAGCGTGGAGCCGCTCAAGGCCCCGCTCGTGCAGAGCGGTTCCCTCGACGTGACGATTCTCGCCGAGCGCAAGGAAGGCTTCGACGATCCGATCAAGGTCATCAACCTCTACAACCCGCCCGGCACCGGCAGCACGCCCGACATCACCATCCCCAAGGGGCAGAAGTCGGCCACCTACACGCTCAACGCCAACGGCGGCGCGGTGGTGAAGGCATGGAAGATAGCATTCCTGGGATCCGCGTCAGTCAGCAACGGGACGGCTTATGCCTCCTCGCAGCTCACCGACCTCGAAGTCGCGCCCGCCTTCGTGAATGGCAAGCTGGCGCAGACCAACACCATCGTCGGCACACCGGTGAAGTTCATCTGCGCGCTCGACCAGAAGACCGCCTTCGCGGGCCGCGCCGAGGTGAAACTCATGGGCCTGCCGGCCGGCGTCACAGCCGAGCCGAAATCCATCACGAAGGATGACAAGGAAATCATCTTCGACATCGTCACCGCCACCAACGCCGTGAAAGGGATGCACCGCACCGTGTTCGTGGCGATGAACATGAAGGTCAACGGCCAGCAAATCTCGCAGACCTTCGCCGGCGGCGGCGCATTGCGCATTGACCCCGTCCGACAACTGGTCGCGGAGGTCAAGCCTGAGGCCAAGCCCGCCGCCAAGCCAGCCACCCCTGGACAAAAACCCAAGTCCAAGCCCACGTCCAGCAAGTGAAGGCCCGGCACATCACCAATTTCTAATCGCTCCCCCATGAGAACTTTCCTCGCCGCCCTCTCGCTCGCGCTGCCACTCGCCGCGTTCGCCGCACCATCCCTCGTGGAAGTCCGCGTGTTCCCGCCGGACATCAGCCTCTCATCGAAGATTGATTCGCAGACAGTCATCGTGCAGGCCATCTACTCGGACAGCACCACACGTGACGTGACGGCTCAGGCGCAGCTCAGCCTCGCGGACAAGACCCTCGCCCGCCTCGACAAGTCCGTTGTCCACCCAGTCGCCGACGGCATGACCGAGCTGTCTGTGAGGTTCGAGACCAAGACGATCACGCTACCGGTCAAGGTTCAGAAGTCCACGTTCACTCCTCCCATCAGTTTTAGCCTCGATGTGATGCCCGTCTTCACCAAGGCCGGCTGCAACACCGGCTCCTGTCACGGCTCCGCTCGCGGCAAGGACGGCTTCCATCTCTCGCTGTTCGGCTACGACCCCGAGGGCGACTACGGCAAGGTCACGCGCCAGTTGTTGGGCCGTCGAGTCAACCTCGCGCTTCCCGAGGAAAGCCTCCTGCTCACCAAGTCCGTTGGCTCGGTGCAGCACACGGGCGGCAAGCTCATCGAGCTGAAGGACGACCTCTACCAGACCATCATGAAGTGGCTGGAGGCCGGTGCTCCCGCCGACCCGAAGGACACCGCCTACGTCACCGGCATCGAGATTTACCCCGTGCAGGCCGTGCTGGAAGGCGCCGGCGCGATGCAGCAGTTCACCGTCCGCGCGAAGTATTCCGACGGCACCGATCGGGATGTCACCAAGGTTGCCAGCTTCGCGAGCAACATCGACGTGAGCGCCAAGGTCAACAGGTCCGGCCTCGTGACCGCTGACAAGCGCGGCGAGGCGTTCGTGATGGCGCGCTTCGACGCCTTCACCGTGGGCGCGCAGATTCTGGCCATCCCCAAGGAGGCGAGCTTCACTTTCCCGCAGGTCGCCGAGCTGAACTACATAGACACGCTCGTCCACACCAAGCTGAAGAAAATCCGCATCACCCCCAGCGACGTGACCGACGACGCGACCTTCCTGCGCCGCGCTACGCTCGACATCACCGGCACGATGCCCTCGCCCGAGGAGGTCCGCACGTTCCTTGCCGACAAGGGCGCGAAGAAGCGCGAGAAGAAGGTGGACGAGCTGCTCGAGCGCCCGGAGTTCACGGAGATGTGGGTGATGAAGTTCGCCGAGCTGCTGCAAATCCGCACGGTCAACAACGTCTTCCAATACAAGTCCGCGCTCCAGTATTACGACTGGCTCAAGGACCAGTTCGCCCGGAACGTCCCGATGGACAAGCTCACGCAGGAGCTGCTCACGGCCAAGGGCGGCACTTTCGCCAACCCGGCTGCGAATTTTTACAAGGTCGAGACCGACGTGCTGAAGCTCTCCGAGAACGTCGCGCAGGTCTTCATGGGCATGAGGATGCAGTGCGCGCAGTGCCACAATCATCCATTCGACCGCTGGACGATGAACGACTACTACGGCTTCGCCGCGTTCTTTGCGCAGGTGGGCCGCAAGACCGGCGAGGACCAACGCGAGACGGTCGTCTTCGACCGTGGCAGCGGCGGCGTCCGCCACCCCGTCGGCAACCGCGACATCCCGCCGAAGTTCCTCGGCATGGACGGCGGCAAGCCCGCCCAGGGCCAGGACCGCCGCGAGGTCATGGCCAAGTGGCTCGCCTCGCCGCAGAACCCGTTCTTCGCCCGGAACCTCGCCAACCTCGTCTGGGCGCACTTCTTCGGCCAGGGCATTGTCGAGCCTGTGGACGACGTGCGCATCAGCAACCCGCCGTCGAACCCCGAGTTGCTGGAGGAGCTGGGCAAGCGCTTCACGGAATCGAATTACAACTTCAAGAAGCTTGTGCGCGACATCTGCGCCAGCCGCACCTACCAGCTCACACCCAAGTCCAACGCACTGAACGCCGAGGACACGCGCAACTTCGCCAAGGGCACCATCCGCCGCCTCCGCGCCGAGGTGCTGCTTGATATCATCACGCAGGTCACCGCCACGAAGAACAAGTTCCGCGGCCTGCCCGACGGCTCGCGCGCCGTGGAAATCGTGGACGGACGCACCACCACCTACTTCCTCACCACGTTTGGCCGCGCAGACCGCTACACCGTCTGCTCGTGCGAGGTGAAGATGGAGCCGAACCTCTCGCAGGCGCTCCACCTCCTCAACGGCGACACGGTCAACCAGAAGATACAAGCCGGCGGCCTCGTCGCCGCGCTGACGAAGGAAGGCAAGACCAGCGAGCAAATCATCGAGGAGTTCTACTGGCGCAGCCTCTCCCGTCCGCCAACGCAGACCGAGCAGACCAAGCTCGCGGGCTACTTCGCCGAGGTGAAAACTCCCGCCGAGAAGGCTGTTGTGCTGAACGACGTCTTCTGGGCCGTGCTGAACTCGAAGGAGTTCATCTTCAATCACTGAGGCTGGAAACGAACCGGAAGGATTAGGATTAAGATTACGATTACGATTACGAGCACGACTCGCCCCTCTTAATCCTACTCCTAATCTTAATCTTAATCTTCATCGCCACATGAACACCCGCCTTCTCCTCACCGCCGCCGCGTTCGCCTTCGCCGCCAGCACCGCCACCGCGCAGAAAATCACCTACGACGATCACATCCTCCCGCTTTTCAAGAACCAGTGCCTCAAGTGCCACGGTTCCGACAAGCCCAAGGCCGATGTGGACCTCTCCACTTACGGCGCGCTCATGCGCGGCGGCAGTTCCGGCGTCATCGCCGCAGGCGGCGACCCCGACGGCTCCATGCTCTACAAGCTGGTCATGCATTCGGCGGAGCCGACGATGCCGCCCAAGAACAAGCTGGCAGACAAGGAGCTGGACCTCATCAAGAAGTGGATTGCCGGCGGCCTGCTCGAAAACTCCGGCAGCAAGGCCATCGTCTCCAACCGCCCGAAGATGGACCTGAGCCTCACCGGCGCGGCCTTCGCCAAGCCCGAGGGCGCGCCGCCCATGCCCGGTGATTTGCTGCTGGAGCCGGTCGTGCGCACCGTCCGCACCAGCGTCTCCACAGCGCTGGCCGCCAGCCCGTGGGCACCGCTCGTCGCGCTGGGCGGGCAGAAGCAAATCTTCCTCTACAACACCGACACGTTGCAGCTCGCGGGCGTGCTGCCCTTCCCGGAGGGCTTCCCTCACGACGTGAAGTTCAGCCGCAACGGCAAGCTCCTCCTGGCCAGCGGCGGCCGCGACGCGAACAAGGGTCTCGCCGTCGTCTGGGACATCACCACCGGTGAGCGCATCCTCACTGCCGGCGATGAGCTGGATGTGCCACTGGGCGGGGACATTTCCTCGAACCAGAAGTGGATTGCCCTGGGAGGGCCGGACCGGCTCGTGAAGATTTATTCCACCGCCACCGGCGAGCAGTTGCACAAGCTCAAGAAGCACACGGACTGGGTGCTCGCCGCCGAGTTCAACCACACCAGCACCTATTTGGCGACGGGCGACCGCAACGGCGGCGTGGTGGTCTGGGATGCGGAGGAGGGCCAGGAAGTGCAGACCTTTACCGGCCACCGCGCCGCCATCACATCGCTCGCGTGGCGCACGCCCGACCTGCTCGTCTCCTCCAGCGAGGACGGCACGGTGAAGACCTGGATCGTCAAGGAGGGCCAGCAGGTCTAGACAGCCGCCGCCCACAACAGCGTGGTGAGCGTCCGCCTCACGGTGGACGGCCTCATGGTCACCGCGGGCCGGGACAAGACCATCTCCGTGTGGGACAAAGAGGGCAACAAGGGCAGGACCTTCACCATCACCAACGACCTCCCCGTCCGTGCCACGCTCACCCACGATGGCAAGCGCGTCATCGCCACGGATTGGACAGGCCGAGTCTATGCGTGGGACGCCGCCGATGGCCGGGAACTCACCGGCCTCTCACTGAACCCGCCGCCAATCGCGGAGCAGCAGCAGCTTGTTGCCGCGCGCATCGCCGATCTCGAAGCAGCGCAGCCGAAACTTGAGGCCAGGCTCGCCGAGGCCAGCGCCGCGCTCATCAAGGCGAAGGCCGACGTGGATGCCGCGAAGACCGATGCCGCCAAGAAGGCGCTCGCCAAACCAGCCGAGGCCGCAGTCAAGGCCGTGGCGGATGCGAAGGCAGCCATTGAGACCGCCGCCGCCGAGATCAAGATTGCCAGATCCACCGTGGACAGGTTGAAGCTCGGCGCCTTCTACGCCCAAGTCTGGCATGCGAGGGAGGATTTCAGCGCGAAGAAGGACGAGCAGAAGCGCCTGCTCGCGCAGGCCGAGTCCGCCAAGGACGACATCAAGCAGGCCGAGGCAGACATCAAGGCCGCGAAGAAGGTCAAGGCCACCACCAAGGAGGAGAAGGACAAGCTCGCCAAGCGCATCAAGGACTTGGAGAAATCCATCACCGACAACAAGAAACTCGCATCCACTTCCAAGTCCGCTGCGGACAAACTGACCAAGCCCCTGACCGTCGAGGAGAAGAAGCTGCAGGTCCTCACCTCCGACTACCAGAAGATGAAGGCGGCAGCGGTCCCCGCCCCGGCAAAGTCGGCCCGGCTCTGAGCCTTCCGTGCCGGGGCTGTCTCGAGGGCGGCAGCAAACGAGGCGAGTCGGCACTCTTCTTCCCTTCCAAGG
>JACRKB010000124.1 GCA_016235545.1 Verrucomicrobiota bacterium | reverse complement strand
GCGATTGCCACGCTGCTCGTCGCGACCGTGCTGGGTGCGCCCATCTTCGTCACGCTCGGCGGCGCGGCGATGATTCTCTTCTGGGGCGATGACCTGCCCATCGCATCCATCCCGCTCGACCACTACCGGCTCGTCACCAACGCCACACTGCCAACCATCCCGCTCTTCACGCTCGCGGGTTATCTGCTCGCGGAAGGCGGCGCATCGAAGCGGCTCGTCGGCGTGTTCCAGGCGTTGTTCGGTTCATTCCGCGGCGGACCGGCCATCGTCACCGCGCTGGTCTGCACGTTCTTCACCTCGTTCACCGGCGCGAGCGGCGTGACCATCCTCGCGATGGGTGGCCTGCTCATGCCGGTGTTGCTCGCGGCGCGTTACTCGGAGCGCAACGCCCTCGGCCTGCTCACCGGCTCGGGCGCGCTGGGCCTGCTCTTCCCGCCGTCGCTGCCGCTGATTCTCTACGCCATCATCGCCGGCTCGAAGGCGCAGGCGTCGGGCGTGACCATCGAGAAGATGTTCCTCGCCGGCCTGCTGCCCGGCCTCCTGCTCGTGGCGTTGACCGCGTGGTGGGGCGTGAGCTGCGGGCCGAGAGACGCTGATGACCGCCCCAAGTTCTGCGGCGCGACAGCGCGCGCGGCGATGTGGGAGGCGAAGTGGGAACTCGCCGTGCCGTTCGTCGCGCTGGGCGCGCTGTTCGGCGGTTTTGCCACGCCCGTCGAAGCGGCGGCGGTCACGGCGCTCTACGTCTTCATCGCCACCGTGTTCATCCACCGCGACCTCAAGCTCACCACCGACATCCCGCGCGTGCTGACCGAGTGCGGCTTGCTCGTGGGCGGCGTGCTGATGATTCTCGGTGTGGCTCTGGGCTTCACGAACTATCTCGTGGACGCGCAAATCCCCGACAAAGCCGTCGCGTGGGTCACGGGCACGATTCACTCCAAGCTGCTCTTCCTGCTCGTGCTGAACGTGCTGCTCCTGCTCGTGGGCTGCTTCATGGACACCTTCTCGGCCATCGTCGTCGTCGTGCCGCTGCTCGTCCCGCTCGGCTCGGCGTATGGGATGGATCCGCTGCACCTCGGCATCATCTTCCTGGCGAACATGGAGCTGGGGTTGCTCGCGCCGACGGTGGGCATCAACATCTTCCTCGCCTCCTACCGCTTCAAGAAGCCCGTGATGGAAGTCTCTCGCGCCGTGCTGCCGAGGCAGGCGGTGCTCATCATCGGCGTGCTCCTCATCACCTATGTCCCGCCGCTGTCGTCATGGCTGCCGGGCGGGCTGGGGAGGTAGCGCGGGCAGGCTCGCGCCAAGCGCGCAGCCGAAGCGCGTTGCCGATGACCAGCACGTCGGACAAACCCATCGCCGCCGCACAGAGCACGGGACTCAGCAGGCCCAGCGCGGCCAGCGGCACCGCAGCGGCGTTGTAGAAGAAGGCCCAGAAAAGGTTTTGCTTGATGGTGCGGAGCGTTGCTTGTGCGAGGCCCAGCGCCTCCGGGATGGCCTGGATGTCGGACTGGAGGAGAATGATGTCCGCCGCCTCGCGCGCCACATCGCTGGCTCGTGCGACAGCGATGCCGAGGTCTGCCTGCTCCAGCGCGGGCGCGTCGTTGATGCCGTCGCCGACGAACGCGACGCGCTGCCCGCGTGCCTGAAGCTGCTGCACGATGCCGGCCTTCTGCTCCGGGCGGATCTCGGCGAAGATATTTTCCTTCGTGATGCCGGCCTGCGCAGCGATGGCGGCGGCGGTCTGCGCGTTGTCGCCGGTCACAAGGAAGACGGCCTTGCCCTGCCGCTGCAAACCCGCGACCACCTCGGCGGCATGCGCTTTCAACTGGTCGCGCAGCGCGAAGAGCGAGAGCAACTCGGAGCCGCGCGCGAGTCCGAGGACGGTTGCGCCTTGGGAAGTCCACTCGGAGACGAATGGGTTTGGCTCCACGTTCACGCCCACCTCAGCCAGCCAGCGCAGGGAGCCAAGTCGGAGGACTGCGCCTTCGCTCGTGGCCTCAATGCCGGAGCCGCGAACTTCACGCCAATCCTGTATCTGCGGTCTGTGCCCGCCGATTTCGGGCTGTGCGTCGGCAGCAGAACGGCGGTCACAGACCGCCGTTACAGCGCGGCTCAACGGATGATTCGATGGCGCGGCGAGTCTGGCGGCGAGTTCAAGCATCGTGCGGACGCCGTGTCCCTCCCCGGTAGGGTGAGACTCCGTCGAACCCCTTTTGCCGACGAAGGAGGCGCGAGCGAGGGGAGTTTCTTGGCCTTCCGTGGTGTCTGCCAAGATGCTCGCTGTGCTCGCCTCGCTGAGCTCGATGTGGGGCTCGACGGAGTCCCGCCCTGCCGAGATGTCGGCCAGCGCCCGGCCTGCCTCACTGCAGTGCAGCGCCGCCAACGCCAGTTTTCCCTCCGTCAGCGTCCCGGTCTTGTCGAAGAGCACGGCGGTGATGCGGCCGCTCTTTTCCAACGCGGCACCGTCGCGGATGAGGATGCCGCGCCGCGCCGCCGCGTTCACGCCAGCCATGATGGCGGCGGGCGTCGCCAGACCCATCGCGCAGGGACACGCCACGATGAGCACGCCTGCCGCGTGGATGAAGGCCGCCGCCAACGGTGACGCGGGGAAATGCTCCGGCTTCAAAAACGGCAGCAGCGTGGTGGCCGCGTGCAACGCGCTCTCGTAGGCCAATCCCCACCACAGGCCCGTGCCCAGCGCCACGAGCACGACGATGGGCACGAAGACCGCACTGACTTGGTCTCCGAGCTTCTGGATGCTCGCGCGGCTGGACTGCGCGCGCTGCACGACGGCGATGATTTGGGCCAGCGCGGTCGCATCGCCCGTGGCGGTCACACGCGCGACCAGGCGGCCGTTCTGGTTCACCGTGCCGCCGTAAAGTTTTGAGCCGGGAGATTTTTCGACCGGAAGCGATTCGCCGGTGAGCATCGCCTCGTCCACAGCGGACTGGCCTTCGAGGACTTCGCCATCCACCGGCACGTGGTCGCCGGGGCGGAGCGCGATGCGGTCGGCGACTTTGAGTTGCGCGACGGGAACTTCGCTTTCCGCACCGGCGGCATCGAGGCGGCGGGCGGTTTGCGGAGCGAGGTTCAGCAGCGCTTTCAACGAACTCGCGGCATGCGAGCTCATGCGGGCTTCGAGCCAGTGTCCAACGCTGATGAGCGTGATGATGGCGGCGGCCTCCATGAAGTAGAGGTGCCCGTGCCAGCCGGTGAAGAGCGCCCAAGCGCTGAAGCCAAAGGCCGTCGTGGAGCCGAGCGCGACGAGTGTGTCCATGTTCGAGCTGCCGATTCGAAGTTGCCGCCACGCGCCGACGTAGAAGCGCGCGCCGCACACGGCCTGCACCGGCAGCGAGAGCGCGAAGGCGGCCCACTGAAACCACCGCTCCGTGCCGAGGCCGAACGCCCATTCGCCGACCATGAGCAGCAGCGTGACCGCGCCGCCGAAGACGACGTTGAACTGCCATCCGGAGATCGGGGACCAAGGGGAAGGATGAAGGATGGAGGATGAAGGATGAATGGGCGCGGCCTCGAAGCCGGCGGTTTGCAGGGCGCGAACGATGAGGGCGGCGGAGGTCGGCGCGTCCGGCTGCCAGCGGACGGTGGCACCTGCTTGTTCGAGGCTGATCACGACGCTCGCGATGCCGGGGACGGCCTCCAATGCGGCAGCGGCTTTGCGCACGCAGCCCTGGCAGTTCATGCCGCGCACGGAGAATGCCGTGGCGCTCGATTCAGCGGCGGGCACAGGCGTGTCGCAAGAGTCTGAGCAGGCGCAACTCATGGGCGACACTAAGCCACAACGGAAGCCGGGGCGCGACGAGACTTTGGCGATTGAAGTCGGAACGATGTGCCGTTGCAACTGGAGCGGTCCACTTCAACCTGAATTCCGAAGTTGAATTGGGCGCAACTCAGTTTCTTGCAACCCGGGTCGGCAGGGCTGAAAGCCCGTCATTCGTCAGCCTGGGGTGGAGTGAACGTAGTGAACGCAGCCCCAGGTGGCCCCGCCAGGCCGTGCCGAGGGCTGTAAGCCCGCCACGCCGCCGCCCGG
>JACRKB010000123.1 GCA_016235545.1 Verrucomicrobiota bacterium | reverse complement strand
CGCACGCCACCCAAGACCCAGGCCGCGCTGCTGGAGGCGATGCAGGAGCATCAGGTCACCGCCGCCGGCTACCGGCACGCGCTGCCGGAGCCGTTCTTCGTGCTCGCCACGCAGAACCCGATTGAGATGGAGGGCACCTACCCGCTGCCCGAGGCGCAGCTTGACCGCTTCATGTTTAACGTGGTGATTGATTACCTGCCGGAGAGCGACGAGGTCGCCGTCGTCCAGCAGACCACCGCGAACCTGCGGCCCGTCATCGAACAACTCTTCTACGGCGCGGACGTGCTGCGCTTCCACGAAGTCGTGCGCAAGGTGCCCATTGCTGAGGAGGTCGTGCGCTACGCCGTCCGCCTCGCCGCCGCCTCGCGCCCGAAGCAGAAGGGTTCGCCGGACTTCATCAACGACTGGGTGAGCTGGGGTGCCGGCACGCGCGCGGGGCAGTTCCTCGTGCTCGGCGGCAAGACCCGCGCTCTGCTCGCCGGTCGCGCCCACGTCACGCGCGAGGACATCGAAGCCCTCGCCGCGCCCGTTCTGCGCCACCGCATTCTCATCAACTACCGCGCCGAGGCCGACGGCGTCACAGTGGACAAGGTCGTGGCGAAGCTGCTTGAGCATGTGCGCGCCACGACTCCGCAATGATTTCCCCCGCCGACCAAGTTGGCCACGCAAGCGGTTCACTCATTGACCCGCAGGCCCTCATGGCCATCCGCAGCCTCGAGATGCGGGCGCGCGTCGTGGTGGAAGGGTTTTGGAGCGGCATCCATCGCAGTCCGTATCACGGCTTCTCCGTCGAGTTCACCGAGTATCGCCAATACACGCCCGGTGACGACCCGCGCTATCTCGACTGGAAGCTCTTCGCCCGCAGCGACCGCTACTTCATCAAGAAGTTCGAGGACGAGACCAACCTCCGCTGCTACGTCCTCGCGGATAACAGCCGCTCGATGACCTTCGGCTCGCGCGGCATCACCAAGGCCGCCTATGCGAACACCCTCGCCGCCACGCTCGCTTTCTTCCTCCACCAGCAGGGCGACGCCATCGGCGTGCTGACCTTCGACGAGCAAATCCGCGAATACCTCCCCGCCCGCCACCGCCCCGGCCACTTGCGCCACCTCATGCTCGCACTGGAGAAACCGCCCGGCGGCGCGGCCACCGACCTCGCCGCCCCGCTCAAGCGCATCGTGGAAATCGTCCGCAAACGCGGACTCATGGTGCTGCTCACCGACCTCCTCGCGCCCATCGCCACGTTGGAGAAAAACCTCGCCACGCTCACTGCCAGCGGCCACGAGGTCGTCGTGTTTCAAGTGCTCGACCCGGCAGAACTCAGCTTCGACTTCACGAAAGCCGCGCTCTTCCGCGACCTTGAATCCGGCCGCCAGCTCTACATTGACCCCGACGCCGTGCGCGCTGAATACAAGCGTGGCTTCGAAGCCCACTGTCAGGCCGTAGCCGCCACCTGCGCCAAACTCGGCATCGTCCTCCGCCGTCTCACCACCGACCAGCCGCTCGAACTCGCGCTCTTCGACTTCCTGCGCGAGCGCATGAACCGCGGCAAGCTCGTCAAACGCAACGCGAGTTGAAATGACCAAGGCCCAATTCCAAATGACCAAAGAATGCCCAATGCCGAATGACCAACGGGCGGCGGCGCGCGCTGACTCCCTCTCCCTTCATCGGATGAGGGGAGAGGGTTGGGGTGAGGGGTTACGCGCGTTGGCGTTGGCGGCCCCACCCCTCATCCGGCCTGCGGCCACCTTCTCCCCTCCTCCGAGGAAGGGAGAAGGCGCGTGCCGGGGCGTCCGGTTGTCATTCCACCGACTGGCATCGGGAGTTGGCATGACAGCAACCCGCCGCCGGACCATTGGTCATTGCTCATTCATTGGGCCTTGGTCATCGAGCCTTGGGAATTCCGCCGCCTGCGCATGAGCTTCCTCACGCCACTCTTTTTGGTCGGCGCGCTCGCGGTTGCGCTGCCCATCATCTTCCATCTCATCCGGCAGACCTCGAAGGAGCAGACTGAGTTCAGCTCGCTGATGTTCCTGCTGCCCGTGCCGCCGCGCGTCACCAAGCGCAGCCGGCTGGAGCACATCCTTCTGCTCCTGCTCCGCAGTTTGGTCGTCTGCCTGCTGACTTTTGCGTTCGCGCGACCATTCTTCCCGAAGGCGGATACCACCGGCCTGCCCACCGGCCCCGGCAAGCGCATCGTCGTGCTCGTGGACACCAGCGCCAGCATGAGACGCGATGGCCTCTGGGCGGACGCCCGCGCGAAGGCCGACGCCGTGCTCCGCGCCGCCGCGCCGGAGGACACCGTTGCCCTGTTCACCTTCGACCGCGAGGTGCGCCGGCTCGTGACCTTCGAGCAATGGACTTCTGCTGCCGCCGGTCAACGCGCCGCGCTTGCCGTAGATGCGCTCGCGAAATCCTCGCCCGGCTGGGGCGGCACGCAGCTTGGCCACGCGCTCGTCGCCGCTGCGTCCGCTCTCGAAGACGCTCGCACGGACAACGCCCAGCAACCCGCGCGCGGCCCGCGTCAGGTTGTGCTCATCAGCGACCTCGCGGAAGGCAGCCGGCTGGATGCCTTGCAGGCTTACGAGTGGCCCAAGGGCACCGAGCTCATCGTCGAGCCGCTCAAAGCGAAGAAGCCCACCAACGCCGGACTTCAACTCATCGCCGACACCGATGAGAACGAGAAGAAGCCCGGCGAAGCGCTTGCCCGCGTGCGAGTGAGCAACTCGTCTGATGCGAAGCGCGAGCAGTTCCAAGTCGGCTGGTCGGACGGCAAGGAGTTCGTCGGCAAGCCGCAGGACATTTACGTGCCGCCGGGCCAGAGCCGCGTCGTCCCACTCACCGCGCTGCCGGTGGGTGCCATCGCCGAGCGCGTCATTCTGCGCGGCGATGACGAGGCGTTCGACAACTCCCTCGCGCTCATCCCACCGGACGCTGCGCGCGTCAGCGTGCTGTATCTCGGCGGCGAAACTGCGGCCGACACCGCCGAGCCGCTCTACTTCCTCCAACGCGCCTTCCCGGCCACGCGTCGGCAAGTCGTGCAAGTCCTCCCGCGCACGCCGTCCGCCCAACTCCTTCCCGCCGACGCCGAGGCCCCGCTCGTCATCGTCACGGACGCAATGCCCGACGAACGCACCGCCGCCGTCCGCCGGCTGCTGACCGATGGCAAAACCGTTCTGCTCTCGCTCAAGAACCGGAACGTCGCGCGCACGCTCGCCGGATTGCTCGGCAAGGAATCCATCTCCGCTGACGAAGCGAAGGTGCCGTCCTATGCGATGCTCGCGGAGATTGATTTCCAGCACCCGCTCTTCGCGCCGTTTGCCGACCCGCGCTTTAGCGACTTCACCAAGATTCACTTCTGGAAGTATCGCCGGCTCGACGCGACGCAGTTCCCTGGCGCGCGGGTCGTCGCCAAGTTCGACACCGGCGACCCCGCCCTGCTGCAAGTGTCCGTCGGCAAGGGCACGCTCTACGTCCTCGCGTCCGGCTGGCAGCCCGCCGACAGCCAGCTCGCGCTCTCGTCGAAGTTCCTGCCGCTGCTCTTCTCGCTGCTCGAGCAGGCCGGCGGCCTCCGCCCGCAAATCACCCAGCACACCGTCGGCGACACCGTCCCGCTCGCCGCCACGAACGCCGCCGTGCGCATCACCAAGCCCGACGGCACCAGCCTCACGCTCGGTGCGGGCACCGCAGCCGTCATCCAGACCGACCAGCCGGGCATCTACACCGCCGTCAGCGGCACAGTCACGCAGCGCTTCGCGGTGAATCTGGACCCGCTGGAGAGCAGGACCGCCCCGCTGCCCGTCGAAGAACTGGAACACCTCGGCCTGCCCGTGACGCGCGCCGATGGCAAGACTCCCGTGCAAATCACCGAGGCCAAGCGCCAACTCGCCAATGCCGAACTGGAAGGCCGGCAGAAACTTTGGCGCTGGCTGATTGCCGGGGCGCTGGTGTTCGTCGCGTTGGAGACTTTGCTGGCCGGCTGGCTGGCGAGGCGACCGGAACAAGGAACTCAAACTGCGTGAAGCATGACTAAGCCGGAACCATGTAGTTGGAGACGCGCT
>JACRKB010000122.1 GCA_016235545.1 Verrucomicrobiota bacterium | reverse complement strand
GTCAGCAGGAAGGCAGTCTCGCGGTTGCGGAAGAAGTTCGAGTAGCTGATGACAAGGTTGCTGAAGAGCAGCAGCAGAAAGAGGAAGGCAAAGAGCAGGAACAGCAGCCGCTCGATGAGCAGCTCGCCAATGCCGGGAAACACACCGATGAATTTCAGCCCGCGATGGAACAGCCCAAACGCCATCACGATGTAGCCGCCGATGAACAGCACGATGATGGCCGTGAGCAGGCTGGACTGTTCGCGCACAGAGCAGAGCCGCCTCCAGGACTGGAGCAGGTTGACCCTCAACAGGAGCAGCAACGGGGAACTCGCGGCGAAATCCGGCCGGGCCGGAGACGCGGGACTGAAGTTGGAGGGAGCCGGCTGCACTACCGCTGCGAAGAGATGGTCGGGACGGTGAGATTTGAACTCACGACCTCTTGGACCCGAACCAAGCGCGCTACCAAGCTACGCTACGTCCCGAACCACAGGGGCGTGACGCTGCCGGGCGGCTGTTGGAATTGCAACGAAGTTTTTGCGGGTTGCTTTAGCAAACTCGCCTTCACGGAGACAATCTCATGGAGTTCCGACACACCGTCACCGCCGGGCTTGACAGCGCCTGCGTTTTTTTCTAACTAACCTCCGCGCTGCGCCTTTGGGGCGCTCTTCGCACGGATGGTTATCCCCGCACCCGACCGGCACTCAAGCGTGCCTTGGCCGCATCCGGGCAGGTGAGCAGGGGATGTCCCTCCGTCATTGAACCGCCAGCAATGGCGTCTTGAACCAGAAAACAAACACACTGAAATGAACCAGTTGAACACCACCCTGCCGAACCACGACGAAATCGCCCTGTGCGCCTTCCTGATCTGGGAGAAGGATGGCCGCCAGCCGGGCCGCGAGCAAACCTACTGGCTTCAAGCCGAAGCCCATCTCCACCTGGCCCGCCAGCAGCAGGCCGAGCGCGCCGCCAGCAAATCCGCCCGCCCCTGGCCGCCGCAGGCCACCACCGCACCCAAACTCGCCAGCGCCCGCGCTGCCGCGCCCGCGGCGCCGAAGACCCACCGGCTCGCCGCCGCGTCCCGTGCCGTCTCGGTGAAGCAGGCCTCGGTGGCGAAGTCTTCGGCCCGCAAGCCCGCCAGCTCTGCCTCTGCCCGCAAGTCGCTGGCCCGGAACTGAAGCTCCGCCGTGGGCCGGACACACTTGTCCGGCGACCGCAGCAAGCTCGAAAACAGCCGGAAGCGCGGACAAAAGCGTCCACCTCGCGCACGCGACGGGAGCCAATCCACCCCGCTCCTCCGCCAATAAATGGCTCGCTAACACAGGGTTGATTCGTATTTTTCGTCCGCGGCTCCACTGCTCGCATGACGAAAGAAACGCTTCAGAGAATCCATGAATTGCGCGAGGACAAGCGCAACCTCCCTGTTGCGCTGCACGTCGGTTCCACCGTCGGCATACTCGCGCTCGCGCTCGTGGCGATGAAGCTCTGGCCGCTGTGGCCGGTCTGGCTCGCGGCCTTCGTCGTCATCGGCTTCATGCAGTATCGCCTCGTCATGGCCATCCACGAGGCGACGCACAAAAACCTCTTCTTCCCCGTCGCGGTCAACGAGGCCATGGGCAAGGGTCTCAGCGGCCTGCTCGGGATGAACTTCCTCCTCTACCGGAAGTCGCACCTCCAGCACCACAAGTCCCCGCAGAAGATCGGCGAGGACGTGGACGCCCCGCTTTACAGCCCGCCGCTGCGCGTGAAACCCGGCTGGCCACGCGCATGGGTGCTGCTCACCGGCGTGGTCGTTTCGCTCGTCCGCAAAGTCATCCGCAAGTTCACCACCCGCGCGCAGTTCGGCAGCAAGACCATCGAGACCGAGCGCGACTGGTTGCAACTCGCGCTCATCCTCGCCGGTCAAGCCGCGCTCTTCGCGCTGTTCGCCACGCAATTCCACTGGTGGGCTTACTTCACGCACTGGCTCGCGCCGCTCGTGCTCATCGCGCAGCTCCTTGATGAGGTGCGCATCTTCGTCGAGCACGGCTACTGGTTTCTGCACACCACCGACCCCGCGCCGCTCGACGACTTGGAGCAAGCAACCGTGGACATCGAGGCGACGTTTCTGGAGGCCTACCTCATCGCTCCATTCGGTTTCGACACCCACCTCGCGCACCACACGCAGTTCGGCGTGCCCTTCTACAACCTGCGCAAGCTCTCGCGCGTCCTTCAGGAGAACGAACCCGGCTACCTCCAACCCATCCGCCGCAGCTACCTCTCGGTCTTGTGGGAGATGATTAACGCGGAGCCGAAGGTGGCGCATGGACAGGCCACCGGCGGCTGATCTGCGCATGGACATGCGGGAAAACCGTGTTTCGTATTCCGTGTTCCGTGATTACAATCGGGCGCGTCTGTTACAATTCACGGAACACGGAACACGGAACACGGAACACGGAACACGCAATGACCCACTCCACCACAGGCACCGACGGCCATTGTCTCCTCTGCGGCGAACGCGGCTGGACGCTCGTCTCCCGCACCGGCGACAAGGAATACCACGCCCGCCCCGGCGAGTTTGACATCGTCCGCTGCTGGAAGTGCGGCCACGTCTATCTCAACCCGCTGCCCGCGCCCGAGGAGGTCGCCGCGCTCTATCCGCCGACTTATTACACGGTCAATCCCAACTCCCCGCTCTTCCACGAGAGCAAGCTCATCCGCTGGAAGATGGGCAAGGACGCCCGCGATTTCCGCGCGCGCTGGGGCGGGCGGCGCTTCACCAACCTCATCGACATCGGCTGCGGCGACGTGAAGCGCATCGCCGCCTACCGCGACGCCTATGCCGACTGCGGCGCGCAAGGCACCGCCTTCGACCTGCTCTTCAGCGACCGCGCTCGCGCGTTGGCGAAGGAGCTGAACGTCGAGTGCCGCGAGGGCAACATCGAGGCCGACGTGGCCGGCTTGCCGGACAACGCCTACGACCTCGCCTTCATGCGCCAGCTCATCGAGCACCTGCGCGACCCGCGACAAGCGCTCTTGAATCTGCGCCCCAAGCTCAAGCCCGGCGCGCTCCTCGTCATTGACACGCCGAACGTCGGCGGCCTCGACTTCGACCTGTTCCACAATTCCTACTGGGCCGGCTTCCACACCCCGCGCCACTTTCATTTGTTCAACCAAGCCTCGCTCACGAAGCTCGTGCAGGAAGCCGGCTTCAAGGTCCTTGACCGGGGCTACCTGCCATCCATCGGTTTCTGGATCATCAGCCTGCGCGTGAAGTTTGGCCTCGATTGCGTGGAAGAAGGCGGCTGGCCGTGGCGGCACATCAGCCTGAAGAACATCGCGTTCAGCGGCGGCTTCACCGTGCTGGACACGCTCTGCATCAAGCTCGGCCTCGCCACATCGAACCAGTTCGTCGTGGCGGTGAAGGAGTGAGCAGTTGGAAAGCCCCTTCTCATTAGCACCCGTCTGAACAGACTGGGTGAGAACCCCATGTTGTTTGGCTGACTGCGCGCAGCAACGGAGTTGCGACAGAAAGTAGCCCACGGCGTGAGCCATGGGTGCTGCGGACGAAGGAGGCGAGCCGCAGAGCGGCGGCAGATTGGGCGCGAAAATTTGGCGATGTGCCGAGCCCTCTGCCGCCCCTCCGGGGCTCGCGACGGTCACCCGCCGGACCCACGGCTCACGCCATGGGCTACTCTCTGCCGCAACTCCGTTGCTACAACCAGCGCTCCCGGTGCGGTGGTGGAGTTTTCACACAGCCTGTGAAGCCGGGTGCTAATGAAATTGGTTCCGACCTGACTTGCGCCCAACCGAGACCGTTGCTCCGCGCCGGGCAGTTGTGTAGTTTCCGCGTCCTGAATTTGAAACCGAACCATGAGTGACGACCTGACAACCTCCGAAACCGACGCCGCGACGCCAGCCGCGACGGAAACACTTGCCCCACCCACGCCCGCCGAGCTGGATGACCTCCGCGCCAAGGCCGCCAAGGCTGACGAACATTGGGACCGCCTCCTGCGCCAGGGCGCGGACTTCGAGAACTTCAAGAAGCGCGCCGCCCGGGACCGCCAGGAGGACATCCGCTACGCCAACAAGGGACTGCTCGACAAGCTCATCCCCGTCCTCGACAACTTCGACATGGCCATGGCCGCCGCGAACAACGCGCAGACGGCCAACGCCGACGCCCTCAAAGTGGGCGTGAGCATGATTCACAGCCAGTTCAAGGCCGCGCTTCTCGAATCAGGCCTCGAAGAACTCGACGCCACCGGCAAGCCCTTCGACCCCAACTGGCAGGAAGCCGTCTCCCATCAGGAGTCCGCCACCGTGCCCGAGGGCCACGTCCTCCAGCAGCTCCGCATGGGCTACAAGCTCCGCGACCGCCTGCTGCGCCCCGCCACCGTCATAGTCGCCAAGCAACCCGCCGCACCCGCCACGACATGAGCGCCAAACGCGATTATTATCAGGTGCTCGAAGTCGAACGCGGCGCTTCCGCCGAGGAGCTTAAAAAATCCTACCGCAAGCTCGCCGTGAAATATCACCCGGACAAAAACCCCGGCGACAAGGCGGCGGAGGAGAAGTTCAAGGAACTCGGCGAGGCCTACGAGGCGCTCAGCGACCCGCAGAAACGCGGCGCATACGACCAGTTCGGCCACGCCGCCTTCGACCCCCGCATGAGGGCGGGCGCGGGCGGCGGTGGGCAACGCGGCAGCGCCGGCGGCTTCCACGACCCATTCGACATCTTCCGCGAAGTCTTCGCGGGCGGCGGCGGCGGCGGTGGTGGCAGCATCTTCGAGGAACTCTTTGGCGAGCAGCAACAGCGCAACCCCACCGGCCCACGGCGCGGCTCCGACCTGCGCTACGACCTCGAACTCGACTTCGAGGAGGCCGTGCTCGGCTGCGAAAAAGAAATCAACATCTCCAAGCTCGACCAGTGCGAGACCTGCCACGGCGCGGGCGGCGAGAAGGGTTCTTCCATCAAGCCCTGCGGCACCTGCGGCGGACGCGGCCAGATCATCCGCTCCAAGGGCATCTTCAGTGTCGCCCAGACCTGCCCGGACTGCGACGGCGCGGGGCAGAAGATTGACAAGCCCTGCCGCTCATGCCGGGGCAGCGGACGCCGCGAGCGCAGCTCGAAAATCAAACTCAAGATCCCCCCCGGCGTGGACAACGGCGCGCGCCTGCGCTCCGCCGGCAACGGCGAGAGCGGCACCCGCAGCGGCCCGCCCGGCGACCTCTACGTCGTCCTGCACGTCCGCGAGCACGGCCTCTTCAGCCGCGACGGCGACGATCTCATCTGCGAGGTGCCCATCAGCTTCACGCAGGCCACACTCGGCGCGGACGTCGATGTGCCCACCATGGCGGGCCGCACCACCGTGCGCCTGCCCAGCGGCACACAGCACGGCACCGTCTTCCGCATTCGGGGCAAGGGCGTGCAAAACATCCAGGGCCACGGCATCGGTGACCTCCTCGTGCGCGTGCAAATCGAAGTGCCTACCAAGCTCAACGCCGAGCAGCGCGCCAAGCTCGTCGAGTTCGCCGAACTCTGCAAAGACGACAACGTCCACGACGACGCCACCGGCTTCTTCACCAAGGCGAAGGGGTTTTTTAAGAAGGGGGAGTAAGGGCCGGACTCGATGTGTCATTGTGAAAGCAACGCTAGGACTCCTTTCAGCGCTCTTGTGCTTAGCCGGTTGCACTTCAGATAACCAAAAGTCGTCGAGCACGAGTAAGCCCATGAAGACTATCGAAGCAGGACTGGCAAAGTTTGATTCGCCTGAGCACGCGATTGAAAGCCTGCTTGCCGCGTATCGAGCGCGGGACATCGACGCGATGGTTGCGGCGAAGGATTTTGCGTTGGATAGCCAACTCTTCTGGGAAGGTCTCGGCCTGCCAGTCACTGACGATCAAATGAAAAAGTCAGTCGTAGCCTTCGAGAAGAGTTTCCGGGACTCGATGAGGGAGCAAATGCCGAATTATGAAGGCGCCAAATATGCGTTTGCTGCCCGAGAACAACTACAAACAAACCTTGTCGTTCTGACACTTGAATGCGAGTGGCCCAACGGCCAAACACGAAAGCTAAAGCTCCCCGTCTTCAAGAAGGAATCGACTTGGAAAACGGTGCTCTTGCCTTCGTTCGACCACCTCTGAGCTTGCGACCAGAGCTGATGCACCGCTTCCACGTCCCGCCCGGCACCGCGAATGGTGCGGAGGTCACTCTCTCGCCGGAGGAATCCCATCACGCCCTCCGCGTCCTGCGCCTCGCGCCCGGAGACGCCGTGACCTTGCTGGACGGCGCGGGCGTCGAGGCGCGCGGCTCCGTCCTCGCGGCGGATAAACGCGCCGTCCGCATCGCCGTGCGCGAGCGCATCGTCCACTCCCCCCTGCCCTGCGCGGTGACGCTGCTGCAAGCGCTGCCCAAGGGCCGGCTCATGGACAGCATCGTCGAGAAGGCCACCGAACTGGGCGCGGCGCGCATCGTGCCGCTGCTCACCGAGCACACCATCTCCCGCCCCGACGAGGACCACGCCGCGAGCAAGCTGGAGAAGTGGCGCACCACCGCGCTCGAAGCCGTGAAGCAATGCGGCAACCCCTGGCTCCCGCGCATCGAGGCCCCGGTTTCCTTCGCGGACTTCCTCCGTCGCAAGGAACACTTCGACCTCGCGCTCGTCGCCTCGCTGCATCCCGGCGCGCGTCCGATGCGCACCGTCTTCGCCGAGTTTCAAGCGCGCGAAAACCGCCGCCCCACCACAGTCGCCGTGTGGGTCGGCCCGGAGGGAGATTTCACACCGCAGGAAATCGCGGCCCTTGTGAGCAGCGGCGTCCACCCCATCACCCTCGGCCCGCTCGTGCTGCGCTGTGACACGGCAGCGGTGGCGGTGCTGGCACGCGCGCTCGGTGAGGCGGCGGGATGAGGCAGTGTGGTGCCCCGCTGTTTTGGGTGGAATGGGAACTGGGTTGGCACGCCTCCCGGCCCCAGCGGGGCCAGTGAAGGTAGCCGGTGGGAAGACTCGACCGCAGGAAGAGTTGCCCCCACCGGTCAGCCAGCCAGCCCAACCGTGCCCCAGCG
>JACRKB010000121.1 GCA_016235545.1 Verrucomicrobiota bacterium | reverse complement strand
GAGCAGTTGAAATTCGATTGCTTCGCTTCAACGCAGAGACGCAGAGGCCGCAAAGATGCGCGGAGAAGCCACCGGCGAAGGCCACAAAATGGTGAGCAAAAACTGTTTTCTCAACTCTGCGTTCCTCCGCGTCCGCTGCGTCTTTGCGTTAAAGGGAGCGCATCTCCAACTGCACGGGGTCAACTGAGCGTTGCAGGCTTCACACGTCTCAATCTTCTGCTTACTTTCGGCCCATGCAAATCACCGCTGTCCCTCCCATTGCCTCCCGCCGTCACTTCCTCGCCGCCACTTCTGCCGCGACGCTCTCGGCGCCGGCGATTCTCCACGCCGCCAACCGCAGCGACAAACTCCGCATCGGCCTGATCGGCTGCGGCGGGCGCGGCACGGGCGCGGCGGCGCAGGCGCTCACGGCGGACAGCAACGTCGAGCTTCATGCGATGGGCGATGTCTTCCGCACGCAGATTGACAGCAGCCAGACGTCGCTGGCCAAGCAGTTCGAGAAGGACCCGACCCGCGTGAACGTGCCGGAGTCGCGGAAGTTCACCGGCCTCGACGCATATCAGCAGGTCCTCCAGAGCGGCGTGGACGTGGTGCTGCTCACGACTCCTGGCGGCTTTCGCCCGTTCCACCTGCGCGCCGCCATCGAGGCCGGCAAGCACGTCTTCTGCGAGAAGCCGATGGGCGTGGACCCGGCGGGCATACGCTCGGTGCTGGAGTCCACGAAGCTGGCGAAGGAAAAGAACCTCGCGATCCGCGCCGGGTTCAACTTCCGCTTCGAGTCGCCCTACCGCGCGGCGATGCAGCGGGTGCAGGACGGCGCGATTGGCGACATTGTCTCCATCTATTCCACGCGCATGAGCAACCGCCTTGCGCGCTTCGACGGCGTGCGCAAACCCGAGCAGACCGACCTCGAATGGCAGCTCCGGAACTGGCACTACTTCGTCTGGCTCTCCGGCGATTTCATCCTCGAAGTCACGGCGCACAGCATTGACAAGGTCGCGTGGGCGATGCGCGACGTGCAGCCCGCGAAATGTCATGCGAGCGGCGCACGCCAGCAGGGCACCATTGGCGACGCGTGGGACCAGTGGGACGTGACCTACGAGTGGGACAACGGCGTCATCGGTGTGCTCAAGACGCGCTATCAAAACGGCTGCCACAACGAACACCGCGACGTGCTCATCGGCACGAAGGGCAGGTGCGAACTCGGCTGGGGTGGCGCGAAGATCACCGGCGCCATGAACTGGCGCTACGAGGGCGAGAAGCCCGTCTCCCACCAGGTTGAGCACGACGAATTCTTCGCCGACCTCCGCGCGGGCAGGACTCCCAACGACGGCCAGCGCATGGCGCAGAGCACGATGATGGGCATCATGGGCCGCATGAGCGCCTACACCGGCAAGGAAGTGACGTGGGACTTTGCGATGAAGTCCAAGCTCGCCACGATGCCGGAAAAGTTGAGCTGGGACATGAAGCTGCCGGAGCCGAAGCCCGCCGTGCCGGGCAAGACGCCGCTGGTTTGAAACAGAACGATGCTGTTGAGCCACGGATGAAACACGGAGCAGCAAACGAAAATCTTGGCGATGGGCGTTTGTGTCCATCACCCAGCTCGGCGGGCGCAAATAGCTCCCGCAGACGATGGGTCCTCACGTTCCATCCGTGTTGCATCTGTGTTCCATCCGTGGGCAAAGAATCGTTCCTCCGGAAACGCTGAGGAAGAAATCAATCATGACACACAACTCGTTTCTCCATCTGCCCCGGCTCCTCTCAGGATTGTGGCTCGGCTTCGCCATCTCGCTGGCGGCTCAGGACGCGAAGCCGCCTGCGGCGCCGGGAGCGGGCGGGCTTCGCCTCACCTTGCCGCCGATGATGTATGCCGTGCCTGGCGTGCCGATGAATCTTCACTTTCCCAACACCGTGCTTGTCGCGCCGGACGCCGCGCCTGCCTTCGTCGTCGAGTGCGGGGTTGGCCAGGCGGATTCCAACCGATGGACTCTGGCCGCCACTGCCGGGCAGGTGGGCCGGCATCCGCTGTCGTTGAAGGCGAGCCTTGGCTCAGTTGGCGTAGCTGAGCGCGCGCAGACCGTGGTGCAAGTGGTGCCGCCGGACGCCGGGAAAAGTCAGGACATTGCGCTGCTCATCGTGGGCGACAGCCTCACGCACGCGTCCGCTTATCCGAACGAGATGGCGCGCCTGCTCGCCCAGCCGGGCAATCCGAAGTGGCGGATGCTTGGAACACATCGCCCGGCCAGTGCGGCGGAGCGCGTCGCCCATGAGGGCTACGGGGGCTGGACCTGGAGCCGGTTCAACACGTTGTTCAACCCTGAACGCCCAATGCCCGGCTACACGAACAGCAGCCCGTTCGTCGCCGCCACCGGCCCGCAGGGGAAGCCGCAGATAGATGTCGCCAGCTACATCGCGAGGCACTGCGACGGGCGCGCGCCCGATTTCGTCACGTTTCTGCTGGGCATCAACGACTGCTTCCGACTCAAGGCCGATGACGCCGCGACGCTCGGTGCGGGCATCACACAAATGTTGCAGCAAGCTGATATGTTGCTCGCAGCTTTCCACAAGGCTGCGCCGCAGGCCGAGCTGGGGATCGGCTTGACGACGCCGGGAAACATCCGCGACGGCGCGTTCGTGGCGAACTACAAGAACCTATACACCCGAGCCAACTGGCGGGCGGTCCAGCACCGGCTTGTCGAGCGGCAGCTCGCGCACTTTCGCGGGCGTGAGGCGGAGGGCATTTACATCGTCCCCACCGAGCTGAACCTCGATATCGTGGCCGGGTATCCGGACAACAACGCAGTGCACCCCAACGTCGCCGGCTACCAGCAGATCGGCGCGAGCTTTTACTCGTGGCTGAAGTGGCGGCTGGCAGAGCGCGACCGGCACAAGGCCGCCAGGTAGCTCCGTGGCGCGTTGACGCCGTGGCCCACTCGCATCAGGCTCGCGTCATGAAAGCCATCCGTTCCTCTGCACCTGCCGCGCTCTCGCGCCGCCAGTTCACGAAAGCCGTCGTCGCCTCTGCTGGCGCGGCCATCGGGTTTCCCGCCATCCTCAGCGCTCGCAACCCGAACGACAAACTTGCCATCGCCATCATCGGCGCGGGCGGGCGGGGCGCGGCCAACACCGGCGGCGTCGCGCCGACGGAATACATCGCGGCGCTGTGCGATGTGAACCAGCGCAACCTCGACGCCGCGAAGGCGAAGTTCCCGCAGGCCGCGACGTTCACTGATTTCCGCAGGCTCTTCGACCACGCGAAGGACTACGACGCGGTGGTTGTGAGCACCTGCGAGCACACGCACGCGTTCGCGACGATGATGGCGCTGAAGGCGGGCAAGCACGTCTATTGCGAGAAGCCGCTGACCTACAACATTTGGGAGGCGCGCAAAGTCCGCGAGGCCGCTGCGGCGAACCCGAAACTCGCGACGCAGATGGGCATTCAAATCCACTCGTCGGAGAACTACCGGCGTGTGGTCGAGTTGATTCAGGGCGGGGCCATCGGCGGCGTGCGCGAAGTCCATGTGTGGGTCTCCCGCGCGTGGGGCTTGCAGAGCGAGGAGGCGGCCAAGCGCAATCAGGACAGGGTCTTTGTCACGGACCGACCGAAGGAGGCATCGCCGATTCCCGCCGGATTGGACTGGGACTTGTGGCTCGGTCCCGCGCCAGAACGGCCCTTCAACGACGTCTATTTCCCCGGACCCAAGTGGTATCGCTGGTGGGACTTCGGCAACGGCACGATGAGCGACCTCGGCTCGCACATGAACGACCTGCCTTTCTGGGCGCTCAAGCTCAAGGCGCCGCTGACCGTCGAGGGATTTGGCCCGCCTGCTCATCGCGAGATCGCGCCCGCCTCCATGCACGCGACCTACGAATACGCCGCGCGCGGGGGGATGCCGCCGGTGCAGCTCACATGGTATCAGGGCGAGGACAAACCCAAGCTCTGGACCGAGAACAAAATTCCACAGTGGGCCACCGGTCACCTGTTCATCGGCGACAAGGGCATGCTGCTCTCCGACTACGGCAAGCACGTGCTCCTGCCCGAGCAGGACTTCGCGGACTTCAAGCGCCCCGAGCCGACCATCCCGCGCGTGAAGAGCCACTACGATGATTGGTTGAGCGCGATCAAGACGGGCACCCAGTCGCACGCGAACTTTGAGTATTCCGGCTGGCTTACCGAGGCGAACCACCTCGGCAACGTGGCGTATCGCACTGGCAAGAAGATCGAGTGGGACCCGGTCAACCTTCGCGCGAAGAACGCGCCGGAGGCCACGCCATTCATCCAGCGCGCGTATCGCAAAGGCTGGTCGCTCGCTTGACCGTGCCGGCGACTTGCAGTCCCCTTCGGTTGCGCGCCGGCAGCCGCGCGTTTGGAGCTTGGAGCTTGCGCCGGGCGACTCCATATTCCCGGGCATGAGCGCAGGCACGACCGTCAAACTCTCCCGCGATTGCGCGGCCATCCAAATCCCCGTCGGCACCGAGGTGACGCTGAAGGCGGCGACGCCCGTGGACATCGTGCAAACCCTCGGCGGCACTTACACCGTCCACAGCATGGGCGGCCTCTTCCGCATTGATGGCAAGGACGCCGGCGCGCTGGGCCTCACGCCGGAGCCAGCGAACATTGCCTCACCGGTCGCTGCACAAACTGTCTCCGAGCAAGCCGTCTGGTCCGTCCTGAAGACCTGCTTTGACCCGGAAATCCCCGTCAACATCGTGGACCTCGGTTTGGTCTATGACATGGGTGTCGAACCGTTCCCGGACGGCGGGCACAAGGTCTTCGTGAAGATGACGCTGACCGCGCCCGGCTGCGGCATGGGGCCAACCATCGCCCGCGACGCCCAGCAAAAGATCCTCGCGCTTGATGGCGTGCAGGACGCCAGCGTGGAAGTCGTCTGGGATCCGCCGTGGCACCAGTCCATGATCTCTGCGGAGGGCCGGAAGATTCTGGGCTTGGGCTGAGAGTTGAACCACTAGCCTGCACTGACGCGCACTAATCCGAGTTGGAGAAACCGCGTGCCTCCACTAGTGCAGGTCAGTGCCAGTTAGTGGTTTTTCTCTGCTCGCGCTCGCCGTGAGCCAGTCGAGGTATTTGCTGTTCCCCTCCGCCAGCGGCAGCGCGATGAACTCCGGTGTGTCGTAGGGATGCTTCGCCAAGATGAGCTTCTCCAGCGCCGCCAGCTTCGCCCGCGTGGTTTTCAAGACGATGAGCACCTCCGCGCTCGACTCCAGCTTTCCTTGCCACCAGTAGTGCGATTCAATCCTTGGCAGGAGGTTCGCGCAGGCTACGAGCCTTGCGGTCAACGCTGCCTTCGCCAGCGCGCGGGCCGTCTTCGAGTCCGGCGCGGTGACGAGGACGAGGCGGAAGGCGGCGGCGCGTTTCACTTCTTCTTCTTCGTGGTCTTGGGCTTCTCGTCGCCCTTGCCGTCCTTCGCATCGGCCTGGAGCTTGCGCGTGGCGAGCTGGTTCTTGAGGAAGTTGTCCACGGGCGCGTTCTGGTAGGCGGTCAGCCACAGGTCGCCGAGCAACTGCGCGGCGAGACTGATCTGACTGCTCAGGACCGGGAACGCCTCCATGCCTTTCTCGCCGTTGCCGGAGAGGCGTCCGTCCTTGTTCATCTCGTAGAGCGGCTCCACCAGCTTGTGCTGCTCGGCGATGAAGCGCATCAGCAGCGGGAAAACGTCGTCGTTGCCGCCGGCCAACGTGTTCAGGTTCGTCGCGGGCCTCAGTTTCGCGCGCAGATCGGCGTCCTTCAGCCCGCCGGCCTTGCGCAGGTAGCCGCCGTCAATCCACGAGTGGAAAGTCTTGTTCGTCGCGTAGCCCTTGGGATTCGCGCCCACCCAGCCGTTGAAGTGCTTTGTCGTGTGCAGCGGCTGCGTGGCGTCGCCGACATAGTGGCCCATCACGCCCATGATGTAGATCAAGTTCTGCCGCGCCTGCGCGACCTCTTCCGGGGTGCCCATCTCCTCGAAAACTTTCAGGTAGCTGAAGCCGGACTTGAGTTTCGAGTAGTTCTCCATGATGGCCCACGGGAGGAATCCGGGCAGGTATTTGATGCGGTCGGAATCCTTCTCGTCCGCCGGAAACTTCTCCGGGTGCCTCGCGCGGATGGTGGCCATCTGGGCTGTGAATTCGTAACGGAACGGGCTGAGGTTGGTGGCCGACATCGCGTAATAGTCGGCCAGGTATTCCATGTCGAAGTAGTGGTCCAGCCCGTTGAGATGGCGCAGCGGCCGGTCGGATGTGTTGCGCCAGCGGTCTGGCTCGCCTGCGAGGAAGCCGATGCGCTCCTGCGCGGCCGTGTCGCGAAGGGCAGCGGGGAAATTGGTCGGAAGAGAGGCCAGCGCGAGAAGGTTCACGGTGCGGTGGCCCTCGTAATCCCACGCGTGAAGGGGAAGAGCGACAGTGGCGGCCAGCAGCAACGATGCGAGGAAAGGGCTTTTCACGGCGCGAGAGTGGGCAAGCCCCGCGAGGCTGGCAACCGCCGAGTTCGGAGTTGGGCGATCGCATCCTCGAAATGCGCCCGCAGCAGATGGGGAGCCGTCCTATCTTCCCAGCACTTGCTTCAAGCCAGCTAGGAAGCGCGCGTTCTCTGCCGCAGTGCCTACGGATACGCGGAGCCACTCGGGCAACTGGTAGCCGGCCATCGGGCGCGTGATGATGCCGAGATTCTGGAGGTCGTTGAAGACACGCGCGCCGTCGCCGACGCGGAGGAGGATGAAGTTGCCCGCCGTCGGGACGAACTCGATGCGGAGCTTCTCGAACTCGGATTGCAGGAGGTGGACACCGGCGAAGTTCGTCGCGCGGGTGCGATGGACGTGCTCGTCGTCGTCGAGCGCGGCGAGTGCGGCGGCTTGCGCGAGACTGTTCAGGTTGAACGGCTGGCGGATCTTCTCCAGCGCGGCAATCAGCTCTGGGTGGCCGATGCCATAACCGACGCGTGTGCCGGCGAGGCCGTAGATTTTGGAGAACGTCCGCATGAGCAGCAGATTCGGGCGCGTGCCGGCTGTGATGAGCGGAATCAAGTTGATCGGCTCGTCGAGGAACTCGATGTAGGCCTCATCCATCACCAGCAGGACATGAGGTGGGACTTCGTTGACGAGTTGGATGAGGTCGGCGCGCGAGGCGAGCGTGCCAGTGGGGTTGTTCGGGTTCGCCACGAACATGACGCGCGTCTGCGGCGTGATGGCGCGGAGCATCGCGGGCAGGTCGTGGCCGAGATTGCGCGCGGGGACGGTGATGAGGTTTGCGCCGGCCATTTTTGCGATGATGGGGTAGATGGCGAAGCAGTATTGCGAGACGATCACGTCCGCACCGGGAGCCATCAACGCGTGGCCGATGAACTCGATGATTTCGTTCGAGCCGTTGCCGAGAATGAGGTTGGCGGTCTCGACGTTGAGTTTGTCGGCGAGACGGCGCTTGAAGTAGAAGGCGTTGCCATCCGGGTAGAGATGGACGCCGGTGGCGGCCGCCTGGATGGCTGCGAGCGCCTTGGGCGAAGGGCCAAGCGGGTTCTCGTTTGATGCGAGCTTGATGATCTCGCTGGCAGGCAGTCCGATTTCCCGCGCGACTTCCTCAATGGGGCGGCCGGGCTGGTAGGTGGGGAGAGTGGCGAGCGTTGGGTTGAGAGAGAAGGAGAGGGGCATAGTTAGATGAAGGAGGAGCTGAATTAAGAGCAGGAGGCGAATGCAGGCCTTCTGCTCTTAATCGTAATCATCATCCTGCCTTTGATGTTTCAAAGTGCCCCCACCAGCTTCGCCACGTCCACGTGCTGTGCAATCAGGTCGCGGATGACGGAGATTTTCTCGGCGTCGGCGGGGCGGGTCTTGACGATGATGTCGTGGACTTTGGAGGCGACTTCGTAGCTGTCCTCCTCGGCGAGCAGCAGTGGAAAATCGAGCTTGCGAATCACCTCCAGCGTGGCGTGGCTGGGCCGGAGATTGTCGGTGAGGACGAGGCCGCTGAGAGCCTCGGAGGGGTTCGCCTGAGCGGCCGCGGCTGCGGCGAGGACGATGTCCTCGCGGTCCCCGGGTGTGATGACCAGAGTGCCGCGCCGGAAGTGCTTGGCCACATTGTTCGCGCCCATCGCCGCGACGACGATGCCCTCGACGAGTTGCGTCAGGCGCTTGCGCGAGCACAAGACATCCGCGTCGAGTTCGTCCCGGATGGAGGCGAGCGTGGGCTTGACGAGGATGGGCTGGAGCGGGAGGACGCCGAGGAGTTCCAGGCCTTTTCGCTTGAGCCCCTTGCGCGTGAACTCGGCGATGTATTCGAGCTTGTCCGGCAAAACCTTGTTGACGATGACGCCGATGACCTCGACGCCGTGCTTCTCGAAGAGCGCCTGGTTCAACGCGACCTCGTCCACCGGCTTGCCTATGCCGCCGCGCGTGACGATGACGACCTTTGCGCCGAGCACCTTGGCGACCTGCGCGTTGGACAAATCGAACACCGCCCCGACGCCCGCGTGGCCGGAGCCTTCGCAAAGCACGAAGTCCTTTTCCCACGCCACGCGGTCGAAGGATTTTTGGATGCGCCGCACGAGCGCGTCGTTGTTGGTCTCGGAGAGATACTTGCGCGTGAAATCCGGCTCCACGGCGATGGGGCTCATGTCCACGAGCGGGCAGTTGAGCTGATAGACGGCGTCCATCAGCACCGTGTCCTCGTCAATCTTCTGCTCGGCAATCTCGACGAAGCGCTGGCCCACGGGCTTGATGTAGCCGATGCGCGGGAACTGCTTTTGAAGCGCTGAGAGGAGGCCGAGCGATGTGGTGGTCTTGCCATCGTTCTGCCGCGTGGCGGCTATGAAGACGCGTGGGGTGATGAGGTTCATTCCGGTTCAGGGAATTTCAAACTGAAAATTTGCAATCGTGGAAGAGTTTGCCGGCAGCTCAAGGTTCCGACATATGCGCCCCTGCATCTGGATACAGCAGGCGATACTCAATGGCCTGCAAGCCGACTATCGCGGCGACACCGAGGATGTCATGCGAACTCGCCCCGCGAGAAATCTCCGCCGCCGGCATGTCGAGGCCGAGGAGAATCTGGCCGTAGGCGTTTGCGCGGGCGACGTGCTGGACGAGCTTGCTGGAGATGTTGCCAGAGTTGAGATCGGGAAAGACGAGCACGTTTGCGTGGCCGGCCACATGGCTTTCGGGAAGCTTGCGCGAGGCGATCTCCGGCACGAGTGCGGCGTCCACCTGCAGCTCGCCGTCGAAGTCCGCTTCAAGCGCGCGCTGCCCCGCCCGCTGGCGCGCGAGTGCGGTCGCCGCCTCCACTTTCTGGACGGATGGATGATTTGCGCTGCCCTTGGTCGAGAAGGACAGCATCGCCACGCGCGGGCGGACGCCGAGGAGTTGCCGTGCGAGAAAGCCGCTTGCCACAGCGATGTCCGCGAGTTGCTCCACGCTTGGATCGGGGATGACGCCGCAGTCTGCCATGAGCATCGCGCCCTGATGGCCGAAGCGCGTGTCCTCGACCTCCAGCACCATGCAGCTCGACGCGGAACTGTATCCGGGCGCGAGCCGGATGATCTGGAAGACTGGCCGCAGCACGCTCCCAGACGCCTCGCTTGCGCCGGAGACAAGCCCATCCGCCTGCCGCATCGCAACCATCATCGCTCCGAAATAGTTCGGCTTGCGCATGGCATGAACCGCCTCCGCGAGCTGGACGCCCTTCGCGCGCCGGAGCCGGACGTAGGTTTTTGCGAATCCTTCCAGGTCCTCGCTCTCGTCCGGGTTGATGATGCGGATGCCTTGGAGCGAAAGGTTCAGACCCTCGGCGACGCGTTTGATGTGGGTTCGGTCGCCCAGCAGAATGGGCGCGCCGAGCTGGAGCGAGCAGAACTGCCGGGCCGCCTGCAACACGCGCGGCTCGGTGCCTTCGGGGAAAACCATCCGCTTCGGGTGCCGTTGCAGCCGTTCTATGACGCTGCCGATAAAACGCATGGCGATTTGGTAGCCGACGAGGCGGCGGACTGCAATCGGCAAGTCCGCCTGGCCAAGTGCCGATTGCTCACACCAGTCGCTCGGCGCAGTAGTTCGCGTGCGCCGCGAGCGCCTGTCCGCACGGACGGCGACAGCAAATCGCCAACACGATCACAGTCAGTGCGCCGTGACGGCTTGCTTCTCCATGCTCTTGCCCGCGAGCGCCTTGGCGGCGATTTCGCAGCAGCACTCGTGTGGCTCCAACGGGCCGGATGCGGCCAGCGCGGCGAGATCCTCCGCCTCATTCTTGAGGATGAAATGGCGAACGAGCAGGACGTAGGTGGTCGGCAGGCTGGCGGCGAACAGGGCGATCAGCAATTCGGAGAACTTGATCATACTGGCTGCTTTCATTCGGACGGCAATCCGCCGCCCGCAGCTCAATTCGTGAGCTGAACGATGAGCATGCTTAGTCTCGTCTCCGAGATCCGACTTCGCCGCGATTGCCGGACCCTGTGCGCTTTTTGGCGTGCTGCTTCAAAGATCGCTTGCCCGTCTGGTGGAGCGCGGAGGCCCGTGTCCGCAGTCGTTTGCAGACGCCAAGCCACCGGCTGCGGACGTGGGCGTCCGCGCTCAGGGCGATGGGTTTCACTTCACTCCCTTGCCAGTGTCGAGGAACACCAGCCCTTGCTCCAGCCACTTCGCGGGCGGCAGGCTGTGCGCGACTCCGGGCGCTTCGAGATAAGTCACGTTGGCGAAGCCCTCTTTCTTGAAACCCATCTCGAACACAGCCTTGGTCCCGATGCGGTTGAAATCCTTCTCTCCAGTCACCAGCGCGTAGCGGCAGAACTTCTTGGCGATGGCCAGCACCTCCTCGTCCGGGATGAAGTTCGCGCCGTAAGTCGTCTTGCCGTCGCCCGCCGCGATGTCCTCGTAAAAGTTCACGCCCATGAACGGCATCGCGCCGCTGAACATGTCCGCGTAGGCCACGCCCACCATGCTCGCCACGCGCCCGCCGCCGGAGAAGCCGCTCACATACACGCGCCGGCCGTCCACGTTGAAGCGCTCGCGCAGCGCGAGGTTCGCGGCCACGGCTAGACGCACGCGGTCGAAGATGCTGCGCGGGTTGCCGGACTTGAACGCGCCGACGAAGAGGAGTTTACGCGCGGCCAGCGCCGGCTCCCAGTCGGCCGGGATGGCGGGCGTGTCTCCCGGTGAAATCCAGATGAACACTCCCCACTTCTCGGTGGGCTTGTAGGCAGCGGGCACGATCAGTTGGAACTTCTCCTTCGCAAGGTCGAACGCGCCAGGAACCTCGACGGAGTGAAGCCGCCACCTCACCTCATCCGGCTCGGCCTGCTGTGGCAGGACTGTGAAGGAGACGGTGCTCTTGCCTGCGGTGGGCGGTGGGAGATCGGCAGACTGAACCGGCAGTGCTGCGAGCAGAAGGGCCGAGAGAAAAGTTCTCATTCAAGTGACAGGTTTCGTTTCGCCTGCGCCCGCACCTTGCAGAGCATCCTCCGCCAGTCAGCCGACAGGAAGCGAGGGTGGGCGAGGCTGTCGGCCGCATACTTGCCGGTGGCTGCAGCCAAGTTGAATTCAGCAGTGATGACGGCCTCGTCGCGATTGTTCGCGAGCGCGAGCACGCGGCTGTCCGGCGCGACAATCTTCGAGTCCCCCGCTGACCACAGCCCGTCGCCCTGCGGCCCGACGGAGTTGGCGAACACGTAGAAGACCGCGTTCTCGAATGCCCGCGCCGCGATGCCGTCGCGCCCGCCGCGTTTGCGCCGCGAGACCGCGAGCGAGTCCAGACCTGCATTCGGGTGGAAGACGATTTGCGCTCCCGCCATCACACCGAGCCGCACCAGCTCCGGGTAACGGCGCTCGTGGCAGATGATAGCCGTGCAGCGGACGCCATCGAGTTTGAAGAGCGCGACGGAATCGCCCGGCGTGAAGAACTGGAGGTCGCGTTCCGTAAGCTGGCACTTCGCGTAACAGTGGACGACGCGCCCGCGCCGGTCGAAGACCACGAGGCAGTTCTGCCAGCGCCCGCGCCGGAACACCGGAGAGCCGAGGAGCACATTGACCCGATGCTTTGCCGCCAACTCGCCCACGCGCTGCAGCGCCGCGCGGGCCTCGGTGCCTGACAGGTCGGTGAAGTCGCGGTTGTAGCCCGTCGTGGCGCACTCGGGGAACAAGACGGCGTCGGCCTTGCGCCTCGCAGCGAGCCGCAGCGTCCGGGCGATGGTTTCCAAGTTTTCTTCCACCGTGCCGCCAAACTTCATCTGCACGGCAGCGATGCGGAGGAATTGGGGCCGCGCGTGGTTCATGCGGAGATTATTTGGCCTGACCCGGCCCCGGTGCTGGCGCAGGCGCAGGCGCGCCGCTTGAGGCAGCAATCCGCCGCGCCTCCGACTCCTGCGCGCTGGCCTCGGCATCGCGCCCGAGGCGCTTGAGGATCAAAGCCCAGTTGTGGCGGTGCCTGGGTTCGCCGGGCGCGCGACGCACGGCTTCGGAGATATGCTGTTCTGCCGCCGTAGTCTGGCCGGTGAGCAACAGGGCAACCGCAAAATCTCCAAGCATGTCGGCGTCGGCCTTCCCTTGCTGAAGAGCAAATTCGTAATGCGGCAGGGCGTCACGGTGCCGGCCTTGCCGCTGCATGACCTGGGCAAGCGCGTGGTGGACATTTGGCGCATCAACCGTTCCCGCCAGCGACATCGTGTAGGCCCGTTCAGCGGCTGCGTAGGCCCGTTGCTTCTGATGCCATGATCCCAAGCCCAGCCAGAGGACGCTCCTGCCTTTCTCCGATTCCACGTGTCCGATCATATGCGCGAAAAGCCTCGGCGTGTCGTGCCAGACACGCACCTGCCGGGATGATGCAAAGGTCAGCGCACCCAGCAAGAGCGCCGCAGCAATCACCGTGGCGACTGTCCGTCCGTCTCTCATCAGCCGACGAGTTCCGACGGCGAGCACCAGCCCGCCGAGCATCCCGCTGGCGTAGCTGTATCGGTCACATGGCACGTAAAGATTCTCAGTAAGGCCCAGGACCGGAACCAGCCAGGCAAGGTGACATCCCAGAATGATCCAGGCCGCCGGCCAGCGCCTGCGGTTGAAGAAACAAACTGCGCTGGCACCGATGATCACCGCGCCGCTCAACAGGAAGGGCCAGTCCCCGGGCGAGAAGCTGCTCAGGAAAGAATAGAGCGGCGAAAGCCCGACGGGCCATGCCATGCGCCAGCAGTAGTAGGCCCAAACGTAAAACGCCTGCGCAATCCGGTGTCCGATCGTGAACTCATCAAGTCCCGTGACAGCGTCAAACTGGGCGCTCCGCTCGAACCGGGCGAACAAGGCGATCCCGGCCAGGAGCGCAGCGGCGGCGAAGAACGGTGCGTGCCGCCATCTCAGCCAAGGCGACTGCTCTGCGCGCTGACGCCCAAGCCACCAGTCCATTGCAACGGGTGTGATGGCCAGGCTGATGACGATGGGATACGTCAGCAGCGCGAGCACAAACAAAACGACGGCGGCACAATACAGCCCGCGTGAACCGGTTCCGGCTGGCGCTGCCGCAAACCGCCAGTAGCACAGCATCATCCCCAGCGCGAAGCAGAGCGACAGGCAGTAGGGGAGACCGGTGGCCCACGCGACTGGCTCCACCCGCAGCGGGTGCAGGCTCCAGAACAGAGATCCCACCGCCGCGCCCAGCTCATTCTGAAGTTTGCCCGGGCCGGGCGAGCCGGCTCCGAGCAACGCTCGCAGGAGGAAAAAGAGCACCACCGCATTGACCGTGTGCAGCAGCACGTTTGCAAAATGGAACGGCGCTGGCTTCAGGCCGGCCCCTTCGTGGATCACGGCCCACGTCAGCCACGAAAGCGGCTTGTAGCGCATGGCCTTCTCGAGATCCATGAACATCCAGCTCAGATTCTCCCCGGAGAGTTTTTGAATCCTCGCGTTTTCGTAGAGGTTGATGTCGTCATCCCAGGCGACGAAGTCTGCCGACACCGCCGGCCAAAAACAGGCAAGTGTCAGAATCGCCACGCACAAAGCGATGCCGAGGGTCCACCTGCCGGTTGGTGAACTGATCGGGTCGCTGCTCATTTTGTCTGCGGCGCAAGATTCCCGTATTGCCACGGGAGGCCGGTCGGGGCTTTCGCCGGCATCGGGATCATGCCGGGTGTGAACTTGCCAATGAGTTCAAGACAGCCTTTGACGATTTGCGTGCCGGCGGTGATTTCCCAGTTGCTGTAGGCCGTGAGCCGGGTCTCGTAGCCGCCGCCATTCGGGCCGAAAGCTTCCTCGGTGGGCACGTAGCCCACGATGCCGTTGGCCAGCTCGACGGGAAACGTGAGCGGAAACTTGCTGCCCTTCTTGATGTCGAGGCCGAGCTGCACGAAATACTCCGCCGGGTTCGCGGCAAATACGGCGGGGCCAACTTGAATCGCCTGCACCTCGACATCCGCGACCGGCTCTTTCGCGAGGATGGCGTCGAGCATCACGGTCTCTTTCGCGAAGGTCCAATCCGTCGCACCGGCGACCTTCGGGTCTTTCTGCACAAGGTCGAGCGCCTCCTTCAACCGCTCCGGAGCGGGCTTGCGGCGTGGAATCTTCAACGTCTTCATCGCCGCGTTGAGCGCGAGGTCACCGCCTGGTTCGGCCAGCAGCAACGCGCGCACGGCCTCCGCTCCGATGCGTCCGCCGACCTGCATCGCCCAGCGCTCGGGCGCTGGGTTGACGTAGGGGTTCAGGTTGTCCACCTGCGTCACGTCGCCGCACGCGCCCTGAAGGAAGACGACAGGAAAGTCCCCGCCGAGCGCGCCCCGCATCGTCTTCTCCAGATAGTAAATCCAGTTCGCCGAAATTCCCCCGGGGCTGGTCGTGGCGTGGCAGGCGTAGTTGACGAGGACGCCCAGGAGCTTGCCGGCCTTGTCGTAAGCGCCGAGCACGCCGACCTGTGGGTCAATCGGCCCGGCGTAGCCGATGATGTCCGGGTTGACCTTTCCAGCATGGCTGAACGTGAGACCGTTCTTCATCCGCTGGCGGCGATTGAAAGCGACCTTGTCCTCGTGGCCGGAGCCGAAGGCGACGTGCGCCTCGACCCGTGCATCGTGTGCTGCGACGACGGCATCGGCGATTTGCTGGCGCATGAGCTTCAGATACTCCGGGTCGGCTGCGGACGACTTCTCGTAAGCCAGCTTCTTCACCAAGTCGCTTGCGTGGTCGAACTCGCCCGGCTGCACCATGCCCGTTGGGCCGGAGGAGTGAGAATGGCTCGCGCCAATCATGACGTTCGCGCCCGGGATGCCGCACCGCCGCTCTATGTCCGCGCGCGCGGCAAGGATGAGGTGGCGCGGGTTGAAGAGGGTGTCCGTGCCGACGAGCGCGACCTTCAGCTTGCCGTCGTCGAAGACCACGGCGCGCACCTTGCACGGGTCGTGCAGTGTCTTGTGAAAGGATTTTCCATAGCCGCCGGGCTGCTCCATCCCAATCTTCGGTGTGATGTCGCGCTCGGCGAAGCCGACTTTCACCGCCGACCACGGGCGGGCGGGCGCGGTGGCCTGCTGTTGCGCTAGCAGACGCGCAGGCGCCAGGCCGAGCGCGGCGAGGAGGAAGGCGGATTGACCTGCGAACTGGCGGCGGGAGAGAATCGGGCGTTTCATGGATTGTGCGCGCTGGCTGTGTGACGAAGCTAGCGGGCCGTTGACCGAAGCAAAATGAATTTTAACCGCGAGAACTGGCTGCGAGCCGCCCGTCTGGAATGTGCGCTTTGGCTGCTGTGCGTTTTCAGTCCACCGGGCTTCGCGCAGCAGCCGGCCACCAGCCAGACGCGTCCGAACATTGTCATCATCCTTGCCGATGACTTGGGCTGGGGAGATTTGAGCTGTTACGGCCAGAAGAAGTTTTCCACGCCGAACCTCGACCGGCTCGCCGCCGAGGGGATGCGCTTCACCCAGGCCTACGCGGGCGGCCCCGGCGGGGCGGCCTCACGAGGCGCGCTCTTCACCGGCAAGCACACCGGACACGCGCGCATCCGCGGCAACTACGGGCCGGACGGCCACCCTGTCGCTTTGCGCGGCGAGGATACGACGCTGACGGAAGTCCTCAAGCGAGCTGGCTACCACACGGGCGTCATCGGCAAGTGGGGCCTCGGCGGTGACGGCACGTCGGGAATGCCCGAGAAGAAAGGCGTGGACCAGTGGCTCGGCCTGATCGAGCTGCGGCACGCGACGAACCAGTTCCCCGCCGTGGTCGCGCGCTACGACCCGAAGCAGCTTATTCTCACCAACGCGGCCTCCTACTACCAACCCATCTACGAGAATGATGGCGGTCGGCCCGCGCGCCACGCCCAGGATGTGTTCACCTTCGCAGCCTCGAACTACTTCCGCATTTACCCGGCGGCAGAGTTCAACAAGTTCCGCCCGTTCTTCCTGCACCTCGCCTTCACTCTGCCCAACGCGGGCGAGGAGCCGGGCACCAACACACCGGTGAAATATCTCGGCAGCGCGGCGCGATTCGCGAAGGAGAAGTGGCCCGCCGCCGAGCAGCGCAAGGCCGCCGCCATAGCGCACATCGACGCCTCTGTCGGACAACTGCTCAAGCAACTCGATGACCCGAAACTCGCCGAGCACACAGTGGTGATCTTCACCAGCGACAACGCGGCGCAGAAAGACGGCTTGTGCAACCCCGAGTTCTTCAACAGCAACGGCCCTTTCCGTGGCTCGAAGGGCGATTTGACCGAGGGCGGACTGCGTGTGCCGCTGCTCGTGCGCTGGCCCAAGCGCATCCAACCCGGCACGACCAGCGACCAGCCAGTTGCCCTCTGGGATTTGTTTGCGACCGCCGCCGAGTTTGCGGGAGTCAAGGACGCGCCCGCGACAGACGGCATTTCACTTGTGCCCGCGCTGCTGGGGCAGCCGCAGAAAGTGAAGCGCGAGCTGCTCTACTGGGAACGCCACGAGCCGCAGTTCCAACAGGCCATCCGCGCAGGCGACTGGAAAGGCATCCGCGCCATGCCCGACGGGCCGTTGGAGCTGTTCCACCTCGCCCGTGATCCCGGCGAAGCGCGCGACGTCGCAGCGGATTATCCCGCTATTGTGAAGCATCTGGAGGCACTCCTGAAGTCCGCGCGCAGCGAGAGCACGGTGTGGAGAGTGGATAAGAAGTAACACCAATTGCCGACTTTGCAGCGCGGACGCCCATGTCCGCAGCCAACCGAAACCCGATACTCTTGCTGCGGACGTAGGCGTCCGCGCTCCAAGAAAGCCGGTTCATGGAGCGGGCTGTGGTGAGGGGGGTGCGTGCGTGGGCGTTGGCGAACTCCACCCCTCATCCGACCTGCGGCCACCTTCCCCCTCCTCCGAGGAAGGCGTGCGTCGTGGCGTCCCGTTTGTATTCCACCGACTGGCATTGGGAATTGGTATCAGTTCGCAATGGCCTTGAGAAAGACTGTTTCGCCCGTGGTCAGAAGCGTGGTCCCCGTGCAACTAGCCGGAACAACACAGAACTCTCCCGGCATGAGGTTGATGGTTGAGTGGGAAAATGAAACGGCCAACTGCCCTTCCGTGACGGCGAGCACGGAGGCTTTGTTTCCGCCCAGCAGGATTTCGTCAGGCGTGCAAAGCCGGATCAAATCCACGCTGAACAGCGGGCAGTCCGCGAGCCGACGCCATTCGCCAGGTCCAGCTTGCTGCCACTCCGATGGAGCCAGGGCTGGCTCGAAATCGTCGAAATCAATCGCGGCCAGCGCCTGCGGGATGTGCAGTTCGCGTGGCTTCCCGTCGAGGCCGAGACGGTTCCAGTCGAACACCCGGTAGGTCGTGTCGGAGTTCTGCTGAATCTCGAAGATGAGGCTGCCCGCGCCCAGCGCGTGGACGCGCCCGCTGGGCAGGAACATGGAGTCGCCGCGCTTCACGGCGATGCGATGGAAGCACTCGGCGACGGAGCCGTCCCCGAGCCGTTGCTCAAACTCCGCGCGCGTCGCGCCGCGCCGCAGGCCGACAAACAGGTCCGCATCCGGCGTGGCGTCGGCCACATACCACATCTCGGTTTTCGGGTCGCCGTGCAGCTCGGCGGCCTTGTGCGGGGGCGGGTGGACTTGGAGCGAGAGCTCCTCCTGCGCATCGAGAATCTTCACGAGCAGCGGGAAGCGTCCGGCGCACGGCTGCGAGTCGCCGAGAAGTTCCTTCGCGTGATGCTCCATCAGCCAGCGCAGGTCGCGTCCGGCGAGCGGGCCGTTGGTGATGATGCTGACGCCCTCGGGCCGGTCAGTGATTTCCCACGACTCGCCGATGGGCGTCCTCGGTGGGAGGGCCTTGCCGTAGAGCTGTTCCAGCTTGCGGCCGCCCCAGACACGGTCCTTGAAGATGGGCTGGAAGGTGAGCGGGTAGAGGGCTTGAGACATTGGCGAGAGGGTGGCGAGAGCTGGCGGGCTGGCTCAAGGCGAAATTGATGCGTGCTTCGTGTTCCGTGTTCCGTGAACCAGTTCGTCAACCTGCTTTGATCACGGAGCAAGCAGCACGCAGCACGTTTCCGCTATGACACGACCAGCTTCCGATCCGTCGGGGCGCTGGCTTTCCGCCGCGCCTTGATGGCGAAATACGGCGGGATGAACCAGCAGCGGTGGCCGAAGCTGCCGGGCGCGGCGGCGGAGTCTCCGTGCTTCGGCTCGAAGGTGTCCTCGATCACAAATCCGGCGCGGCAAAGGCCTCCGAGGAGTTCATCCCAGCGATGCAAGAACTCCAGAGTGCCACTCTCGCGCAGCGCGGAGCCAGCCGGCACCGGAGGCAGCGGCCCGCTGCGGTAATACGGCTCCACCAGTGTGTAGCCCAACGGCGAGATGCGCAGGCCGGCCTGCAAATTGCCTGGCTGCTTG
>JACRKB010000120.1 GCA_016235545.1 Verrucomicrobiota bacterium | reverse complement strand
GTGCGCTACGCCGAGTCGCTCACGCTGCGCGGCTTCGTGATGAAGGAGGCCTGGCGCTATCGCGACTACGTCATCTCCAGCTTCAACACGGACAAGCCCTAAGACCGTTTCCTGCGCGAGCAGGTCGCCGGCGACTTGCTCCCGCACGAGTCCATCCCGCAACGCCAGCAGCAGCTCGTCGCCACGACCTTCCTCACGCTCGGCAACACAAACCTTGAGGAGCAGGAGAAGAAGCAGCTCGACATGGACGTGGTGGACGAGCAGCTCGACACCATCGGCAAGGCATTCCTCGCGCAGACCATCGGCTGCGCGCGCTGCCATGACCACAAGTTCGACCCCATCCCCACGCGCGATTACTACGCGCTGGCGGGCATCCTCAAAAGCTCCAAGACGCTGGAGCACTCGAACGTGAGCAAGTGGCTCGAGTTCCCGCTGCCGCTGCCGCCGACGGAGGGCAAGCAGTTCGCCGCCCACGAGCAGGCCGTCGCGAAGCTCGAAGCCAGCATCAAGGCCGCGAAGGAATCCGCGAACACGGCGGTCGCAAAGCAAGCGACCCTGCCCAGCGGCGCGCTCGACGCGAAGGTGCTCGCCGGAGTGGTCGTGGACGACGAGCAGGCGAAGAAGGTCGGCAGTTGGACCGGCTCGCGCTCGACGCGGACCTTCATCGGCGACGGCTACCTGCACGACGCGAACGAAGGAAAAGGCTCGAAGACAATCACCTTCCAGCCCGATGCCTTGCGCGCCGGCAAATACGAAGTGCGCCTCGCCTACAGCCCCGGCAAGTCGCGCTCGCCCAACACGCCTGTCACCATCTTCAGTGCTGACGGTGAGAAGACGGTTCGCGTGGACCAGAGCAGCGAGCCGCCCATCGAGGGCCGCTTCGTCTCGCTCGGGCAGTTCCGCTTCGAGCAGAACGGCGCGGGCTTTGTCATCGTTGGCACCGAGGGCACCAAAGGCCATGTCACCGCCGACGCCGTGCAGTTCGTGCCGGTCGAAATGCTTGCCGAAACTGCCACCACCACCGACGCCTCAAAGAAGGACAAGCCCGACGCATCCGAGTCCGTGAAGAAAATGGAAGCAGAGCTGAAGAAGCTGGAGGCGTCCGGCCCGAAGCGCCCGATGTTCATGTCCGTGAAAGAGGAGAACGCGGGCGACACGCAAATCCATGTGCGCGGCAGCGTGAACAATCTCGGAGCGAACGCGCCGCGTGGCTTTCTCCAAGTCGCCAGCCACGGCCCGGCCCCGAAGATTCCCGAGAAGGAAAGCGGCCGTCGCGAACTCGGCGACTGGCTCGCCAGCCGCGACAACCCGCTCCCCGCGCGCGTCTTCGTGAACCGCACATGGACGTGGCTCTTCGGTGCGGGACTCGTCCGCAGCGCCGACAACTTCGGCACCACCGGTGACGCGCCCACGCATCCCGAGTTGCTCGACCACCTCGCCGTGCGCTTCATGGACGGCGGCTGGTCGGTAAAGCAGCTCGTGCGTGAAATGGTCCTGAGCCGCGCGTATCAGCAGAGTTCCAGTGTTCAATATTCAGTGTTCAGTGTTCTGTCGAAGCCCGGTGCTTCGCAGCCGGCTGGAGCCAAACTGAACACTGAACACTTCTCACGCGCTGCCCAAGCCGACCCCGAGAACAAACTCCTCTGGCGCGCAAACCGCCGGAAGCTCGACGCCGAGTCCATCCGCGACACCGTCCTGCAAGTCAGCGGCCAGCTCGACCTCGCGCAAGGCGGCCCGCTCATCAAGGCCGGCACCAGCGCCGACTACGGCTACAAGCACAGTGACACGCGCCGAAGTGTTTACTCGCCCGTGTTGCGCAACTCGCTGCCTGAGCTGTTCGAGGCCTTCGACTTCGCCGACCCCAGCCTCGTCGTCGGCAAGCGCAGCGACAGCACCGTCGCCCCGCAGGCGCTCTTCATGATGAACCACCCGTGGGTCATGGAGCAGTCCCAGTCCGCCGCGCAGAAACTGCTGGCCGCGAAGCTCGCTGACGACCGCGAGCGCGTCACCCGCGCTTACCGCCTCGTCCTCGGCCGCGTGCCTACCGACGGCGAAGTCACTCTTGCGCTGAAGTTTCTCCCCGCCGAGTCCACCGCGAGCGAGGCTGCCAAGCGCACCGAAGCCTGGGGCCGCTTCTACCAGGCACTCTTCGCCTCCGTGGATTTCCGCTACTTGAACTGAGACGCGCGACTTCATGCCGCTTGATTTTGAATGGGACCAAGCCAAAGCCAGCGCGAACTTGCGGAAGCATGGCGTCAGCTTCGAGGAAGCGGCGACGGTGTTTGCCGACGAGTTGTCACTGGCCATTCCCGACCCGGACCACTCGCGGGTGGAAGAGCGGTTCATTCTGCTCGGCACATCCTATCGCGGGAAAATGCTGGTTGTCGTCCATACCGAGCGCGGTGATAGTGTCCGCATTATCAGCGCCCGCCCGGCCAGACGACGCGAAAGGCAGCAATATGAAGAAGCCAACTAAGCCAGCCGCCACCACGGAACCGCGTGCCGAATACGACTTCAGCCGTGGCGTGCGCGGCAAATACGCCCGCCGCTATCATGCCGGCAGCAATGTCGTCGTGCTGGAGCCGGATGTGGCCAAAGCCTTCCCCAGCCCCGAGCGCGTGAACCGTTCGCTGCGCGCCCTCGTCAATCTCGTTGAATTGCAAGCCAAGTAAGCTGCCATGAACCACGCCCCGCTCTTCACCCGCCGCCACGCGCTGCAATCCCTCGCCTGCGGCTTTGGCTCTCTGGCATTCGCCGGCATGACCGCCCAGCGCGCTGCCGCTGCTGCGAATCCGCTCGCCCCGCGCCAGCCGCACCACGAGCCACGCGCCAAGAGCGTCATTTTCCTCTTTATGCAGGGCGGGGTCAGTCATGTGGACTCCTTCGACTACAAGCCCATCCTCACCGAAAAGGACGGGCAACTCATGGGCTTCAACGACGCGCGCAAGATTGCCAACTCCGGCAAGCGCGAGGAATCCACGCAGCGTGTGATGAAGCCGCTCTGGGCCTACAACCAGCATGGCCAGTCCGGTCGCTGGGGCAGCGAGCTGTTCCCCGAGATGGCCCGCCACGCCGACGACCTCACCTTCATCCACTCGATGCACACCGAGGGCATCGCGCACGGCCCGGCCACGCTCTTCCTACATTGCGGCGCGACGCAGTTCATCCGCCCGAGCATGGGTTCGTGGGTCAGCTACGGCCTCGGCACGGCGAACGAAAACTTGCCTGCCTTCGTCAGCCTCAGCCCAAGCGCCGGCAACGGCGGACCGCGCAACTACGGCAACGCCTTCCTCCCGCCCGTCTTTCAAGGCACCGGCATCGGCAAGGCCGGCACGCCCATCATCGAAGCCACCATTCGTAACCTGACCAACCCGAAACTCTCGCCCGCCGAGCAGCGCCGCAGCTTTGACTTCCTCCAGGAGCTGAACGCCGAACAGCTCAAAAAATCCCCCGGCGACGCCGAGCTTGAGGCCGTCCTCGCCAGCTACGAGCTCGCCTGGCGCATGCAGAACAACGCGCCCGACACGCTCGACCTCAACAAGGAAACCGAAGCCACCAAGAAACTCTACGGCATCGGCGACGCCCAGACGGACAACTTCGGACGCCAGTGCCTCATGGCCCGTCGTCTCGTCGAGTCCGGCGTGCGCTACGTCCAGGTCACCTACGGCGACAACACCGCGAACCCCGCCTGGGACCAGCACTCGAACATGCCCAAGCACAAGGACCACGCGATGGCGGTGGACAAGCCCATCGCCGGCCTGCTCGAAGATTTGAAAGCCCGCGGCCTCCTTGAAGACACCATCGTCTGGTGGGGCGGCGAGTTTGGCCGCACGCCTTACGCGGAGAAGAACGGCACGGGCCGCGACCACAACGCCGGCGGCTTCACCGTCTGGCTCGCGGGCGGCGGCTTCAAGCCCGGCACCAGCTACGGTCAGACCGACGAATGGGGCCACCTCGCTGTCCAGAACAAGGTCCACATGCACGACCTGCACGCGACCATCCTCCACCAGCTCGGCCTGGACCACGAGAAGCTCACCCACCGCTTCGACGGCCGCGACTACCGCCTCACCGACGTGCATGGACATGTGGTGAAGGAAGTGCTGGCGTAGCTGCCGAGGTCAGGAGGCGGACCCACGCTTCGAGCCGCCCAAGGAATCCGCCTCCTCACCTCGGCGGATACAACACTTCCCGCTCGCCGCCGGGACGGGCTGCGCTACGCTGCGTTCGTGCAAATCCCGTTCGACCTGGCTTGGTTTTTGACCGTGTCGGCACGTCGCCACCGCCCGTGCCGACGACTTTCAGTCGCCGTCCGTGAGCCACAGCAAGTCCATGGCATATTGCCGCGAACACGCTTCGGGCGGCGACTGGAAGTCGCCGGCACGGCGCTTGCCAAGTTGTTGCTCGCCGTTTCTGCCGTGGCGCAAACACCCGCGCCTTCACCCAAGCCCGCACCCGTCGTCGTCGCTGCGCACGACGCGCCTGACATCCCCTTCCGGCGCGCGCCGATGGCGCAGTCCGGCCGCAGCATCGTCGTGCCGCTGGCGACGAACCTTCACCTCGCCTTCGACACGCAGCTCCTCCGCACGCACACCGTCTGGCAGGGCAACTCGCTCAATCTCTTCGGGCCGCCCTACAACGGCACGTCCACGCGCTTCGTGTGCGACTTCACCGGCACCCGACTCTGGGGCAGCCTCGCGCGCGGCCCATGGACGTTCGATGCCGTCGCGGCGGACGCCACCGGGCCGCTCACGCGTTTCAAGGGCCACAGCACCGTCGGCGGCGCGCACTCCTTCGTGTATGAGCTGTATCCGCCCGATGACTCCTATGTCCCAGTAATCGAATCTCCCCGGCTGGAGCAGGTCGGCGGAAACAGCGTCATCATCCGGCGGTTTGAAGTCGCGCCGCTAACGCGCCGCATCCGCCTCAACGCGCACGACGAGCCCGGCGACCCGGTCAACATCTTCGGCGTGGCCGGCGCGCAAGGCATCCGCACACCGGCGGGCGTGCTCGTCGCCGTGTTGCGCGGGCTGCCAGGCGGCAACTTCCTCCCGCTCGTCACCAGCACGCCGGTCACGGAAATCCTCAACAGCGAGCGCGACGGCAAGGGGCCGTGGTCCGCGCTGGTCACGAACGTCGTTGCCGGTCGCAAGGTCACTCTGCGCGTCGCCGTCCCGCCGAACGAGCAGCCGCAGACGTTTGAAATCGCCTCCGCCGTCGTCGCGGACTTGAACGCCGCGAGCACGCTCGCGAAGCAACTCGCCGGGCCAGTCAAGCCGCTGCCTCCGCCGCCTTCCATCACGCGCCCGCGGCCCGTCTTCCTCCCCGACCCGAACTTCACGGACAAGCCCGGCGGCGATGAGTTTTACACCGTCGAGCATTTCCCCGTGCCGAAGGAACTCAAGCTCACCGTCGCGGGCATGGACTTTCTGCCGGACGGCAATCTCGCCATCGCGACGTATCAGGGCGAGGTCTTCATCGTCGAGGGCGTCAGCGGCGACCCGAAGGCTGCGAAGTGGCGGCGGTTCGCGCGTGGCCTGAACGAGCCGGGCGGCCTGCGCGTGGTGGACGGCGCGATTTACGTGATGCAGAAGTGCGAGCTGACGCGCCTGCGCGACGCGGACGGCGACGGCGTGGCGGATGTCTTCGAGTGCGTGAGCGACGCGTGGGGCTACACCGGCAACTACCACTCCTTCGCCACCGGGCCGCTCGTGGACGAGAGCGGCATCCTCGGCGCGCTCATCACCGGCCATCGCACGATGCACGAAGTCCCCGCGATGGGCTGGTGCCTGAAGATTTCCCCGCACCCGGCGAACACCGGCGCAATCCCCTTCACCGACGTGTGGCGCACGGACCCGTTCGCGTCCGGCCTGCGCGTGCCGAATGGCTTCGGCGAATTTCGCGGCGACCTCTTCATGACCGACAACCAGGGCCACTGGATTGCCGCGAACAAGTTGAACCATCTTCAACTCACGAATTTTTACGGCCACCCCAGTTCGTCGCCGTCGCCGCCCGCGCACTTCGATGGCGACCCGAACTTCACGCCGCCCGCCGTGTGGTTTCCCTATGCGTGGGTGCGCTCCGCAAGCGGCCTCGCGACCGTCGGCGACTTCCGCTTCGGGCCGTTCGGCGGGCAGATGCTCGTGGGCGAGTTCCAGAACGCGAGCGTGGTGCGCGTGGCGCTGGAGAAGGTGAACGGCCAGTGGCAGGGCGCGGTGCTGCCGTTCGTGAAGGGCTTCGCGTCCGGCGTGAACCGCCTCGCCTACGGGCCGGACAGCCGGCTCTACGTGGGCGGGCTGCGCTTCGGGCACTGGACGAGCATCGCGCCGCAGCCGCATTCGCTGGACCGCGTGAAGTTCACCGGCCGCGTGCCCTTCGAGTTCAAGACCGTGGCCGCGCGCACGAACGGCTTCGACGTCGCCTTCACGCAGCCCGTGGACGCCATGCTCGCCGGCGACGCCGAGAACTGGGACGCGACGCAATACACCTACGCCTACGACGGCAAGCACAACGCCCCCGAGAAGGACCGCGACGAGAAAATCCCCGGCCCGCCCGTGCGCGTGCTGAAGGCCGAGGTCGCCGCCGACAAGCTCACCGTGCGCCTGACGCTGGAAGGCCTGAAACCCCGCCACGTTGTCATGCTCCGCGCGCTGGGCTTGAAGAACAACCGAGGCGACGCGCTGCGGAATGACACGTTTCACTACACGTTGAACCAGGTGCCGAAGGAGTGAATCCTATGTCTCGATATTGGTTTGTTCTTCTGCCGTTTCTCTACTGTCTAACCGCCATCGTCTTCGGCCTTGGAGCGGTTATCGCTCGACGCTGTGGCAAGCCGTCACTGGCTGAGCGGCTGGTTGTCACTGGGTTGTGTGTGGGCTTCGCATTGCTAGTTACCAACGCCTTCCCGCCGCCGCACATCGGTTCGGTGCTCGCGTGCAAACACTTCTTGGGGGAGATCGCTGAGGCCAAAAGGAGCTGGAGTTTGCAGAACAACTCGCAGACCCATTCCGTTCCCACGGAAGCCGACCTTGCTGTTTTTTCAAAGGCAGTGTCCTACCCCACTGTCCTACCGGCGGCACCTACACCATCGGCGCGGTCAACGAGCCGCCGCGTTGCAGCCACGCCGACAAAGGCCACTGGCTCACCCCACCCCGGTAGGGCCGACCTGCCGGTCGGCCTTCTCCCCGGTAGGGTGAGACTCCGTCGAACCCCAACTGCCGACGCAGGAGGCGCGAGCGAAGCGAGCATCTCCGTCGCGGCGTGGCTGGCCAAGAATCTCGCTGCGCTCGCCTCGCTTCGCTCGAAATAGGGTTCGACAGAGTGGCGCCGCAGTAACATCACCGCCCTGAGGGGGCGGAGCATCTTGTGTCGCCCTTTCAGGGCTTTACCAAAAGCGGCCCAGCTCCCCGGGGCGTTGCCCCGGGCTGGTTTGTGATGCTCCTTCGGAGCGCCAACTTCGGAGTTGGGTTCAACCCGATTTCCGAAATGGAATGGCCGCAAGAAACGCAAAGAGACGCAAAGAGGAGTGATTGCGGTCAAGGCTGCGCGCAGTGAAACAGTTCCGGGCAATGCGATGAAAGCCCCTGTCTTCTTTGCGTCTTCTTGCGTTTATTGCGGCCATTCCATTTCGGAGTTCGGGTTCAAGACAGCCGCCTGCTGTTCCGTGTTCCATCCGTGGCTGAAGAGTCGTTCCGGTTCAGCCCGGCAGCTTGTAGCGGTAGTCGCGGAACTGGCCGGCGTTGCCGCTGTGGCCGTCCTCGGCGGCGTGGATGATGTTCACCAACTCGCGCGCTGTGACGTGGTGGAGCCGCCAGCCCTTGGCCTCCGTCAGGGTCTCGGCGAGGTGCTGGTGAAAGGCGCGGTAAGGCTCGCCAAGGAAGACGCCGGAGTTCGGAGGCGGCGCGCCGTGGCAGTGCAGCTTCACGAACGTCCACTCGGGCCGGCCCAGCACATGGATGTGCTGCTTGAGCCAGAGGCGCATCCGGTCGGCGCGCGGTGGGTTGGCGGCGGTGAGGTCGGAGTTTTCCAGGCGCGGGAGGAAGGCGAGCTTGCGCCGCTCCCAGTTCAGCGCGAGCGGGCCTTGGACGATGAGCAGGTCGCCAAAGGGGGGTGCCGGCGGCTTGCAGTCGCCGCTCTGTTTCGCTGTGGGCGACGCAGACGGCGACTGCAAGTCACCGGCAGGGAGGACGCGGACTTGCACGCCGGTGTCGTGGCTCTTTGGCTGCGGCGTGTCTTGCGCGTAGTAGAGGCGGTTGATGGTGCGCGTCTGCGTCGGGTCGGGGCAGGACGGGAGCGTGAAGTCGGCGTAGCAGCCGAGTTCGCGGAGGAGGGAAAGCTCGTTGTTCACTCCGCACTGCGCTCCGTCGGGATGCGAGTTGTCCAACGCCCAGTCGCCATGCACGAAGCCCCAGCGGGTGCGGCCAGATGCGTCGCGCGGCAGGAATCCGTGGCGGGTGAAGTCGGCGATGCCCTTCATCAGCTTCGCGCGGAGCGTGGCCTCGGTGTCGCGATCGTGGTGGAGGTGGACTTCCACCTCGGCACCGGAGGCGCGGCAGAGTTCTGCGACGTCGTTGAGCAGGTCGGGGTCGTATTGCTCGATGGGATAGAAGCAGGTGTGGCGTGGGCGGATTCCGTCGGCGTCGCGGAAGGGGGCGATGTTCTTGGGGAACTCGGCTTTCCACCGGGCCATGCGGCGGAGGGCCTCGGGTTTGTCGGCTCGATGGAGCGGTTCGAAGTGGTCGCAGACGCAGAGCATCACGTCCTTGACGCCATCGGGCTGCGGCGCGGGCTGCTGCCGGAGGTAGCCCGGCAGCCAGAGCGGGAGTGTGCGGAGCTGCTCAGACATGGGAGGGAAAGGATGAAGGATGAAGGATGAAGGACGAACGGCCAGTGGGCCGCCCGCTCCGGTTCATCATTCGTAGTTCATCTTTCATCGTTCGCTTCAGGCCGTTGGCCTGTGGAGGCGCCACGCGAAGTGCGGGAGCGTGGCGCAGCAGTTGAGGCGCGGGAGCCTGTGGTAGTCGGCGTCCTGGCACACGAAGCCGGGCTGCGTGGTGACGGCGGCGGTGTAGGTGACGCGCGTGAGCTGCGCGACCTGCTCGTTGAAGTCGCCGTTGGGGTAGCAAAAGAACTCGATGGGGCGGCCCAGTTCATTTTCCAAAAGCGCGCGGCATTCAACTACTTCGTGCGCCAGCTCGGCGGCGGTGCAGTTGGCGAGGATGGGGTGGTTCGTGCTGTGCGCGCCGAGGGTGATGAGGGCCGGGTCGAGGGCCTTCAGCTCGTCCCAATTCATGAGGTCGAACTCGGAGCGCTGCGCGTCGCTGGGGCGGAAGTTGGGCGTGGCGTCGCGGATGACGCGCTCGATGTGCGTGCGCGAGTGGAGGGGAAGCGTCTTCGTCCAGTTGATGACGGCTTCGAGGTTGTTGCCGGTGCGCCCGAAGCTGTCGGCGAGCGCGGCGAACTCGGGCGCCGGCAGCGAGCGGAGGCGCTCGCGAGCCTCGTGGTTCCAGAGCCAGCCGCCGCGTGCCGCCAGGCCGGGGCAGATGAAGAAGGTGGCGGGCAGGCCGAGGCGTTTGAGAAGGGGCGCGGCCACGCTGCCGTTGTTGCGAGTGCCGTCATCGAAGGTGAGGGCGACCCAGTGGGCGATGTCGGGCTGGCGCACGCGTATGGCCTTCACCATCTCGGCGAGCGGGACGACGTGGAAGTTCCGCTTCAGATACTCGAGCTGCGCGGTGAATGCCTCCACCGAGCAGCTCGGCACGCCGACGGCGTGGAAGGTGATGATGCGTGCGACCGAAAACTCCTTTGCGCGCGTAAGCGAGAGGCCGGCGGCGTGGCCGAAGCGATGCAGGAGCGGGGCGATGGCGGAGCGGATGGACATCGGAGCGGTTACCCGTGCGGGATGGTCAACGTGACGCGCGGCACGCGGGTTCCGTTCACGCCCGCCGCTTCCGGGCGAGGTAGTAAATCCAGGAGGAGGTGGTGTCCGGCGTGGCGGCTTCGGTCCATGCGCCCTGACGGTCCACGATGCGCACATCCTCGAAGCCGAAGGACTGGAGCTGCCTCACCTGGTTGGGCTTGCTGATGTAATAGTGCATGAGCGTGAAGTTTTCGCCGCTGTCGTTGCGGATGTTGTATTCGGCGGTGAAGACATCGCGCTTGCGGTTCCGCAGGTGCGGCGCCCATCCGGCGAAGTAGATTTGCAGCGCCCGCGCCATGCGCAGCGGGTGGAGAGTGAACTCGATGTTCGAGAGGTGGAACGCGCTGCGGACGGGCTTCTCGATGTTGTGCGTGGAGAAGGCGAAGAGGCCGCCGGGACGCAGCACCCGGTGGCATTCCTTGAGGATCGCCAGGCGGTCCTCGGGAGGGACGGAGTCGATGCCGTTGAAGGAGAAGATGACGAAGGCGAACTGGCCGTCGCGATACTCCTTCATGTTCCGTGCGTCCACGGTGGCGAACTTCACGCCGGGGTAAAGCTGCTGGCAGTAGCGCGTCATCTTCTCCGAGTAATCGCATCCGAGGTAGTCCTGGCTCAGCTCGCGGAGGAAGGGCGTGGTGCGCCCGGTGCCCACGCCGATGTCGAAGATGGGCTGGCCGGCGACCTCCTCCTTGATCGCAGCGAACAGTGTGACCTCGGGTTCAAACAGCTTGGTCTTGCCCGCGTAGCTCGTGACGATCCGGTCGTCGAGATACATTTCCTTGTTCGTGTCGCTCATGGCGCTTTGGTGCCGGGTTTTTCAGGCCGCAGCTTGAAGGCGGACTTCACCCGGCGCAAGAGCGTGATGGCCACGGAGGCGTAGCTGCTCTCCTCCACCATCTCGCCGCCGAAGCTGTCCTTGAACTCGTTGATCCGCTGGAGCACCTCGTCGGTGGTGTTGTAGGCATACCCGCCGATGTCAAAGACACGGAAGCCCATCGTCTTGAAGTGCTCGATGTCCCGCCAGTGCAGCAGGCGGTTGGCGCGGCTGATGAGCCGGCGCTTCACCGAATCCTCCGCGCCACGGAACTGGCTCACGGAATGCCACTGCGTCACGCGGCTGGCGGCGGGGTCCACCACGTAGCTGTGCATCACCAGATCCTCCTGGTTGGAAACTATCTTGGTGACGACGACATGCGGCCAGTAGGAGCGCAGAATCTTCGCGTCCATCGCCCCCATGCCCTTGGACTGCGCGAACTCGTCGTGGAAGCGGAGGAATGCCTCCGCATCGCTCTCCACGGCGAAGATAACCGGCTCCTTCATGAGCCGCTTGATCTCCTTCTGCGTGCTGTCGCCGAAGCTGGCGAAGATGGCCTCCGCCGGGCGGGTCAGGTCAATGAGTTTGGTGAACTTGGCGTGGCGCTCAAAGCCCTTCACCGGGCCGGTGAACTTGCAGTTGTAGAAATAAGTGAGCTTGAGCGCATCACCCGGCCTGGGCTTGGCGGCGAACCAGATGTGCGCGGCCTGGACGGCCTTGGTGCGGGCGAGGGAGAGGGGGATGGTGATC
>JACRKB010000118.1 GCA_016235545.1 Verrucomicrobiota bacterium | reverse complement strand
CACCGCGTCGCTGGGCGTCTGGCCGGTGCGCAGCGTGACGAAGGCGTAGATGGCCTGGCCCTTGATGTCGTGCGGGAAGCCGACGACTGCCGCCTCGGCCACGGACGGGTGCGCGCCGATCGCTCCCTCGACCTCCGCTGTGCCGATGTTGTGGCCGGACACGATGAGGATGTCGTCCACGCGGCCGGTGATCCAATAATAGCCGTCCTTGTCGCGCCACGCGCCGTCGCCGGTGAAATACTTGCCGGGGAAACGCTTGAAGTAGGTGTCCACGAAGCGCTGGTGGTCGCCGAAGACGGTGCGCATCTGGCCGGGCCAGCCGGGCTTGAGGCAGAGGTTGCCGCGCACATCGTTGCCGAGGAGTTCGTTGCCCTGGTCGTCCACGATGGCGGGCTGCACGCCGGGAAGCGGGAACGTGGCGGAGCCGGGCTTCGTGGGCGTCGCGCCGGGCAGCGGCGTGATGAGGATGCCGCCGGTCTCGGTCTGCCACCAGGTGTCCACGACGGGGGAGCGTTTCTTGCCGATGACTTTGAAATACCAGTTCCACTCCGGCTCCTTGATGGGTTCGCCCACGGTGCCGAGGAGGCGAAGGGAGCTGAGGTCGTGCGCGTCGGGCCATGAGTCTCCTTCCTTCATCAGCGCGCGCAACGCGGTGGGCGCGGTGTAGAAGAGGCTGACCTTGTGTTTGGCGATGACCTGCCAGAAGCGTCCGTAGTCCGGGTAGTTCGGCACGCCCTCGAACATCACGACGGTCGCGCGATTCGCGAGCGGGCCATAGATGAGATACGAGTGGCCGGTGATCCAGCCCACGTCCGCCGTGCACCAGAAGACATCGCCGGGCTGATAATCAAAGACGTAGTGGTGCGTGTAAGCCGCGTAGGTCAGGTAGCCGCCGGTGGTGTGGAGCACGCCCTTGGGCTTCCCGGTGGAACCGCTGGTGTAGAGGATGAAGAGCGGGTCTTCCGCGTCCATGACCTCGGGTGCACAGACCGGCGAGGCGGCGGCCAACGCGTCGTGCCACCAGACATCGCGGCCCGGCTGCATCTCGACGGGTGTGCCGGTGCGGCGCACGACGAGCATCTTCGCCACTGACGGCGTCTTTGGCGCGGCCTTGTCGGCATTCGCCTTCATCGCGATGTCGTGCTTGGTGCCGCGCACGCCGGTGTCCTGCGTGATGATGACCTTGCAGGTCGAGTCGTTGATGCGCGTGACGAGGGAGTCCGCCGAGAACGCGCCGAAGACGACCGAGTGCACCGCGCCGATGCGCGCGCAAGCGAGCACCGCGACGGCGAGCTCGGGGATCATCTGCATGTAGATGCACACGCGGTCGCCCTTGCGGACGCCGAGGGCCTTGAGCGCGTTGGCGGCGCGCTGGACCTGGTCGTAGAGATCGCAGTAGCTGATGCGGCGCGTCTCGCTCGGGTCGTTGCCCTCCCAGATGAAGGCCGTCTGGTCGCCGTGGCCGGCCTCGACGTGCCGGTCCACGCAGTTGTAGCAGGCGTTGAGCTTGCCGCCGAGATACCACCGGATGCTGACTGGCTCATGGTAGTTGACGGCGGAGACCTGGCCCCACTTCTCAAACCAATTGAGCCGGCTCGCCTGCTCGGCCCAGAACTTGTCCGGGTCGCTCTGCGCTGCGGCGGCGAGTGCGCGGTATTCGTCGAGTGACTTGACGTGCGCGCGTGCGGAAGCGGCGGCGGGCGGCGGGAAGACGGCGGTGGAAACAAGTTTTTGGCTCATGTGCGTGGCAGACGTGCGGGCATCTTAGGAAGGGGCCGCGAAGCGTCAACCTGCGAAAGCAGCGGACCTCGAACTCACTCGCCCGGCGCGTCCTCGTTTGCGACCTTTGCGGCGTTCTCGAAGCGGGTGAAGCCCTTGAGGAAGGTGAGATGCACGTCGCCGGTCGGGCCGTTGCGCTGCTTGGCGATGAGGAGGTTGACCGGCACGGCGTCGTAGCTGGACTGGTCGGGGGGTTCCTCCTCCTCGTCCTTGCCGAGCTTGGGCTTGTAGAGCAGGCCCACGAGATCGGCGTCCTGCTCGATGGAGCCGGATTCGCGGAGGTCGGAGAGCTTGGGTTTTTCGCCGGGGCCGCGCTTCTCCAGCTCGCGGTTGAGCTGGGCCAGGACAATGATGGGCACCTTGAGTTCCTTGGCGAGGGCCTTGATGCCTTGCGAGATGTCGGCGATTTCCTGCTGGCGGTTCTCGGCGCGCTTGGCAGTGCTGCGCAGGAGCTGGAGGTAGTCAATGACGAAGAGCTTGATGCCGTGCTGCTGGTGCATGCGGCGGGCCTTGGCGCGGAGTTGAAGGATGCTGAGGCTCGCGGTGTCATCAATGAAGAGCGGGGAGCCTGCCATTTTGCCGGCGACAGCGGTGAGCTTGGGGAAGTCGCGCTCGGCGAGGAAGCCTTCGCGGATGTCGCGGAGGTTCACGCGCGCACGCGAGCAGAGCATGCGCAGCACGAGGGAGTCGGCGGACATTTCCAGGCTGAACACGCCGACGGGCAGCTTCAGGTCCATCGCCACGTGCTCGGCGATGTTCATGGCGACGGAGGTCTTGCCCATGGAGGGGCGCGCGGCGATGACGATCATTTCACCGGGATGGAAGCCGGTGGTCATCTTGTCGAGGTCCGTGAAGCCGGTGGAAAGCCCGGTGGTCTGTCCCTGCCGCGAATGGAACTCCTCGATTTGCTGGATGGCTTTGTGGACGAGGTCCTTCATCACGAGGCTGACGGTCTCCTCGCGCTCCTCGCTGATGTGGAGGACCTCCTTCTCCACCTCGTCGAGCAGGGATTCGACATCGCCCTGCTGCTCCTCGTCGTAGATGCGCCCGATGACGCTGGAGCAGGTCGAGATCATCCGCCGCAGCAGGTGCTTCTCGACGACGATGTCCGCGTAGAAGGGGAGGTTTGCGGGCGAGGGCGTGGCGTCCACGAGCGCGGTGAGGTAGGCCACGCCGCCGATGGCGTCGAGCTGGCCCTTGTCCTTGAGCCGCTGGCGAAGGGTGATGATGTCAATCGCCTCCTTCGCGTCATACATCGTCACAAGCGTCTCGTAGAGCGACTGGTGGCGGAGGTCGTAAAAGGCGGCGGCGGCGCCCGCGTGGGGGCTGGGAGCGGGGGAATCGAAGCGATTGCTCTTGGCCGTGTCGGCTGCGTCGCGGCGCGATTTGAATTTCTCGACGCAGGTGCCGATGGCGGTGTTGGGATCGAGCAGCATGCAGCCCAGCACGCCCTGCTCGGCCTCGAGTGAGTGCGGCGGCAGGCGGTCCACCTTCGAGAGGTCGATGGCCGCGTCCTTCCGGCGGCGGGTGCGCTTCAAGTCCGGTGCCCCTTCCGGCGGCGCGGCTGACGTGTCGAAGGATTCAATCACGGGGAGAGGAGAGGGGAATTCGGCTTGTGCAGCACGATGAAGTTGTTGGGAGATGCTCACATCCTGTTCACAATCGGCCGCGGGCAGATGCACCGCAGGGAGCGGGGGGGGGCGCATCTCGGTTTCTTGCAGGGCAAAGGCCCGGGCGGAGCGCGGCTTCAGCGTGGCAATTTCGCTTGGTCACAGTTACAAGCAGCGCGTGTCCGTCAGTGCTGATTCATCCGCGCCTCCGCGCCGCAAGCGTCCTGCATTCGTCGTGGCGGCGGTGTTGCTCGCACTGCTCGTCGCAGCGTTGCTCGGCGAGGTTGTCGCACGCGTGGCCGGATTCAAGCCCTTCGCAGCGCAGCCGGCTGACATCCGAGTGGAGCCGGGGGGAAAACTGTTCCGCACGCTGCCTGTGGGCGGCTTCGCGCATTTTCCTGGCGCGTTCAAGGTCACGCTGCCCACGGGCTACGAGTTCCGCCTCACGCACGGCACCAACGGCCTGCGCGTCACGCATCCGCCACCCGCACCGGACGCGAAGGCGCGACCGGAGCTGTGGGTTCTGGGCTGCTCGCTCACGCACGGCTGGTCGCTGAATGACGAGGACACCTATCCGTGGCGTGTGCAGGTGGCGCTGCCGGAGTTCGAGGTGGTGAACGGCGGAGTGTCCGGCTACGGCACCTTGCACCAGCGCCTGCTGTTTCAGGAGCTGCTCAAGCAGCGCGGCAAACCGGCGATGGTGGTTGTCGCCTACGGGCGGTTCCACGACTACCGCAGCACCAACGTCCGCATCTGGCAGAAGGGCTTCGCGCCCTACAACCGCTTGCCGGATTTGACTTACCCTTTCGCGCGACTGAATTCCGCCGGGCAACTCAGCTACGACGCCGCGCCGGCGACTTATTCCGAGTGGCCGCTGCAACGGCTGTCCGCGCTGGTGCATTGGCTGGAGCAGCAGGCGAACATCGGGGAGGAGCGGCGCGTCCGCAGCCACGAGGTGTCGCGCGCGCTGCTGGCGAACTGGGCGGGCGTCTGCCTGAAGGAGGGCATCCCGTTCATCGTGGCCGGCATCAGCTCCGACGCCACGCCGATGCTGGAATGGTGCCGCGCCGCCGGCATCAAGGCCGTGGACATCTCCGTGCCGCTCACCGAGCCGAGCAACACCAACGCCCCGCACGACGGCCACCCCAGCGCGAAGGCGAACCGGGTGTATGCGGAGAAGCTGGTGTCGTTTTTGAAAACGAACGGGTTTCCGCCCATGCGCCCGGAGTAGTCTCGGCAGCGTTCAGGCAGGCTGAAGAATCCGCCCTCCCGCCTCGGCGGCTACGCTCAACCCGAATTCCGAAGTTCAGCCGCGAAAGGGCGCAAAGAACACAAAGGAGCGGAGTCGGGGATGACTTGAGCCGGGACTATTTCCAACCGCCTCGTTCTCCTGCCAGAAACTTGGCTTTCCGCTCTGTGCGCCCTTTCGCGGCCATTCCATTTCGGAGTTCGGGCGGCTCAAATATGCTTCGAGTCGTCGTGGTCCTTCTGCGTGTAGCCGGAGTCCTGGCGCTGGAAGTTCACCGCGTTCTTCTTCACGTAGGCGGCGAAGACGTCGTCCGCGCTCATGCCGAGCACTTGCGCCATGCTGATGAGGAAGTGGAACAGGTCCACGACCTCCACGCGCGCGTTCTGCTCGTCGAACTTCTGGTATTTGGCCCACCACTTCCACGGGACGCTGTCGGTCAGCTCGGCCATCTCCTGCTGCATCGCGCGCGTGTAGTTGAGGAGCCACTTGGTTTTCTCCTCCTCGCTCATCCCGTCGGTCTTGACGCCGATGCGTTCGTTGAGGGCCTTCTGCATGCGGAAGAGTTCGCGGAGCTGGTCGGGTGTTTCCATGCGCGGGAGGGTGAAGTTCCGGGTTCAAAGTTCAAGATTCAAAGTTGCGATGGCCGGGGCGCATCTCAGTTTCTTGCAATCCAGAGGATTGTTCTCTCCTGCTCGTAATCCTAATCCGAATCCATGCAGCTGGCTTGAACCACAAAGGCACGAAGAGCACGAAGAAGAGCCGCAGAAGCAGGGCCGTTCAACAAATCCAGCCGCACCGTTTGGTGTGCCTTCACCGCCTTTGCCCAATGCCCGATTTCCCTGCCTGGCCTTCGTGTCCTTTGTGCCTTTGTGGCTTCAAAGGCATCGTTGGCTAATCCTGCTCCGCAGAGTGAAATCAAAGTGGACGAGCAGGATTGCGAGCAGGAGGAACGCCCGATTGGCGGTCAACGAATGTCCGCTCGCGGCGAGCGCCTCACTTTGACTTCGCCTGCGAAACCATCTGGTCGTAAATCCACGCGTAAGTTTTTTCCAACCCTGTGCGCAGCGGGATGCCGGGCTCCCAGCCGAAGATTTTTTTGATGTGGGTGTTGTCGGAGTTGCGTCCGTTCACGCCCTTCGGAGCGTCGAGCTTGTAGTTGCGCTTGAGCCTGAGGCCCGCGATGGATTCCACGAGGTCCACGAGCTGGTTGATGCTCACCTTCTCCGAGCTGCCGATGTTGATTGGCTCGACGTAATCGCTGTGGGTGAGCATCTGCGTGCCCTTGAGGCAGTCGTCGATAAACATGAACGAGCGTGTCTGCTGGCCGTCGCCCCAAATCTCGATCTCGTGACGGCCGGAAAGTTTCGCGGCGATGACCTTGCGGCAGACGGCGGCGGGGGCCTTCTCGCGTCCGCCGTCCCATGTGCCTTCAGGGCCATAGACGTTGTGGTAACGGGCCACGCGGGTCTGGAGGCCGTAGTCCTCGCGGAAGTGGCGGCTCATGCGTTCGCTGAAAAGCTTCTCCCAGCCGTAGCCGTCCTCGGGCAGCGCAGGGTAGGCGTCCTCCTCGCGGAGCCCGGTGATGGTGGGATCCTTCTGTTTGTCGCCGTTATACACGCAGGCGGAGGAGGCGTAGAAGAAGCGGCCCACGCCGGCGGCCCGCGCGGCCATGAGCAGGTGGGTGTTGATGAGCACGCTCAGCATGCAGAGCGCCTTGTTGTGCTCGATGAAGCCCATGCCGCCCATGTCGGCGGCGAGGTTATAGACCACGGACGCGCCGTGCATCGCGCGTTCGCAAGCGGCCTTGTCCTGCAGGTCGAGGACGAGGTTCTCCACGCCGTCGAAGCGCTGATACCAGCCGTCGAAGGGCTTCACGTCCACGCTGCGGATGGGGCCGATGCCCTGCCGCCGCAAATCCTCCACGAGGTGGCCGCCGATGAAGCCGCCACCGCCACATACCACAGTCACGTTGTTGCTCATAATTTCAGCGCTTGAATCGGGGAGCCAGACACCGCCATGGGGTTCAGCATCGTCCGAACTGCTGCAATTTGCCCCGGCTGCTCGGGAAAGAAAACCAGTTCCTTTCTCGATGGCCCACCGGCGCGGCGCAGGATTCAACCCAGATTCCGCAGTTGAACCTCGCGCAAAGGGCGCAAAGGGCGCAAAGGAAAAGACTTTTGAAACCGCGACCTCTCACCCGTTGGGTGAGGACTGCCGGTGCCTGCATTTGGAAAAAATGCCCTTCCGCATTGCGTCCTTCGCGTCCTTTGCGTGAACCAAGTGCGGTTTTCAGGTTCAATGCTCTGCGGCACGCTCCAATCTGAAGCTTCATCACGAGGAAAAGGAGTTTTGCCAACGGCTTACGAGGATGAAGAGCGGCGGTGCTGTCGCGCAGCGTCAGCTGGAGCGCATCCCATTTCTTGCCACCCGTGCGGCGATCAGGGGCAGCAACGGAGTTGCGAAAGAAAGTAGCCCACGGCGTGGGCCGTGGGTCAGGCGGTGACGAGGGCGAGCCGCAGCGCGGCGGCAGATGAGCCGCCATCCATTCATGTCGCAGTCGGAGTCTGCCGCCCCGCTGGGGCTCAGTTGGGGCGCTGCCACCCAGGGCTTGCGCCCTGGGCTACTCTCTGCCGCTGCTCCGCAGCTGGGAGAATTGACCTTGTCGAGCGCCATTCGCAGGAAAGTGAGATGCGCCCGTCATCCGTGGGCAACTCTCCCCTCACTTGCCTCGCGAAGTTCGCTCTCCTACCTTCCGCGCCGCATGTCGAAGCCGCCGCCCGCAAATCTCATCCGCCTGCGCGGCGTGCGGCACAATAATCTCAAGGGCTTCGACCTCGACCTGCCGCTGGGCAAGCTCATCGTCGTCACCGGATTGAGCGGGTCCGGCAAGTCCTCGCTCGCGTTCGACACGCTTTTCGCCGAGGGCCAGCGGCGCTACATCGAGACCTTCTCGCCCTACGCGCGGCAGTTCTTCGACCGCATGGACAAGCCGGCGGTGGACAGCATCGAGGGCATCCCGCCCGCCATCGCCATCGAGCAGCGCAACGCCGTCCGTTCCACCCGCAGCACCGTCGGCACCATGACGGAAATCTGCGACCACCTGAAAATCCTCTGGCCGCACCTGGCGACGTTGCATTGCCGGAAATGCGGCAAGCCAGTGGCGAAGGAGCCGCCGCAGCGGGTTTGGGAAGTGATTAGTAAGAAGTGGTTAGTGATTAGTGGGGAACCGCCGGAAGCCCTCATCACCTTTGATCTGCCGCTCTCGGAGAAGCTCTCGCTGAACGACTCGCTCGGTCTGCTTGGCAAGCAAGGCTACCAGCGCTTGCTCGTGAACGGCCAGGTGGTGCGCCTCGAAGACGCGCCCCCACTAGTTACTCATCACTGCTCACTAATCACTGTCCTCCAAGACCGTCTCAAGCCCACCGCCGCCCACCGCGCCCGCTTCATCGAAGCATGCGAGCAAGCCTACCACTTCGGCAAAGGCCGGCTGGCCGTTCACCCGCTACCCGGACGCGAATCCCCATCCGCCAGTCCCCATTCGCCAGACCCCATCCCCTTTTCCAACCGCTTCCACTGCGCCGCCTGCGACCTCGACTACCGCGAGCCTTCGCCCGCGCTCTTCAGCTTCAACCACCCCGTCGGCGCGTGTCCCACATGCAAGGGCTTCGGGCGCACTATCGGCATTTACTACGAACTCGCACTGCCCGACCGCTCGCTCACGCTGGCTGACGGCGCGGTGAAGCCGTGGCGCACCGGCACCGGCGCGGAGTCGTTGGCCGACTTGGCGAAGTTCTGCAAGAAGCTCGGCGTGCCGATGAACGTGCCCTTCCGCGACCTCAGCCCAGAGCACCAACACTGGGTCATCGAAGGCGACCCCGGCTACGACTCCAGCGACAAAGCGAATTCCTGGCCGAAGAAATGGTATGGCGTGAAGGGCTATTTCCGCTGGCTCGAATCGAAGTCCTACAAGATGCACGTTCGCGTGCTCCTCTCGCGCTACCGCAGCTACACGCGCTGCCCGGCGTGCGAGGGGAGGCGGCTGCAACCAGAGGCGCTGCTGTATCGCGTCGCGCTCGGCGAAGAAGATAGAGGATTGAGGATAGAAGATAGAAACCACGACGCGCCCTCTTCTCTATCCTCTACCCTCTCTCCTCTCTCCTCTCTCTCTTTGTCCGACTTCTACGCCCTCCCCGTCAGCCGCGCCCTGGAAGCCATTGAATCACTTGCCCGGTATCACGCATCACGCATCACGCATCACGGCAACAACCCCATCGCGCACGCCCTCGAAGAAGTCTCCTCCCGCCTCCACTACCTCGCCGAAGTCGGCCTCGGCTACCTCACGCTGGACCGCGCCACGCGCACGCTCTCCGGCGGCGAGACCGAGCGCGTAAACCTCACCACCTGCCTCGGAACGCGCCTCGTCAACACGCTCTACGTCCTCGATGAGCCGAGCGTCGGCTTGCACCCGCGCGACACCGCGCGCCTCGTCACCATTCTCCAACGCCTCCGCGACCTCGGGAACACTGTCGTTGTCGTCGAGCACGAAGCCGCCTTGATGCGTGCCGCCGACCAGATTGTGGACCTCGGCCCCGGCCACGGGGAGACGGGGGGCGAACTGGTCTTTCAAGGCACGCTCAAGAAACTCCTCTCGCACCCGGTCTCGCTCACCGGGCAATACTTGAGCGGGCGGAAATGGGTGGAGACGCGGGAGCGCCGACCCGTGAGGAACGAAGTGATTAGTAATCAGTGTTTAGTAATTAGTGCGGGCGGCTGCGCATCGGAGCCTCCACTAAACACTCAATCACTAATTACTAATCACTTTCTGACCCTCTCCGGCGCTTCCGCACACAACCTCAAGCACCTCACCATCCGCATCCCGTTGGGCCGCTTCGTCTGCCTCACGGGCGTGAGCGGTTCCGGCAAGTCCACCCTCGTCCGCGACTGCCTGCTGCCCGCGCTCCAAGCCAAGCTGCAAGCCGCGCAGGCCATCACCAAAGCATCCGACCACCTAGCGCCAGCCGAACCCACCAGCGACGCCGACGAACCCGGAGCCTCCCCGACTAATCACTCCTCACTAATCACTCTTCACGGCGCGGAGCACTTGAGCCGCGCCATCCTCGTTGACCAGAGCGCTCTCGGCAAAACCCCGCGCTCCAACCCCGCCGTCTATATCGGTGCGTTCGACGACTTGCGCGACCTCTTCGCCGCCACGGAACTTGCGAAGCAGCGCGGCCTGAACAGCAGCGCCTTCAGCTTCAACTCCGCCGTGGGCCAGTGCGACCGCTGCCGGGGCGCGGGCTTCGAGAAGATTGAAATGCAGTTCCTCAGCGACATCTTCATCAAGTGCCCCGCGTGCGAGGGGCGGCGGTATCGGGAGCACGTGCTCGAAGTGAACGTGGAGGCGAAGGGGAAAGTAATTAGTGAGGAAGTGATTAGTAAGGAGTCACCGTTGCGCGCGAGGTCCAAGTCCCGACTAAACACTCTATCACTAATCACTAATTACACCTGGTCCATCGCCGACCTCCCCGCCGCCAGCGTGGACGAAGCCCTCGCCTTCCTCGCCGCGCTGCCGGACTCGAAGCCCGCCCAGCGCGCCGCCGCTGCGCTGCGCGTGTTGCAGGAAGTCGGCCTCGGCTACCTGCGCCTCGGCCAGCCCATCAACACACTGAGCGGCGGTGAGAGCCAGCGCTTGAAACTCGCCGCGCATCTCGCCGAAGCAGCATCCCAGACCCAAGACTCCAGACCCCAGACCCTTTTTGTTTTCGACGAACCCACCACCGGCCTGCACTTCGACGACGTGCGCGTGCTCGTCGCCGTCTTCCAGCGCCTCGTGGATGCCGGCCACACCGTCCTCGTCATCGAGCACAACCTCGATGTCATCCGCGCCGCCGACTGGCTCATTGACCTCGGCCCCGAAGCCGGCGACGCCGGCGGCGAACTCGTCATCGCCGGCACGCCGGAGCAAGTCGCGGCGTGCGGCCACAGTTACACAGGTGCGGCGCTGCGCGGATTGCCGTGACTGCTCAGGTCACAAGGAATGGCTTGATGACGTGGAGGGTTCTGAAGATAGTCCTGCTGTCATGAGGATTGGGCTGGGAAAGCAAAAACTGCGCGTCGGTCGTTTCGCACTAAAGGTCTGCGTCGCTGTCGTTGGAATCCTCGCCCTCGCCGCCGTGGCGGAGGAGAAGCCCGCCAATCAAGTTTTGACTGCGGTTTCTTCGACGACCTTGAGTGGGTATGTCTCCTCTTCGGCCTATTGGAATCCAAGTCCAAAGCCGGTTCCGGGCGTGAGCTTTCTCGGTTTCACCAATGGCCATGCTCAGGTGCTATTAGAGGTCATGAGCGGGCGGACGAACCGGGTGGAGGTTTCGACGAATTTGGTGACGTGGGAAGCGGTCGGCACGGTTGCCGTGCCTAATCCGGCTAGTGGAAGCTCCGCTGCTGCCAGCGTGTCCTTGACCCACTCGAACGCTTCGCAACTTCCCCGCTTCTACTATCGGGTAGCTGAGCTGCCGTGAGCCGCTGACCTTGCCGGACTTGCTTCAGGGCACGATTTCCACCGCGTAGAATCCGGCGCTGCCGGTCGGGGTGTTGGTGAGGGAGACTGTGTTCCAGCCTGAGCGCACGGTGCTGGCGAGCGCGGTCCAGTTCGTCGCGTTCACGCCGTTGGTCAGCGTGCCAGTGAAGCGGAGGCGATACTTCGCGTTCAGGATGCCAGTGGCGGTGACGATGTGGTTGCCGCTGCTCGATGCGATGGAGAGGACTTGCGGGCGAGCCGGGGTGAAGCCCATGTCGTAGAGCATCCCGCGCTCCAGCGCGACGAGCGCCACCTGCGCCTGCACGAGTGAGGAGTCGCGCGGCAACAGGAGCAGCCCGAGGGGGTCGAAGATTCCGGTGTCCAAGTGGGCAATGCTCGACGACGCCGAGTAGGGTGCCGGGGCGGAAAGTTTCGGGCGCACTCCGTTGTTGCCCGCCACGCCGAGCGGGCCGTTCCAGAAGAGGTTGTTGTTCGTGATGGCGACAAGCCGCTGGGCGTCGGTCAGGCCCGCGTAGCTGACGGGATTGCCGTTGTCCTCCACGATGAAGGTGTCGTAGGCGGTGGGGAAGCCGTCGAAGGAGCCGTTGGCGGCGTTGATGTAGTTGACGAAGCCCATGCCGTGGATGAGCTCATGCACCACGGTGGTGAAGAGGCTTTCCTGTCCGCTGCCCAGCGGCGCGGAGTCGTTGGTGCTGTAGTTGAAGGTGATTGCCGCGTTGGTGTTGAAGTTGACGGCCAGCGTGTTGACGGAGAAGAGCTCCCGCCCGGCCACATGGTTGGCGAGCGTCGTGGTGTAGTCCACGTTGGCTTTGTATTTTGGATTCGTGCTGCCGAAATTGTTCGTGTAGCCGATCGTGCCGCCGCTGCCCACCGTCCCCGTGCCAAGGTTGGTGAACGCCGCCTTCACGCGGACAACCTCGGTGACATACGCTTGGGTGAAAAGGCTGCTGACGTAATTCGCCGCGGCGGTGAAGACCGTCCGGCGCAACTCGCCGATCGAGCCGAAACCCCCGACCGGCGACGCCGAAGGGTCGAAGAACCCCACGTTGTTCGCCTGGTCGTAGGACCAGTCCGGGATTATGGGGAGTTGAGCGCGGGTGGACCACGCCTGGAGAGCCACACCGAGAGCGAGACACCGAACAAGTTTCTTCATGCGGCGCGGGAAATACACAAGTGCGCGCTGGAACTCAAGCACGCTGTCGTGAGCGTGTTGTGTTTTGGCAAACAACTTGGCTCCTCATTTCGTTCACCGCATCATGCCCGCGTGCTGCCGTGACAATTCCCAACTCCCAACTCGAAACTCCAAACTGCATCGCCATCCAAGGCGCGCGGCAGCACAACCTGAAGAACATCTCCCTCGCCATCCCGCGCGGGAAGTTCGTGGTGGTCACCGGCGTGAGCGGCAGCGGCAAGAGCACGCTCGCCTTCGACCTCGTCTTTGCGGAGCGCCAGCGGCGCTTCCTCGATGCGATGAACGCCTACGCGCGGCAGTTCGTGGAGCAGATGGCGCGGCCCGACGTGGACCTCATCACCGGCATCCCGCCCACCGTCAGCATCGAGCAGCGCAACTCGCGCGGCGGCGGCAAGT
>JACRKB010000117.1 GCA_016235545.1 Verrucomicrobiota bacterium | reverse complement strand
TGCACGATGCCGAGCTACCCGCAGTATCAGCCGCTCGTGGACCGTCTGGGCAACCGCTCGATGCCCGACGACAAGCTCGTCATCCTCGAAGACACCGACGGCGACGGGAAGGCCGACAAGTCCACTATCTTCGCGCGCGGTCTGCACGTGCCGACGGGCTTCGAGTTCTACAACGGCGGCGTGCTCGTCGCGCAGCAGCCGGACCTCGTCTTCCTCAAGGACACCAACGGCGATGACATCGCGGACTTCTCCGAGCGCGTGCTCGGCGGCTTCGACTCCGGCGATTCGCACCACTCCATCAGCGCGTTCACGCTCGGGTCGGGCGGCGAGCTTTACATGCTGGAAGGCACGTTCTTCTACACGCAGGTCGAGACGCCCTACGGCCCGGTGAAGAATCACAACGCCGGCATCTATCGCTTCGAGCCGCGCACGGCGAAGTTCGAGACGTTCATCAGCTACGGCTTCGCGAACCCGTGGGGCATGACCTTCGACCGCTGGGGCCAGACGTTTGTTGCCGACGCGTCGCCGGGGCAGAACTTCTTCGGCACCGCCTTCTCAGGTCGCACGATTTTCCCGGACAAGCACCTGACCATGCCGCAGTGGATTCAGATGCGCGTGCGCCCGACCTCCGGCTGTGAATTCGTCTCCAGCCGCCACTTCCCCGACGACGCGCAGGGCCGCTACCTGCTCAACAACGTCATCGGCGTGCAGGGCATTCTCCAGCACACCGTCGCCGAGAAGGAGTCCGGTTTCGTCGGCACGGAAATCGAGCCGTTGCTCATGAGCGACGACAAGAACTTCCGGCCCGTGGACTTCGAGTTCGGTCCTGACGGCGCGTTCTACGTCGTGGACTGGCACGAGCCGCTCATCGGCCACCTCCAGTATTCCATCCGCGACCCGCAGCGCGACAAGACCCACGGCCGCATCTACCGCATCACCTATCCCGGCCGTCCGCTGCTCAAGCCCGCGCAGATTGCCGGCGCGAGCATCGAGGCGTTGCTCGACTTGCTGAAGGAACCCGAAGACCGCACCCGCCAGCGCGCGAAGACCGAGCTCGGCTCCCGCCACGTGGACCAGGTCATCTCCGCGCTCGTGAAGTGGACCAAGGCCCTCGACCGCGCTGACCCCGGCTACGAGCACGCGCGCCTCGAAGCGCTCTGGCTCCACCAAGTCATGAACGTCGCCAACGAGCCGCTGCTCAACGAAATCCTCTCCTCGACCGAACCCCGCGCCCGCGCCGCCGCCGTGCGCGTCCACTGCTACTGGCGCAACCGCGTGAACAAGCCCCTGGACACGCTCGCCAAGCTGGTGAAAGACCCGCACCCGCGCGTCCGTCTCGAAGCCGTGCGCTCGTTGAGCTTCTTCAACACGAGCAAGGCGGCGGAGATTGCCTTGGAGTCCGTCGAGTTGCCGCAGGACCAGTATCTCAAATACGCCCTCGACGAGACCATGCGCACGCTGGAGCGGTTCAAGTAGCAGAGGAGCGCAGACGCCCACGTCCGCAGCTCGGGCTGCCGTCCCCGTTTGTTCCCTTTGTGTTCTCTGTGCCCTTTCGCGGCCAAAGACTCTTGCGGACGTGGGCGTCCGCGCTCCTTCCCACTCAGAAAACAAAACCGCCCGTCGCGCGGCTTCGAGAGCCATCGCGGCGGGCGGTAAAAAAAAAGCCCCACCATTGCCGTGTGAAAACCGCTCCTATTGAACTGCGATAGAAACAGGTGGGGCCGAATCAGCGACTTTTGCCTTCCAGTGAAGGCCTGACAGCCGCCGTTGAAGTTAAGGCCCCAAGATTTGTTAACTTACGGTTCAAGGATTTGGTTTCCGAAGCACGCACAGGGCAGGGCAAATCGAAAAACTGTTTTTGAAAGAACCGGCGCCCGTCGTTTTCGCTGCGTTCGCCGTCGTTGGATGGAGTATCGGCAGCCGCTCGCACCGCTCAAGAAATTTAGTTTTCGCCGTGAAGTTTTTTTGCGCACCAAACGCGGACGCTGGCAAAGTTAATGCCTTCACGCGTCCCGCCACCGAGAAGTTCCGCTCGCCTTGCAACGCGGCTTGTCGCTAGTTTCCAACCCTGTTTACCGAAAGTATTCAGTGTTCAGTGTTCAGCATTCAGTGAGGCCACCGGACCCTGCGACGACTGATTACTGAACACTGAACACTGAACACTGCTTACTTTTCGCTCCGCACATGATGACCAGCACGCAAATCCGCCAGTCGTTCCTCGACTTCTTCCGGTCGAAGCAGCACACCATCGTCGCCTCGTCCAGCCTCATGCCGGACAGCCCGAACCTGCTGTTCACCAACGCCGGCATGAACCAGTTCGTGCCCATCTTCCTCAACCAGACCCCGTGCCCCTACACCCCCGGACGCGCTGCAGACACCCAGAAGTGCATCCGCGCCGGTGGCAAGCACAACGACCTCGATGACGTCGGCCTCGACACCTACCACCACACGTTTTTCGAGATGCTCGGCAACTGGTCCTTCGGCGACTACTTCAAGCAGGAGGCCATCAGTTGGGCGTGGGAGCTGGTCATCGAAGTCTGGAAGTTCCCGCCGCAGCGGCTCTACGCGACGGTTTACAACCCCGACAAAGCCAAGGGCGACCCCAGCGAGTTCGACCAGGAGGCGTGGAACTTCTGGGCCGAGAAATTCCGCAGCGTCGGTCTCGACCCCGCCGTCCACATCGTCAACGGCAACAAGAAAGACAACTTCTGGATGATGGGCGAGACCGGCCCCTGCGGCCCGTGCTCCGAACTCCACGTGGACCTCACGCCGTCCGGCGACACGCGCGGCCTGCTGGTCAACAAGGGCACCGCCGAGTGCATCGAAATTTGGAACAACGTCTTCATCCAGTTCAACGCGAACCCCGACGGCACATTCAGCCCGCTCCCCGCCAAGCACGTGGACACCGGCATGGGCTTCGAGCGCGTGACCAGCATCATGCAGGGGACGAAGGGCCTGACCGACTTCGCCAACGCCAAGATTTCCAACTACGAGACCGACATCTTCCGCCCGATTTTCGACGAGCTGGAGAAGATGAGCGGGAAGAAATACGGTTCTACTCTGCCCAAGGCCGGCAGCACCGGCGACACCGAGCAGGAGAAGGTGGACATCGCCTTCCGCGTCATCGGCGACCACATCCGCACGTTGAGCTTCGCCATCGCGGACGGCATCCAGCCGGGCAACACCGACCGCAACTACGTCCTGCGCCGCATCCTGCGCCGCGCGGTGCGCTACGGCCGCACGCTCGGCTTCCACGAGCCGTTCTTCTACAAGCTCGTGGACGTGCTCGCCGCGACGATGGGCGATGTCTTCCCCGAAATCCGCACCCGCAAGCAGCACGTGAAGGACGTGCTCAAGCTGGAGGAGGAGGCCTTTAACAAGACGCTGGACAAGGGCATCACCCTCTTCAACGACGAAGTTGAGCACTTGCAAGGCATCCAGCCTGTGCCGGGTGGAACGGGCCACCGGCCCGTTGCGGCGGGCAACCTGCCCGCCGCCCCTGGGGCTACCTACGCCAAGCGCAACCTCCCGCACTTCGAGAAGCCGTGGGCGATTTACGTGGTGAACTTCCAAACCCACGGCGGTCGTAAACTCTCGCCCGCCGCGCGGGACATTGTCTTCGACTGCATCCTCCGTTGGCGGGAAAGCCGTTACCGGCTCGTCGCGGCGTGTGTGATGCCGGACCACGTTCACATGATTTTTCAACCCGGCCTCAAGGAGGAGGACAAGGAAGGGAACCCGGTGTTCTGGCCGCTGTCGGACATTTTCCATTCCATCAAGTCGTTCTCGGCGAAGGAAGTGAACAAGCTGGAGAAGACCACCGGCATCCTCTGGCAGGACGAGCGTTTCGACCGCTACATCCGGTCGGACCGCGACCTGGAGGAGAAATTTCGCTACGTGTGCGGGAATCCGTGGGCGGCGGGTATTGTCGATGAACAGACCGCGTATCGGTGGCTGTGGACGCAGGACATTGAGGCCGTGCAGCCGTATGTGGCACCGGCGTCGTTACCTTACGCGCCGGCTGCCGGGCAGGTTGCCCGGCAGAACGGGCCGGTGGCCCGTTCCACCCAGCCAGAGGCCGGGAGCGTGTCTCAAATCTCCGGCGCATTCGCCTTCCGCCTCTACGATGAACAGGGCTTCCCCCTCGACCTCACCGAGTTGATGGCCCGCGAGCGCGGCCTGACCGTGGATGTGGCCGGCTTCAACGCCTTGATGGAGGAGCAGAAGGCCCGCGCCCGCGCCGCGCAGAAGAAGACCGTCATCGAGCTGTCCCAAATCGAGACCAAGACGCCCACGCGCTTCCTCGGCTACGACGCGCTGGAGACGCCCGCGCGCGTGCTCGAAGTCGTCGGCCTCAAGGACAAGACCGCCGTGGTGCTCGACACCTCCACCTGCTACGCCGAGATGGGCGGCCAGCTCGGCGACACCGGCGAGCTGACCGGCAGCGGCCAGCTCTGGCGCGTGGTCAACACCCAGAAGTCCGGCAACACCTGGCTGCACATTTTGGAAACGGGAAGTCAAAAGTCAGAAGACGGAAGCCAGAATGTGGACGCGCCCGTTGTCGGCTCCACCGTCACGCTCACCGTCGAGAAGGCCCGGCGCGACGCCATCCAACGGCATCACACGGTGACGCATCTGCTGCACTGGGCCTTGCACGAGGTCGTGAGCAAGGAGGCTTCGCAGAAAGGCTCCTTCGTCGGGCCGGACAAATTGACCTTTGACTTCAACAGCGCCGCGCTCACGCCCGCGCAGGTCGCGGACATCGAGCGGCTCGTCAACGAGCGCATCGTTGAGAACGCCGGCGTCTCGTGGTCCGAGGTCCCGCACGCCGACGTGAAGTCCCGCAAGGACGTGATGCAGTTCTTCGGCGACAAATACGGCGACACCGTTCGCGTGGTCCAAATCGGCGGCGGCGCGAACAAGCTGGATGGCTACAGCATGGAACTCTGCGGCGGCACGCACACGCGCGCGACCGGCGAAATCGGCCTCTTCCGCATCGTCGGCGAGAACGCGATTGCCGCCGGCGTGCGCCGCATCGAAGCCGTCGCCGGCCTCACCGCCTTCGACGCGATGCGCCTGGACCGCGAGTTGATCCGCACCGTGGCCGGCAAGCTGAGTTCCCCCATCCACGAGCTGGAGAAGAAGATCGAGGCATTGGTCGCGCACCAACGGGAGTTGGAGAAATCCCTCAAGGCCGCGGCACAGCGCGAGGCCGCCGGCACAGCGAAGACGCTGCTCGCGAGCGCCGAGAACGTGAACGGCACGCCCTCGATCATCGCGAACATCGCGGGCGCGGACGGCGACACGCTCCAGACCATCGCCGACGCGCTGAAAGGCAGCGGCTTCAAAGGCGTGGTCGTCCTCGGCGGCGCGGCGAATGGAGTGGTCGCGCTCCTCGCCGCCGTCACGCCGGAGTTCACCGCGAAGGTGCAGGCCGGGAAAATCATCCAGCAGATCGCGCCCATCGTCGGCGGCAAAGGCGGCGGCAAGCCCGACAACGCGCGCGGCGGCGGCAAGGATGCCTCGAAGCTCGACGCGGCGCTGGCAAAGGTGAAGGAGTTGTTCGTCTGAGAGCGCTCCGCATCGCGCCGGTTCGCCGCCGCTCAGGCTCGACGCGAGCGGAACCGCACGCGGCGGAGGAGACGCCGGTCGCCGTGGTGATTCATCCGAGCCAGTTTCCCTTGGCGATTGAAGCGGCGTTTTGCGCATCGATCCAAAGCGGGCGGATGAACCACAAGTTTCATTACGACACGCCCAAGCAGTCGCTGCGCTGGCTGCGGGTGCATGAGGCGTTTTCACCGGCCCGTCAGGATTTGTCGTGCCAGGCCGCCTACGAAACGGGCGCGGCGGCAGCGGCGCAGTTGATCGGGCGGGGAGACATTGACGTGGTCAGTCTCGGCTGCGGCGGAGGTCAGAAGGAGCTGGGCTTGCTCCGTGCGCTGCGCACGCTCAACCCGGAGAGGCGCGTGCGCTACGTGCCCACGGATGTCAGCGTGAGCCTGGCGCTGATCGCGCGGGAGGCGGCTGTCGCCGCAGGAACAACAGCCTCAGACTGCGCGCCCTTGGTGCTCGATCTCGCGCTGGCCGAGGACTGGGGCAAGGCGCTTGAATCGGTCTTGATGCCGGGCGTTCGGAGGGTGGTCACCTTTTTCGGAATGCTGCCGAACTTCTCCCCGGCAGAGGCGCTGCCCAGGCTCTCCGGTTTGCTGAAGCCAAAGGACGTGCTGCTGGTGAGCGCGAATCTTGCGCCTGGGAAAAACTACGCCGCCAGCGTGCGGAAGATTCTCCCGCAGTATGACAACACGCTGACGGGCGAGTGGCTGTTCTCGGTGCTCGCGGATATCGGCGTTGCCCATGGCGACGGACGGATGGAATTCCGGGTGGCGAAGTGCCCCGAGGGTTCCGGCTTGCTACGGGTGGAGGCGGGCTTCGTTTTCCGCAGGGCCTGCACGCTGCGCTACGGTGGCAAGGAATGGCGCTGCAGGCGGGGCGATCGGTTCGGACTTTTTTTCTCCTATCGCCACACGTCGGAGCAGATGGAGGGGTTGTTTTTGCAGCACGGTCTGCGGATGGAGTCACAATGGCTGAATTTGACGGGCGATGAAGGGGTGTTCCTCCTCCGGCGCTGACGGATGCGACACTGGCCTGCTGTTAGGATGCGAGCAAGCATCCGGGGCTTTTTTCGGAGGTAAAGGGCTTGCTTGGCTATTTCGGAACGAATCCCGGCCACAGATGAAACACGCATGAGGGACGGATGCAGGAGGAACTTCTATCAGGAGGGCAGGAAGTCATGAGGGAGGCGAGGGCGGCTGCTGTCTGCCTCCTGCCTTCCTGCTCTCCTTGTCCGAATCCATGCGGTTGGCTTGAACCACAAAGGCACGAAGAGCACAAAGAAGAGCCGCAGAAGCGTGGCCGTTCAACTAATCCAGCCGCGCCGTTTGGTGCGCCTCCACCGCTTTCGCCAAGCACCATGTTTTCCTGTCTGGCCTTCGTGTCCTTTGTGCCTTTGTGGTTTCAAAGGAATCGTTCCGGCTTCTTCTCATCCCTGTTCCATCCGTGGCTCAACTGCATGGTTGTTGGCTAAGCCCGACATGCTGCTCGTGTTCAGTATCCACTGTTCAGTCGGGGATTGCGCTTCCTGCCCCCCTCTCTGCAAACACATCGTTGAACACTCGGCCTTGGAAACTCCGCAGCATTCAGCATACTCCGCGCGTGCGAAATGCTCCTGACATCGGCTCCAACTTCCTCGGTATCGAAGGCGGCGGCACGCGCACGGTGGCGTTGCTGGCGGACGCGGACGGACGGTTGCTGAATCGTTTCGAGACCGGCCCGGCGAATTTCAAGCTGCTCACCGAGGCCCAGTTCCTACGCCGGCTGCGCGAGGTGCGCGCCGCCTTCGCGGGCCTTCCGCAGCCCGCAGCCATCGCCATCGGCCTCGCGGGCGCGCGCGGTGAACCAGAGTGGCAGAACATCCGCGCGGCGGCGGCGAAGGTCTGGCCCGGCGTGCCGTGCCATGCGACGCATGACTTGGAGACGGCGCTCGCTGCCGCTCATGGTTCGAAGGCCAAAGGCCGACGCGTCGCCCCACCATCCAACCTTCACTCCCCACCTCTCACCCAAGTCCTGGTTCTCAGCGGCACCGGCTCGTGCTTCTTCGCGCGCGCGGCGGAGGGGCGCACGGCGCGGTTTGGCGGATGGGGACATGTCCTCGGCGACAAGGGCAGCGGCTACGAGATCGGCCTGCGTGCGTTGAAGGCGTGCGTGTTCTACCTCGACCGCGATGGCAAGTGGTCGCGGCTGGGGCAGCGGATTTTGCGCGCGTTGCAACTCAACGAGCCGAACGAGCTGATCCCCTGGGCACAGGCGGCGGGCAAGGCGGACATCGCCGCGCTGGCGGAGGAAGTCTTCGAGGCGGCCGTGGAACGCGACACGATCGCCAAGGACATCCTCATCGGCGCGGCGTCGAGCTTGGCGAAGGACGCCGTGGCTTGCGCGAGGAAGCTGGCAAAGGCCGGCGAGCCGGTGCAGTTCGTGCTGGCCGGAAGCGTGTTGCTCAAGCAGCCGAAGTTCGCGCGCGCGGTGGCGAAGCAACTTGCGGAGAGGTGGCCAGGCTGCGTGGTTGCGCCGCTGAGACGCGAAAGCGCATGGGGCGCGGTGGTGCTGGCGGAGGAGGCCCAATGCTCGAAGCTCAAAGTGCAAGGCTGGCCGGGTGCGTCGGCGGCCCCGGCCCCCAATCCCCAATCCCCAATCCCCAATCCCCATTCTCTGCCGCCCACCGAGCAGCGGCACCCGCTCTCAATGCGGTTGGACAAGCTCCCAATCTCAGAGGCAATCGAGCTGTTGCTGTCGGAGGACGCCAAACTCCCCGCCGCCATCCGGCGCGAGGCTCCGAAAATCGAGCGCGTCATCAGCAAAATCGTCGCGGCCTTCAAACGCGGCGGGAGGCTGTTCTACGTGGGCGCTGGCACGAGCGGACGGCTGGGCATCCTCGACGCGAGCGAGTGTCCGCCGACGTTCCGCGTCTCGCCGGAGCTGGTGCAGGGCATCATCGCGGGCGGGCAGAGCGCGGTGTTCCGCGCGGTGGAAGGCGCGGAGGATGACCGGGACGCGGGCAGGCAGGCCGTTCTGTTTCGCGGCATCGGCAAGCGCGACGTGGTCGTGGGCATCGCGGCGAGCGGGGGGACACCGTTCGTTCACGGTGCGCTGGCGGAGGCACGGAGGCGCGGCGCGTTCACGGTGCTGCTCTGCTTCAACCCGGCGATGACCCGTCAGCGCGGCGTGGCACACTTGGTAATTGCGCCCGAGATTGGCCCGGAAGTTCTCACCGGCTCGACGCGACTGAAGTCCGGCACGGCGACGAAGTTGATTTTGAACCTGTTCTCGACGCTGGCGATGGTGCGCACGGGCAAGGTCATCAGCAACCTGATGGTGGACTTGAACCCATCGAACGCCAAACTCCGTGACCGCGCGGTGCGCATCGTGTGCGAGCTGACGGGTGCGGACTACGAGACGGCGAAGGCTGCGCTGGTGCGGGAGGGCTGGGTGGTGACGGCTGCGTGGAAGAGGCTTGGTGCCCCCGCCCGGAATTGAACCAGGATCTCACGTTTAGGAAACGCGAGCTCTAGCCATTTGAGCTACGGGGGCGACCGATGCCGATGGGAAGACTACCGCAAATTCCTCCCGCTTGTCATCCGTCGTGTGTGGCGCTCTGGCCTGCTCCGCCGCGCGCGCCCGCTGCGGCGCCTCAGCCAAGCCCGTCCGTCACAGCGGGCGGATGGGCCTTGGCTCCGGCGCGGGGGCGGAGGGCAGGAGGACAGCGGTTTTCAGCATCCGGCAAAATTCCTTCTTGGTCACTTGATGGACAATGCCGCCCTTGATGGCCGGGCTGGAAGTAGTCTTGTAGTCCACCTTCAGGCGCTCCAACCGCACGATGCGGAGGAAGGCGTCTCCCCGTTTCCAGACCTGGCCTTGTTGAAGTTTTAGGGGCTTTGCCATGTGCGTCGCTGAGTCGAATAATGGGAGGAGGTCTGCGAAACCTGCCCCTCCCGGTTTTGACATCGGGAGGGACAGTCGAGCGGGAGGCTACTTCTTCTTGGCCGCCGACTTGGCGACAACAGCCTGCTTCTTCTTCTGGGCGGTGCTTGCGACCTTGGTCTGCTTCTGGGTGGATTTCTTCTGCGTGGCTTTGGGGGATTTGTCGCCCATGGTGTTTTGCTGTGTTCTGCGGTTGACTCACCGGCGGCATAGTTGTTTCTCCGCTGGCGGCGTCATCATGCGTGCCAGCACGCCCACTGCAACTGTGAATGAGGGTTTTGTCGGACTGACGAAAGCAGAGGATGGAGGCCCGGAGCGGTTCAGAGCGCGGGGGCGCATCCCAGTTTCTTGCAGGTTGGAGGTGGAGTTTTACCGCTCGTCGCCCTGCGAACTGGCGGGGAAAAGCCACTCGGCTGCAAGAAGCTGAGGGTGCCCAAAACGCGGCTTGAGACGGTCCGGCTGTTGCATCAAAGTTGTCTCATGCTGAATCTCAACCCGCCGCGTGAACGGCTCGATGGCCCCTTCTCCCCGCTCGTCGTTCATCTTCCGGAAAGACGCATGTTCGAGGTTCAGGAACGGAATTTCACCGCCGTGGGCAAGGGCGTCGTTCCCATTGTGGACGTGGAGGGTTGCACCTGCACAATCGGTGCGCTTCACGTGGTCAGCGTCTCGAATCGTCCGCGCACGCGAGCCAAGACGGCGCGGTGATCGTTGTGCCTGGCAATGAGTTCCCAGATCGCGCTCGCATCCATGTCCGCTGCCGACAACCCCGCCCCGCTGCTCGACGTGCGTGCCTGCACGATCCGCTTCGGCGGCCTGACGGCGGTGAACGCGCTGGACCTCCAGGTGCTTCCCAACCAGCTCTTCGGCCTCATCGGGCCCAACGGTGCGGGCAAGACCACCGTCTTCAACCTCATCACCGGCGTTTATGAGCCGACCGAGGGCGGCATCGCCTTCGGCGGCCACGACATCCACGGCCTCGCGCCCTACGAAATCACCGGGCACGGCATCGCGCGCACCTTCCAAAACATCCGGCTCTTTCCCTCGCTCTCAGTCTTCGACAACGTCCGCGTCGCCTTCCACCTGCACGTCGTCAGCGGGGTCGTTCACTCGCTCACGCGCGGGCCAGTTTTCCGCGACGAGGAGAAGGAAATCGCGGCGCAGGTCATGGACATGCTGGAGGTTTTCAAGCTTGGAAAATTTGCCGACGCGCCCGCAAAGAGCCTTCCCTACGGCGACCAGCGGCGGCTGGAAATCGTCCGCGCCCTCGCCACGCGCCCAAGGCTGCTGCTGCTCGACGAGCCCGCCGCCGGCATGAACCCGACTGAGAAGGCCGAGCTGATGCAGCTCATCCGCTTCCTCAAGGACAAGTATCGCCTCTCAGTCCTGCTCGTGGAGCACGACATGCAGGTCGTCATGGGCATCTGCGAGCGCATCGCCGTGCTCGACTACGGTGTGAAGATCGCGGAAGGCACGCCCGCCGAGGTGCGGAAGAATCCAAAAGTCATTGAGGCTTACCTCGGAGAAGAAGTGATAGCCACGGATGGAACACGGACTAAACACGGATGAAGAAGACAGGACCATGCAAGGAAGGCAGGAAGGCAGGAGAGCGCGCGCTGTGGCCACCACCGTCTTCCTCCGGCATTCCTGCTCGCCTGCTACCTCCCTTCTGCTTCCCATCCGTGTTCCATCCGTGTTCCATCCGTGGCTAGAAATCTCATGCTTGAAGTCCGCAACCTCTCTGTCAGCTACGGTGCCATCGCCGCGCTCCACGGCATCTCCCTGTCCGTGAAGCAAGGTGACATCGTCACGCTCATCGGCGGCAACGGCGCGGGGAAGACCACCACCTTGCGCGCCATCTCCGGCCTCCACACTGCGGCGTCCGGCGAAGTCATCTACGAAGGCCGCAATATCACCCGACTGCCCGCCCACGAGATCGTGAAGCTCGGCCTCGCGCATGTGCCCGAGGGCCGCATGGTCTTCGCGAACCTCACCGTCCTGGAGAACCTCCAGATGGGCGCCTACCTCCGCAGCGACAAAGCCAGCATCGCGACGGACATGGACTACGTCTTCAACGTTTTCCCGCGCTTGAAGGAGCGCGAAAAGCAGGTCTCCGGCACGCTCTCCGGCGGCGAGCAGCAAATGCTGGCCATTGGCCGTGCGCTGATGAGCAAACCCAGGTTCCTCATGCTGGACGAACCTTCGCTCGGCATCGCGCCCCTGCTGGTGAAGACCATTTTCGAGAAGATCGTGGAGATCAACAAGCAGCAGGGCATCACCATCCTGCTCGTCGAGCAGAACGCGAACCTCGCCCTCGAAGTCTCTCGCTTCGGCTACGTGCTGGAGACGGGCAAGGTCATCCTCCAAGACGAGTCCGCGAAGCTGCGCACGAACCCGCAGGTGAAGAGCGCGTATCTCGGCGGGTAGCCCGTGCCGACGACTTGCAGTCGCCGTCCGCGACCGAGGCAGGACGAATCGAGTTGATCCATCCACCGCAATGCGGCGACTGGAAGTCGCCGGCACGGGCTACGGGGTTTTCCTGAGCGCCTGCCTGTTTGCCTCCAGGGCGGGATTCTGATTCAGTCTGGCGGTGTCTCGTGTGAATCAGTCCTTCCCCAACGCCCTCCTCGCGCTCCTCTGGCTCGTAACCGGAACGCTGGCGCACGCGCTGCCAACCATCACCGGCTTCACCCCGACTTCCGGCGGGCCGGGCACCACCGTGACAATCACTGGCACCGACCTGAGCACGGCGTCGCAGGTGAAGTTCGGAAACTCTCCGACTGCCGCATCCTTCAATCCACCTTCCGCAACGCAGATCACCGCCGTCGTCCCGGTGGACGCACTGACTGGCCCCATTAGTGTCACGGTCAGCGCCGGCTCCCTGTCCAGTTCCGGCACCTTCACCGTCTCTCCGCGCGTGGACAGCTTCAGCCCGGCCATCGGCAACATCGGCACGCTCGTCACCATCTTCGGCGCAAACTTCATCAGTGGCCAGACAACCGTTCGCTTCGGCAGCGTGCAGGCCGCCGCACCGTCCGTGACGGCGGCGAACCAGCTCGTGGCCACGGTGCCAGCGGGAGCGGTGACAAGCCCCATCTCCGTCTCCACATTCGCCGGCACCAACACCACCCCGACCAACTTCGTCATCTCCGGCACAGCCATCATCACGGGCTTTACCCCGACCCTCGGACCGACTGGCTCCGTCGTCATCATCTCCGGCGGCGACTTCACCGGCGCGACAGCCGTGAAGTTTAACGGCACCAACGCCGCGGGCTTCACTGTCACCGCCGCGTCACAGATCTCCGCGACGGTTCAAGCCGCAGCCAGCACCGGCCCCATTTCCATCACCACTCCGAACGGCACGGTCACGAGCAGCAGCAACTTCGTCGTCAGCGGCCTTGCACCCATCGTCACCGGCTTCTCGCCCATCGGCGGCAAGGCGGGCGATCCCGTCGTCATCACCGGCATCAACTTCACCACGGCCACCAACGTCACTTTCAACGGCATCACGGCCGTCGGCTCCGTCACCTCGGACACGCAAATCTCCGCCACCGTCCCGACCGGCGCGACCACCGGCCCCATCCGCGTCATCAACCCCGCCGGCACGAACGCGACCGGCAGCAACTTCATCATCGGCCCGTTCATCACAGGCTTCAGCCCGGTCGCAGCGCAGGTCGGGTCGCAGGTGGTGGTGGAGGGGCTGAACTTTCTCGACGTGACGAATGTGGCCTTCACGGCGGCGGCGGGCGGCTTCACCAACGCGTCGGTGATCGCCATCGTCGCGGCCACGCAGCTCCGCGCCACCGTGCCGGCCGGGGCCACGAACGGCCCCATCCGCATCACCTCCCCCAGCGGCACGAACGTTACCAGCAGCAACCTCACCGTCTTCGCGCTCGCCCCGGTCATCACCGGCTTCACGCCGACGAACGGCCTGCCCGGCTCGACTGTGACGCTCGACGGCGCGAACTTCCTGGGCACGACCAACGTGAGCTTCAACGGAGTCCCCGCCACCACCTTCAACGTGTCGGCAGACACGCAGATCACCGCAACCGTCCCTGCCACGGCCACCACCGGGCCGATTTCCGTCAGCACATCGGGCGGCTCGGTGACGAGCAGCGTTTCGTTTTACCTGCCGCCGCGCCTGACCAGCTTCAGTCCGGCCACGGGTGTGGTCGGCATATCGGTGACGCTGGCCGGCACGAACTTCACCGGCGTCACTTCCGTCACGTTTGCCGGAGCGAACGCAACCCTGGTGAGCGCGCCGGTGACGAGCCTTGTCGCCACGCAGATGACGGTGCTGCTGCCCACCAACGCCGTCACTGGAGTCATCACCGTCACCACGCCCGGCGGCGTCATCACCAGCCCGGGCAACTTCACCGTCACGCCGCGCGTGGATTCCTTCACCCCGTTGCTCGGTCCGGTCGGGACGGCAGTGACGGTGCGCGGCCACAGCTTCACCAACGCGACAGCGGTGCGCTTCAACGGCGTCAGCGCCGGATTCTCCTCCGTCACGGACACGCAGCTTGTCGCCGTCATCCCCGCCGGCGCGGGCACCGGCCCGCTCACGGTCGTCACGCCGGACGGCACGGGGACCGCGCCAGTCAACTACGTCGTCACCACCAACCCCGACCTCACCACCCTGCAAACCAACTCGCCGACCATCGTCTTTTTCGGCTCCAACGTCACACTCACGATCACCGTGACGAACAGCCGCTCCTCCATCGCCACCGGCGTCACGCTCACGGACACGCTGCCTGCCGGCTACACGTTTGTCTCAGCGACGAGCAGCCAGGGCACCCCCACCTTCGCCGGCGGAGTCGTCACCTGTCCCATCGGCGCGGTGACGAACGGGCAGGCCGTGACCGTGACCATCATCGCCACGGCGGCGGTCAACGGGCTGGCGGAGAACCGCGTCAACCTCACCCTCAGCGAGGGCGACTTCAATCCGGCAGACAACTTCGGCTCGCACTACTTCGCGGTGGTGACGGACGCGGAGCGCATGCTGACGTTCGAGTTTCTCTCCACGACGCGCCAGTTCACGATCCTCTGGCCGCCGAGCGCGGCAAACTTCAAGCTGGAGTCCAACACAAACCTCCTCACGAGCGGCAACGTGTGGACGGTCGTCCCCGAGACAATTCAGCAGCGGACAAACCAGGCGGGCGTGGTCTTGCAGAACTTCGTGGTCCACGACACCTCGCCGCCCCGCAAGTTCTACCGCCTCCGCGCGCCGTGAGCAGGGGGCACAGCCCTGGCCTAACGACCCAGAGCTACAGCGGCCCGGCCCACGAGGGCGTTGGATTGCAACCTGGACGCGATGGCCGGGTTAGATGCAGCGCAAGAAGCTGGCCCGCCTCCACAACCTGGCCACCGCCCTGAACTACCACCTCGTTCCCAACCAATGACTTGCGCGGCTAGTTTCTCAGGAGGCCGCGTTGTGTGTCGTGTGCTCATCTGGATCGGCGGCGGCTAACCAAAGGTAGCAACCACAGGAAAATGAAACACCACAAAATGATGCCGGACGCAAATGAGGAAATCCAAAACACCCAAGCTCGCCTCGCCCCCTCGAAGTAACTGCTGACCCAGCCACCCACAGCGAAGCCAGCGACAAGCACCATGATGTCAAACACGGTGTATCCGGCACTGGAACGTCTGGAAGGTGCGAATGGAATCATAGACGTGTGAAGCGGCCTAACGACCCAAGCTCGTCGTTGCCTTCATCTGCGGAGTGGTCCGTTCCATCGCTCTTACGCTCATTTCAGGGGCAATTTGTAAGGGGTTCTTGAGGGTTTCAAGGACTATCCGCGCCAACTCCGTCACCACTGGACACCACTCCCGAAGGGGGTGTCTGCTGGCAACCTTGCTGGCACTCATATTCCGGGTGAAGTTCACGGCAGCATCATGTCCGCCGCGAAGTAGCTGCCGAACTTGCGGCGCGGGTCGAAGGCGACGCCAGCGTCCCGATACACGCCGCAGGGATGCTGCCAGGCCCGACGCGTCTGGTTCCAATGAAAGCCCAACTGCGCCAACTGCCGCCGGGTCTCCAGCGCAGGCTCGCACTCGAACTGAATCCAGACCCAGCGGCCCACGACCTCCGCCAGCGAGAAGAACCTCGGCGCACCGCGCCGCAGCAGGTTCAACAAGGCGGACGTGGCCAGTGAGCGGTTCGCCCGCCGCGAGGCGAAATCAATGCGGGGCAAACCCGGTTTGGCTGTTCCCGGCTGTTCGGATCGGCTCTTGAGCCCAGAGATTATGTGTTTAGTTTTCATGGTCTTTTTTTGTGCCCGGCTGTTCGTCTCGGTCTGTCGCCCTTCACGAAAAGGGCTGCGGAGCCGGGCTTGTCCGTGGGAGTAGTCTTCAGAGGGCACCACGAGACACCCCGGCGGAGCGGCCCCGTGAGGGCGACAGACCGGGAGGACGGCCGGAGGAGCACAGCGGAAAAGGACCTGAGAACGAACGGCAACGCCGCCAACTCCGCGCAGCGGGCGAGGCGGGCGGGGTGGCTGCTCGGGGCGATTTGCAGCCAGCATGCCGGGCGAGCATCTCCGGCCTGTCTCCGGGGTTGCCGCGCCGAGTCACGGAACGGAGCGAACGCCCTCGGCGAGCGGCTGGAGGTCGGGAGCGAGGGCTGCCGCGGAGTGCAGTGAAGCGGCGTGGAAAGCGCCGGAGTCAGGCCTCAACCACCGGGGACAGTCTGTCGCTGGCCGGGACTGGCCGGCGGAGGCCCAGACGCGCAGTGCGAGCCGCACCGGCCGGCAACGAGCATCGTCACCGGAGCGGCCATGACTGAGCCAGATAGCGCAGTCTGTCCCCGGCCCCGATTAGGGCTGTGTCCGGCTGGCGTCTGGCCGCGAGTTGCCGGGAGCGAGCGGACAGAGGTCGGCCTGTTCAGGATCGGCCTGGCAGACGGGGACTTTCAGCAGGCTGCGGAGAAGCCAGCCAGCGGTGTTGAAAGTCGCCGGCTGCCTCGCGGATCTTACACTGCGGTGGCATACACACCGGCATCCCGCTCCGGATAGCTTTCGTAAATGTGCTCGAAGAGGGCGGAACACTTTTGCGCATAAAGCGGCTTGTCGTAGGCGCGGGGCAGGCCGGTGTCGAGCGTGTCCTCGATGGCGAGCTTGAGCTGGGAGCGGGCGGATGACTTTTGCCGCCAGTTGAGGACGAGCAGCGCTTTGAGCCTTTCGAGCAGCACCTTGGCCACCTTCTTCACCTCGGCGCGCTCGGCCTCGCTCAGTTCGGGCGCGGGACGCGTGAGGATGTCGAAAATGACCAGTTCTTCCTCGGTCATGTTCTCGCGGACGCGGCGTTGCTGTTCCTCGCTCAGGTTGCGGCTCAATTTCACCAGTTCCTCGAAAAGCTCCTCAATACTTCCGCTGCCCCTATTGTAACTCTCGATCAGTTCCTCAAACTTCTCCGCGAAATCGGCGCGGGTCTTATTGAGGCGAATCAGCTTCTCCAGTTGGGCGCGAATGGCGGCCTTGAGGACTTCGAGGTCGGTGTTCTGGTGTTTGGACTCTTTGAACTTTGCCGCGAGCGCATGGAAATCAATCTTAGACAGGTCCATGACCGGGGCGGGCTTGGCGGGCATATCAACGCCGGTGATCGAGGCGTCGAGCAGTTTGCCGATGTCACCCATTATTTCCGTGATGTCTGCCGGGTTCGGATTGTGTTTGGCGCGGATGGCATCGGCGATGGCGGCGAGGCAGGCGACACGCCCGGCGAACTCCAGCGCTGCCGGGTCAGGCTTCACCGCACCGTAAAGGGTGTTGACGATGCGCTCATGGCCGAGAAATTCGCGGCGAAGCGAGTCGGGCGAGATGAGCGCGTCCACGGCGTCGGCGAGCTTCTGTAAGCGTTTCAGGCTGCCGGCGACGAGTTGCTCGATGCCCGGGAGAATCACCTGGCGCGTGGCGCAAAAAGCCGTTGAGGCATTCACCGCCATGCGCAGATCCTCGACCAGCTTCTGCTTGTCCTTGACCGGGTTCTTGCCGCCTTTGCCCGCACCGTAAATGGCCAGTGCCTTTTCGAGCGATGCGAAGACGTTGGCATAGTCCACGATCATGCCGCTGTGCTTGCCGGGGAATACTCGGTTGGCCCGGGCAATCGTCTGCATGAGGGTGTGATTCCGCATCGGCTTGTCGAGATACACGGTGGAACAACTCGGCGCGTCGAAGCCGGTCAGCCACATGGCGCACAGGAACACGATTCGCAGCGGGTCGTCCGAGTCCTTGAACTTCTCGTCGAGTGGAGGCGACGACTCGTTCATCCGCTTCCGGTGCGGGGCAATATCCAGCCCCCGCGCCTGCATCTGCTGAATCTCGTTCTGTCCGGGCGACACGATCAGCGCCATGTCGGTCGTCTTGAGCACTTCCAGACGCGCCAGCAATTCCGCCTTCCTGTCCGCCGCGAGGTCATACCGCCCCAGCTCCTTCTCCACCTTCGTCTGCTCCGCCGCCCAGTGCTTCCGCACCTTGTCGTGCATCTTGAGCGCCGTGGCCTTGTCGATGGACACCACCATCGCCTTGCCGACGAAGCCGCGCCCGAGGAAATGCCGCACGATGTCCTGGGCTACCGTCTCCAGCCGGTCATCACGGGTGAGGATGTGGTATTGCCGGCTCAACTCCCGTTCGAGTTTCGCTTCCTGTTCGGGGTCGAGTTCCGCCGCCTCGATGAGATTGTAGATGTCCTCGTTCAACTCCGGGTTCACGAGTTGCAACTCCGGCGTGCGGTTCTCGTAGAACAGCGGCACGGTCGCGCCGTCCTCGACGGATTGCTGGAAATCGTAGATCGAAACGTAATCGCCGAACACGTCCTTCGTCCGTTCCTCGCCCGCGATGAGTGGTGTGCCGGTGAAGGCGAGGAACAGCGCCTTGGGCAACGCCGCGCGCATGTTCAACGCCAGCGTGTCGTATTGGCTGCGGTGCGCCTCGTCCGTGAGCACAATCACGTCGGGCCGGTCGCAGAGCAGCTCCGGTGTCTGGAATTTGTGGATGAGCGTGAAGACGTAGCGATGATTCCCGCGCAACAACTCCCGCAGATGCGCGCCGCTCGCGGCGTGGCACTGGTCGCCCTCGGCTTCGCTCACCGCGCCG